>PBKS01000016.1 GCA_002722155.1 Chloroflexota bacterium
ATGGAGACTTCCATTAGGGCTTTAACAGCGCATGTATCCCAAATGGATGGTAAGTCCTATGATGAGGTATTGGAACGGATGCTGGAATGGAGAGGTGAAAGGGGTAAAGGTAGAGGAATGCCCCAGGCGGACGCTTTCAAACGGATTTATTATAGGAGATAGAAAAGCAAAGAACGAAGGAATTATTATGAAACCTGTTATAAAAAACTATAGAGAACATTCAAATCCTATTTTGGGTAAGAGCGATGGAGTTCCAAATTATGTGATGCTTTATGTTCAGCATGCACCAGGTGAATCTTCTCCTTTTCATACGCATCCTTGGGAACATCAGGCTTTTATAACAGAAGGTGCTGGAGTGTTGTTTTTCGGTGGTGAAGAATATCCAATAAAGCAAGGAGACTGCGTTCATGTTCCTGAGAATGTTGAACATCAGTTTAGAAACACTGGGGATGTTCCAATGAATAGGGTGACTGTAAATCCAATAGGATCAGAGGAATAGCATTATTTTAAACCTACTCTATTTATCATCTCGAGGAGTTCTTTGAAAGTATTTTCTGCAAGTTGGCCTGCTGGATGTCTAACTGTAGGATGACTTATCAGTCCTCTGTGATGAATGCCTGCCTTGCGGATGGCTAATCCTATACCTTCCTGCTGTTCAAATTGAATTAAAGGCAGATGGTCATAGAATAATTTTTCAGCGACTTCTAATTTGCCATTTTTGAACTCATCACAAATTTGGACCAATATTTCAGGGTATGCGAATCCAGTCATGGCACCTATTGAGCCTCTTCGTAGTTCATCAAGGAGGAATACCCCGCCAAGGCCTCCGAAAATTCCCATTCTATCGTGAATTTTATTGCGAATTGCACTTATTTTAGTAGGAGTTGGTGGATCTTCAAGTTTTAGATATTTCACATTCGGTATCTCATTGGCTACTCTGACGATAAAATCTACAGGCATTTCTACTCCAGATGTTTGTGGGTAGTCTTGCAACACGATAGGAATAGTCAATTGTTCTGCTAATTGGTGATAGTATCCGAAAAGGGCGTCTAGATTGGATTTAGGCATTGATGGTGCAGAGACCATTACAGCAGCAGCACCAATTTGTTCTGCTTCTTTGCTTCTCTCTATCATTGCCTTGGTTCCATTGGCTGTGGTACCTAGAGTTACAGGTAAATTTCCGGACGATTTTATAATTGTCTCTGCAATTTTCGTCCGTTCCCTATCTGTTAGACGAGCAGCTTCGCCCATTACTCCAAGCCCAACCACGCCTGTACATTCGGAAGATATGGCCTGTTGCACTAAGTTAGGAATGGAATCATAGTCGACCTCTTCATTTTGGTGAAAAGGGGTTGCAAGCATCCAATGCATTCCATAGAAGGAATCGACCATTTGGTTCTCCTATTGTGGATTCACAGTTCTTACTCGATGGTTCTCACTATCAGCTATGTATATTGTGCCAGAGTGGTCAGTTACTACACCGTGAGGTCGAGCCAGACCTGCCTGAGTAGGTAACCCTCCGTCTCCGCCAGGCCCCTCCGTTCCACCAGCGATAGTGGTAATGATATTACTGTTTTTATCGATAATTCGGAGTGCATGATTTTCAGTGTCTACAACCAGGACATTTCCCTCATTGTCACATCTTATAGCTTTGGGCCCGTTAAATAAGGCATATCTAGCATCTTCACCATCGCCACTATAACCTTGCTCCCCTGTTCCTGCTATTGTGGTTATTATGCCTTTTTTGTCTATTTTCCGGATGGTATTACCTTCTCGCTCACAAATGTAGGTATTTCCTTCCTTGTCAGTGCAAACGGCCCTTGCCCCATAGATTCCTGCTTTATCAGCGGGACCCCCATCTCCAGTATGTTCTTTTTCACCAGTGCCTGCTAGTGTAGTTATTAATCCGGTTATTGGATCATATTTTCTAATTCTCTGATCTTGAATATCAGCAACCAGTACATTCCCGTCATTATCTATTGCGCAGTCATTGGGTTCGATCATTGCTGACTGTACCCCAGGTATACCGTCCTTTCCTGAGCCTTCACTACCAGTGCCTGCTACTGTTTTTATCTTATTAGTTGATATTTCAATCATCCTAATTGATGGATTGAATCTTTGGCATATATATACATTACCGTTTTTATCTACTTGTACCGCGTATATTTCGTCTATTGAGGCCTCGTTGGCATTTCCTCCATCACCGGAATGCCCTTGCTTACCATTACCTGCAAAATTTGTAATAATTCCAGTTCCTAGGTCTAAACGCCTCACTCTAAAATTAAAACAATCCGCGATGTACAGATATCTCCCAGACGGATCTATTTCTACATGGAATGGATTATCCATTGTAGCTTCTTTGGCTGGGCCGCCGTCACCGCTGTATCCTTGGTCTCCGGTACCGACTATGCTCTGAATTACCGAACTCAAATTGCACTCCTTGAATAATGATTACTTTTTGCCACAAAATATTTTATATCACGAGTAGAATATTATAGAAGGAATCATTAAATTTCCAAAATCTTAGGAGAGAAATCCCAAGCGTATGAAAAAAATGTTCATTTCTTTAGGCTTTTCAACTGCTTTGTTGCTAGGAGCATGTGGTTCATCCCAAGATGTCGACTCCTCCTCAATAATTGAACCGTATAATACCCCTGCAATTATCGTTACCCCTACTGAGATCTACGAAATTTCCCCATCTGCCTCCAACGCTCAACTTACAGAGTTACTTGAGACGCCAACTGCGGTTGCCCAATCTTTAGCAAACACCCAGATTCTCGAGTTGCCTGTAACACCAATCGCTGTTGTTCAGCCGAATCCTTCAGTCCTCGACAGTAGTTCTGATTCAGTGCCGGGAGATTTGAAGACGGTATTTGAAGTTGTTTCAGGTATGAAAGATGCTTTGGGCAAAGGATATTCACATCACTCAATTCTGAAAATGAATATGACGATTTCATTTGATGATTATTTGGAAGACATGCCATTGATGATGGAGGGTGATGTTCAAAATTCGCGCAATTACAAGGGGTTTACTTCCTTTGAAGAAGATAGTCAGATCAAAATCATTGATCTAGTCGTTATTGATCAAGAGATTTTTGCTAGGTATCCCAGTGCCAGGTACTGGGTTCAATTTCCAGAAGACCAGTTCCTTATTACCCCCATATCTATTAGTGACCTGGTAAAGCAAGATTTAACTGAGTTTGAACTTATTGGTATTGAAAATTCCGGAGGCTTATTGTCGGATCATATAAGTGCCAAATTTGAATCAAGCATTTTGGGTGGACTGTTGCCGGTATTGAAAAATTCTACTGGTACACTGAATTTGGATATATGGGTTGAATCTGACAGCTCATACATAAGTCGAATTCTAATTGAGGGACTTGCGGTCGGTGGCCCCGGTGTCAAAGGACCTAATGGAGAGGATATATCGATAAAAGTTGATATAGAGATGTCCTCATGGGATTTTGGGAAACTGGTCAAATTATCTAAGCCAGATTTACCAGGTACTCCAGAAGCAATGATTTGGGATACGGCACCCAAAATTACGCTAAAGGAAGGTAGAGATTATTTTGCCACTATTGAGATATTTGAAGGAGGTGAAATGAAGATTGATCTTCTGGAAGAACTAGCTCCAGTAACGGTGAACAATTTTATTTTTCTCTCTGAGCAGGGATATTACGATTGGGTTACCTTCCATAGAGTAATTCCAGATTTTATGGCCCAAGGTGGTGATCCTTCTGGTACCGGTAGAGGGGGCCCTGGATATTATATCGATAATGAATTTCACCCTGATGCCAGACATGATTCCGCAGGGGTAGTGTCGATGGCGAATGCAGGTCTTCTGCCAGATGGACAAGGAACGAATGGAAGTCAATTCTTTATCACGTTCATAGAGACGCCCGTTTTGGATGGAATGAATCCGGATGGAACTATGAAGGACTGTAGTCAAGGTTCGTGCCATTCAGTATTTGGAAAAGTCGTGGAAGGCATGGATGTGTTAGGTAGCATAGTTCCCCGAGATCCTGCTACTGCCAATTTACCTGGTGATGTAATACGTACGATTAGAATAACATCCGTTCCGAAATAAATTTAGGAAAGTTTTAGGAATTGTTCGCCAAAGACAACTGAATTCTTGAAGCACCTCTTACTTTTTAATTCATCAATGGATTTTATTGGCAATATATTTTCTGAGGCGTCACTCAGTTTGAGTCTCCAAAACCCAACGTCATACCAGTGTCCATCTTTGTAACCAGCATTGGTCATTAAATAGTCCTCAGTAAAACCAAAATTTTCGTGTAGTGAAACACTCGGATCGTTTGGTAAGGCAATAACCCCAAAAGCTGAAGTGAATCCTTGTAGTCTTAAACATTCCAGCAAGGAAGCGTAAAGAGCTTTTCCAACTCCTAAACCATGAGCCGCTTCTCTAACATATACCGTTGTTTCGACTATCCAGTCATAAGCACTTCTGTCTCGAAACCTGCTTCCATAGGAATAACCCATTACTTCATTTTCATGTTCACAAACTATCCACGGGTACATATTCGACACTTTTTTCATTCGTCCGTACATTTCGGTGCCGTCTGGGGGGGAGGTTTCGAAGGTAATGGGTGTATTTAACACATAAGGAAGGTAAATGGCCGCCACTTGACGAGCATCTCTTTTGGGATCTGCTAGTCGTATGACGGCCATTTACTACTATTATCCTAATGCGGGGGAATTATTCCTTGGGTGTTTGTGGGGGGGCTGGATTGGCCATATCCATCCCAAGGGTTCCAGCAAACATGGCGTCGATTTCCTCGACTGTCCACCTGCCATTCTTCCTTAACGTTCGTTCCTCTGTTGGATTGCTCATCAAGGAAATTTGACCTCCTTGGCAATGGAAAACATGACCATTCACATCCTTGGCTTCATCAGAGGCTAACCACGCTACCATAGGTGCGACGTCTTCAGGGGCTCTGTTTAATTCCAAGGGTGCCACGGCAGATTGGGCTGTGATCCCACTTGCAGCCCTAATATCTCTTGCTGATTGAGGAACGGTTTGAGTCATTCTTGAATCTGCACCCGGAGAAATGGCGTTTACAGTAACTCCGTATCTTCCTAGGTCCCGTGCGACAGCTCTTGTAAATCCTGCTATGCCGTCCTTCGCTGCCCCATAGTTAGCTTGACCAGAGTTTCCGTACAGTCCGGAAGTGGAAGAAAAATTAATTATCCTTCCGCTCCGTTGCTGCCGGAAAACTATTGACGCTGCTTTCGCTACAGTAAAGGTGCCTTTCAGGTGCACAGCAATAACTGCGTCCCATTCTTCCTCTGTCATGTTGAACAGCATTCTGTCTCTTAGTATTCCAGCTACAGCTACAACAATGTCTAATTTGCCAAAGTTATCCAAGGCAGTTTTCACAATGTTTTCTCCCCCGTCCATTGTTGCCACAGAATCGTAATTAGCAACGGCTTCCCCCCCTGCGGCTTTAATTTCATTTACGACTTCGTCCGCTGGCGTTGATGAATCTCCGCTGCCATCTACCGCGCCTCCCAGATCGTTTACCACAACCTTTGCACCCTCTTCCGCAAGCAAAAGAGCGATGCCACGCCCTATACCACGACCAGAACCGGTTACTAATGCTACTTTATCCTTAAGAAGCGTTCCCATCTTTCTTACTCCTGACTTTTTATACTCTTAAAACGTATGATGCTTAACATTACTTAGCTGTTTGTGGAGGTGAGGGGTTAACTAAGCCTTGAGTCAGATGCTGTGGAGCTAACTCCCTTAGTTCCTCTACTTCCCATCTTCCTTGTTTGAAAATTGTTCTAGTTCGTCGAGGCAGAGATAGTTTGGTGATCGCTCCACCATACACGAGGAAAGTTTGACCATTAACGCTAGCTGCTTGATCAGAAGCTAGATACGCTACGAATGGTGCTACATCTTCTGCTTCCATCTGTGTGGTTGGTGGTGCTGCTTCCCTATCTTCCGGCCTATCTTCCCGTAATTGTCTAGCAGCATCAGGTACCGATTGAGTCATTCTTGTATTAGCTCTAGGGCAGATAGAATTTGCAGTGACCCCATATCGACCTAGGTCCTTTGCTGCCACCTTGGTAAAACCTGCGATCCCAGATTTAGCTGCGGCGTAATTACCCTGTCCAGTGTTTCCTATCAAGCCGGATTCTGAGGCAAATGTTATTATCCGTCCACTTCTTTGCTGACGATACAAGATAGAAGCGTACTTACATATTGTAAAAGTACCTTTCAAATGCACCCTGATTACGTCATCCCATTCTTGCTCAGTCATATTAAAAATCATTCTATCTCGCAATATTCCTGCGACTGTTACTACAATATCTAACTTGTCGTAGTTATCCAGAGCCGATTTAACGATGCTTTCTCCCCCTTCCATTGTTGATATATCGGTATAGTTGGGAGTAGCTTCTCCCCCGGCTGATTTAATCTCTTCAACCACTTGTTCTGCTGGGGTATTAGAATTGCCCTCTCCGTCCAAGGCGGCACCGATATCATTCACGATGACCTTAGCTCCTTCCGAAGCCAGCTGTTTTGCTACACCTGCACCAATGCCTCTGCCAGCTCCTGTGACTATCGCTACTTTACCGTCTAGGTAATTCGCCATTTTTTTCCTCCTGAATTTCGTTCGCGAGACAAGAATAGTACTTGCCATTAAAGCGTAACGTCCATTGTGCCACAATTGAACATGTCTTGTCATAGTTGGTTTGTTTAAAGGTTTCTAGACTAGAATTAGTAAAAAATGTGGGGTAGCTGTTAACACAATGCACATCGTTTTATATAAACCTGAAATACCATACAACACGGGCAACATAATACGGCTCTGCGCAAATGTTGGTGCGGAGCTGCATCTTATTCACCCTTTAGGATTTGAGCTTACGGAGGCCAAACTAAGGAGGGCATCTCTTGATTATTCTGATTTGACCGTGGTTACAGAGCATCAGAATTTGGAAGATTATCGGATTATGTATCCCGAACGGATGCTCTATGCGACTTCTGCCAAATCGCATAGATATTACACTGAGATAGAGTTTGGAGATAATGACTCTTATATGTTTGGACCTGAATCCTCTGGTATCCCGGCCTGCGTTTTAAATACTATTCCAAAAGAGCGACGCTTACTGATTCCCATGAAACCCGGAAACCGGAGTCTGAACATAGCAAATGCGGTTTCTATCATTGCTTATGAAGCTTGGAGGCAAAATGATTTTTATCATGCTGGACCGCCAAGGGTAGTGCCAAATTAGGAAATTACTAGGAGGAAGGTAAATTTATGGGACGCTCTAACTGGCATTATGAACACCCACCGGCCTGTACTTGTGTTAGTTGTGTAGAAAAAAGGCATGCTAATAGACCAGAGGGGATTTTGCAGATGTTTAAAAGGTTGATGTTTTTCATGAAAAGGAGAAAAAGTTGAAGCAAATATTACAAACTCACATCGATCAAATGATTATGCATGCGAAGGAACATGATCCCAATGAATGCTGTGGAATATTGGCCGGAAAGGGTGAATCTGTTACCCGTTTATACAGAGTGAAAAATTCAACTCCAAGCCCGTTCAGATATGTTATGGATCCAAAAGAACAACTTGAAGTCATGAGAGATGCCGACGAGAATGGTTTGGAACTGATGTATTTTTATCATTCTCATACACATAGTCCTGCTTTCCCATCTGATACAGATGTCAGAATGGCAGTGGAATCAGGTTGGGTTGATTTTGGCTATGTTCTCGTTTCTTTAGAAGATAAGGATTCGCCGATTGTGAATTTTTTTGTAATAGATTCGGAAGGAATCGTTACTAGCGAAGACTATACCGTTGTCTAGATTTGAGACTCATCGGCGGATAACAGCACAGGACCTTCACTGTGAACGACAGTTCCTTCTACAATTTCCATTGACATTCGGACCCCTGGGTTTGGGCTGCCCGGAGTTTCACCAAGGGGAAATAATTCCACTTTAGCTTTGCCTGGGTGTAGTTCCAAGGTCCCCACCGTTCCTAATCGGAGTTCTTTATGCTGTGGGAATGTAATACTTCCTGAATTTATCAAAAGTATGCCATCTCTGAATTCCAAACGTTCCTGATGAGTATGTCCAGAAATCATGATCTGAACCGGTTTTGGAAACAATTTTTGAAGGTCATCAATGGGCCTAAATTGACCTTCTAGACTGTGGATCATACCTATCGACCACCCTTCGAGTTCGACTACTTGAACTTCCTTCATTCTAGGATCGGGGATGGGATCATTGTTTCCTGTTGAACAAATCACGGGGGCAAATTGCTCGCACCAATCGAGAACTATAGGGGAAGTCAGGTCACCACCATGAAAAATCAAATCTACTTCTGAGAGAAATTTACCGGGAAGATCACCTAATTCGTCCAGTGTTCTGATTCTTCCCGGGAGATGAGTGTCAGTTATTAATCCAATTAGCATTCGAAGAACTATAGTTTTGAATGAGTCAGTAATCAATAGGTTAAGAGCTAGGATACTGCCCAACTTTACCGAACCATTTATATTTGATGGCAAATATGGAGGTCAACAAAGCATATTGAATTAGTGAAGGGATTATAGTTGAAATAAAATCTAGATCTTGATTCAAGGCAATGAACAAAGAGGAACTAGGAATAACGGAATCTTCTAAACCGAGTATTAGGTGGACCCATAAGTTGTTGGCAATATGTATGCCGACAGCCAGTTCAATCCCACCGTCCATTAGAGTGATTAGCCCCATAAACATTCCAACGGAAAAAACGGCGAATAGGTAAGGTAAGAGACCGTAAGACCAAGGTTCAGGATTAAACAGATGCAACGAAGCAAATATCATGGAAGTTAAAATCAAGATCGCTGTCCGAGATTTAATTAGTAGTGAAAACCCTTGGAGTAGATAACCCCGGAAAAAGGCTTCTTCTAACCCTGATTGTATGGGCACAAATATTAGAGCGATTAGGGCAATTACCAATAAATCTGACCCGTCTCCCCGAAATTTTAGTCCTGAGGGATCAGTAATTATATTGGCTAGTAGAGATAATCCTGCCAGTATGAAAAAAATACTTAAAGCAAAAAAGCTTCTTTTGTAATCAAATTGAATTCTTTCAGTTAAAACTTGCAGTATGTTTTTGTGATGCAAAGCTTTCAGTAAAATATAAAAACCGCCAGCTCCGATGACAAACGAAAAATGCATAAGAAGAAAATTCGGTACCTTGGAATTGCCAGTAACTATGAATGTTTCCATATCGCAGGTGTAACTTCCGAGTTCAACGACGTTGAGAATTCCACAGAACCCTACCAATGGAAGCGACCCAATTATTTGCCATATGACTACGAACGTAGCGGTGAATACTACCCATATCCACCAATTGTTTCTTCCAAGAGAGGAGTTATCTAAAAAAGAGTTAACCTTGTGCCCTAAATATAGTCCACAAGTTTGACAGTAGGAAGCATTGGGAGAAAATACAATTCCATTACACCTGGTACAGGAAGGGATATTTTCCATATTTTCTGCATTCATCGTATGAGGGTATCGGACAAATATATTTAGAACAATAAATCAATCTCATAAGTATCGGATTGACTGCTTAAAGGCCTTGTGCTAACTTCAGTCCGATTAATAACACGATTCTTTGGGGAATAACTTATGGCACAGACTAGGGAAGCTGCAATTGTTGGAATACATGAATATCCTCTGAGGGTAGCGCCAGGTGTCAGTGCCTTGCAAATCAAGGCCGCTTCCGCCTCTAAGGCGCTTGAAGATGCCGGACTATCTTGGCAGGACGTTGATGCGGTTTATGACAACGGGTCTCATCAGAACATAGGTGGACTCGGGATTTCGGAATACTTGGGTCTAAACCCACGGTTGATTGATAATACTAGCGTTGGTGGAACTTCCTATGAGTTCCAGGCCCATCACGCGGCTACCATGATAGCTGCCGGCAAAGCGAATGTGGCTTTATTGACCTACGGATCAACGTCTCATTCTGATCGCAGGGCAATTGGCACCGCAGGGGCAACCGGTCAAGGTTCTCCCACTCCATTTAACAATATGGAGGATCCGTGGGGGATGACGTTGATATCAGGATACGGAATGGTTAAGGCTCGCCATATGCATCAATACGGTACCACCAACGAACAATTTGCCGAGATCTCTGTGGCCACTCGCTATCATGCGATGAGGAATCCTGAGGCAGTTAAAGCAATGACGGATCTTGAGTTCGTAGGTGTTAATGAGATTACAACACAAGATGTTCTGGATTCTAGAATGATCGCTTGGCCTCTACATTTGCTTGAGTGCTGCATGGTTTCAGATGGTGGTGGGGCAGTAATCATAGCCTCTAAAGAAGTCGCGAGAAATTGTAAAAAACCACCAGTATGGATCATTGGCGGGGCGGAAGCTACAAAATATAGAGAAAATGGCGGTGATATAACTGTTAGCGCTGGTGGACAGTCTGGCCCTAGGGCTTTTGAGGATGCTGGGGTAACTCCAGATGAAATAGATGTCCTTATGGCATACGATTCCTTTTCGATAACTGTCATGTGTATGATCGAAGATTTGGGATTTTGCAAAAAGGGGGAAGGTGGAGATTATGTCAGTCAAGGAATACTGAAATTTGATCAAAAGGGAGGACCTGCTCTTAATACCGATGGTGGAGGCCTTTCCTCCAATCACCCAGGTGAAAGAGGTATTTTTCTATTGTTGGAAGCCGCCCGGCAGTTGAGAGGGGAGTCAAATTCCCAGGTGGAAAATGCCAAACTTGCTGTAGCGGTAGGCAACGGTGGCCAATTGGGAGCTAGGCACGCCACTTCGCCGACCATTCTTGCAGCCGACTAGTAGATTAGGAGAATCACAGATGACATTGAGACCTCAACCAAGATTTCCAGAACCTGACACAGAACCCTTCTGGGAAGCAACAAAGCAAAGAAATCTCGTTTATCAGACTTGTGATAAGGCTGATTGTACCGATAGAGTTATTTTTTACCCAAGAGCGCACTGCGACACATGTGGTAGCTTGGAGACATCCTGGAACACCTCCAAGGGTGAGGGTGTTGTTTACACCTACAGTGTTATCATGCAAAGTCGCCACCCAGCTTTCAAAGATTTGGGACCATATGCCGTGGCATATGTGGACCTTGATGAAGGCTTTAGAATGATGACCAATATTGTAAATGTGGAAAACCCTATTACCGATATTGAAATTGGTATGAGAGTGAAATTGGTTTGGCAGGACCAAGGTGACGGAGAGATAGCCCTTCCCATGTTTGAACCAGCATAGATAGCATCGATACTATAAAAAATTTAGCGACCCATATTTTTGGAATTTAAGATTAGTGCAGGCTAAATTTAGTTGGGGTATTTTATGCAATATCACCCGGTGCCTCTTGAAGCGACTCTAGAGTCTTTACCTCCAGTTTGGACAGAAGACTTAATTCCGGAAATTAAATTAATCCTGGAAAATGCTCCCTCAATGGTATTCGTTCTAGATGATGATCCCACGGGGGCACAAACAGTACACAATGCATCCTTTCTGACAGAATGGTCTCTTGACGTACTTATTTCTGAAAGATACCAACCTGAAGAGGTGACTTTCCTCCAGATAAATACAAGAGCCAAAACTGAGGAACAAGCGGTAAAAATAAACGCTGATTTGGGAATTGTATTTAGTCAACTTTCTAGACTGTTAAAAATACCGATATCAGTAATTTCTAGATCTGATTCAACTCTCCGTGGACATTTTCCAGCGGAGGTTGATGCTTTGGCAAAAGGAATGGAAAATTCCCACGATGGAATCATATTTATCCCGTTTTTTATCCAGGGAGGGCGTTACACCATTGACGATGTTCAATATGTTTCTGATGGAAGTATGCTTGCTCCAGTGGCCCAAACTCCGTTTGCTAAAGACTCTGCCTTTGGATATGAGTCCTCTAACCTTTGTGACTGGATAGAAGAGAAAACGCGAGGTCGAGTTTCCTCTGAAGAGGTAATATCCGTTTCTATAGATGAAATTAGAATTGGTGGCCCTGATGTCGTAGAAGAGAAGCTAAGGCAAATGAACCGAAGTGATATGTGCATAATTAATTCGGCGGACATGAGAGATTTGGATGTAGTTGCTTTGGCAATTTTGCGACTTCAGTATAAATACGGGAAAAATTATTTGATACGCTCTTCGGCTTCTTTTGTGCGGTCGCGTCTTGGTCAAAGGGAAAAACCGATCTTGAACAAAGAAGAAATGGGATATGCCGATAAGGGTGGAGGATTAATACTAGTAGGCTCCCACGTACCTGGTAGCACATCGCAATTGGAGAGTCTTTTGGATCTACCTAATGTGTACGGTTTGGAGTTGGAAGTAGAAAAGGTGCTGGGAAGGGATAAAGAACACACAGCTAGTGTAATTGAAAGAGCTAATATGCTTTTGAATGAATCTAAGGACACTGTGATATACACAAGTAGAAATGTCATAACAGGTTCTTCACCTGAGGAGTATTTGGAGATTGGAGCGATAATTGCGAATGCAATGACAGCAGTTGTTGCCGGAATCTCAGCCAAGCCGAGATATGTGATATCAAAAGGGGGCATGACGTCTTCAAATATTATCTTAAATGCATTGAATATTAAGAGAGCTACAGTTCCGGGGCAAATTTCTCCCGGAGTTTTGGTTTTACAAATGGGTTCTGAATCAAAATACCCGGGATCAAAATTGATTCTTTTTCCTGGTAATGTAGGTGGGTCTACGGCAATCTCAGAGGTGATCTTGAGGATGAGAAAATAAAGTATTAAATGATCACATCCTCCTTTGATATTTTGAAATGGGCCAACTCAAGTAATATTGCTATTGGTGCCTTCAATGTATACAACTTTGAAGGTGTTAAAGCTGTTGTAGAAGGTGCTGAACAAGAGGGAGTTCCTGTAATTATCCAGATGCATCCGGCTTCGCTTGAAAGGGGAAGTAGATCCCTTATTGCAATGGCATTGGAAGCAGCTCGCTTATCAACAGTGTCAATTTCTGTTCATCTCGATCATATCGATAGAATCGCATCTGTTAGCGAAGGTATCGATGCTGGTATTACTTCCTTCATGCCAGATGGATCGAGGTATGACTATGATGAGAACATAGAATTTACCAAACTATGTGCCCAGGAAATAAGAAGCATAGGAGGATTTGTCGAGGGAGAGTTAGGACGTCTTTCTGGTAGTGAAGATAATGTGACGATTTCGGATTACCAAGCATTTTTGACAGATCCCTTATTGGTAGACGACTACGTGTCTAAAGCCAGGATTAATGCTCTAGCAATTTGTATTGGTAATATACATGGGAAATATGAATCAGAACCTAATTTAGATTTTCCGAGACTCTATAAAATCCGTGAAACAACAGAGTTGCCATTGGTGATGCATGGAGCGTCAGGATTATCGGATGAAATGGTTTCACAGTGTGTACGGGCCGGTATATCGAAATTTAATGTCAATACTGAATTAAGACAAGCATATATCTCTGGTATCACTGAGGCAGTCAATCACAATATTACTGATTTGTTGTCAATTATGAATTTATGCGTCAGTAAAATGAGAGATATGGTCGTTCTCAAAATACGCCAGTATTCGCTCCAATAACAATTTTGTTGTATTTCAATCTATTTTATTATCGATTGTAGAAAGCAGACGCCAAGGCAAGTAAACCTGATGGTATATAAAATTTTCCTATTGAGGATGCGCTGAGTACTATAAATACTATAAATATGGCTGACATTGCCCACGAATAGGACTTCCACCTGAGAAGCAGTGTTTTTTGACTGCTACTAGTTGATTTTGCCATGATCGAAGATAGAAGACATATTCCTGATAGCATCCAAGGCAATATTATTACGAAAAGACCCTGTGACCCCAATGCTTCAAATATTGTTTTATTAACTTGATATTGCTGAGTGAAATTACTCGAATTTGCTATCTGATCTATGTCGCTCACCAGAGGGAAAAATATCAACAAAATCCCTGCGCACATGGCAGTGATATGAGCTCCGCCAGCTAAAATTGTCGATTTATTAAACAGTGTCATTAGTAATAAGTCTTTTTATTTCTTTGACTAATTTTGGTAAGGAGTTTTCAGTTGGCCCTTTAACCGAACTAGCTGCAAATACAGAAAGCGGAGTTTCCTCCGGGTTGACCTCTATTATGTTCCCTCCGGATGACAACACTTCCTGTGGGAAACCTGCGGCGGGATAGACTGTTGCGGAAGTTCCAATTACCAAAATGCAATCGGCTAAATTGGTTTCATTTATGCAGCTATTCAAAAATGATAGAGGTATGGGTTCACCAAACATAACAGTGTCAGGTTTTATAATTCCTGAACATGTCTGGCATTTTGGCGGTAACACGTCTTGCCAGAGTGGGAATGTCCTATCGAATTCTTCACGATTCCATCTTGATTCACATGTAGTGCATCTTAATTTAGTTCTATTGCCATGAATTTCGGTAACTCTATTTGAACCAGCCGCATAGTGTAGATTGTCAATATTTTGGGTAATTTGGTGTTTCAAAATATTTATATTTTCTAGTTCAACTAAAGCAAAGTGGCCAGAATTGGGTTGTGCCTTTTCAATGGCGTTTCTAAATTTTGTTCTTTCAGGGTCTATTTTAGAGTTCAGATTTTGATTCCACCATGTTGTGGGATTGTTAAGAAAACTTTCGTATGCGTTTCCGGACGGTTCTCCTAATTTTGTCCAAAGGCCTCCTGCTCCTCTGAAGGTTGGTATTCCACTCCCTACAGACAGTCCGGCTCCAATTAAAGCTATTGTGTAGTTTGATTTCAATATTATTTGGGCTGCGGTCAATATTGATTTCGGCGTTTTATTTTCCATGTTAACTAGTTTAATCTAATTCATTTTTATGGAACCATTTGTTATTTCTAATCTATTGGAATCATTTGTGAATGACCTCGGAATGTTACTCGGTTCCGCAGTCGTAACAATAACTTGGTCAGGATGTTTTATGTGATCTACTATTTGTTCCCTACGGGTTTGGTCTAATTCAGACATGACATCGTCAAGAAGCAGAACCGGTTTCGTCTTTCTGTGTCGATATAAAAATTCAGATTCAGCCATTTTTAAAGCTAAAATTGCTGTTCTTGATTGCCCTCTGGAGGCGTATTTGGAAGCGTCCATTTCATTAATTTTAAAAAGGAGATCATCTCTATGGGGTCCGATATTTGTAGATCCTTGTGCTATGTCTTTTTTCCTGGACCCTTCTAATTCATATATGAATTTGTCTATGCTGATGTTTTTTGCAAAATCAGCTGGACTCAGATAGTGCATGGTCAATGTTTCAGAGTCACTAGCCATGGAACTATGAAACGGTAACGATGATTCCTCAAGAGTTTTAATTGCCGTTCGCCGTTTGGTTGTGAGAATAACAGCATTTTTTGCTAAAAGCTCATCCCAGTATTTCAATTCTTCGGTAGAGGCTGCTCTGTCTCTTATAAGTTTTAATAGGTGGTTTCTTTGTGTATTTGCCTTTTGATATTGTTGTATAGATGTTAGGTATTCTCGATCGATTTGCGAAAGTAAAATGTCGAGGTATCTTCGTCGGATTGATGGACTGCCATATATCAGGTCAAGATCACTCACACTAAATAGAACAGCGTTCACAATACCGACTAGATCTGAGGGTTTTTTAGGAGTGCCGTTAATCCTAATAAACTTTTGAGCGGTAAACCCATGTGGGTTTCCTGATGACTGGCATCTATAATGAATTTCAAGATTTTCAGAACCTTTTTGATCTTCAGCTACACACGCGATTTTCGAGTAAGTCAATTTTTCTAGGGGAAGTTGCATAACTGATAGGTTGTTTATTAATTCTCTGTCCGTCGAGACCTTTGTGGATTTGGCAATTGACATCATATAGATAGCTTCTAGGAGGTTACTTTTTCCGTGTCCGTTTGCTCCTTGAATTAACGTCGTGCCTAAAGGCAACGCCAGTTCCAAATCCTTGTAATTGCGAAAATTGAGGAGGCTTAAATGGGAGATGCGAATGAGAGTTCTCCAAGGCAATGAAGTGAGCTTTTATCCACCGTTATTGAAAGGATTTTAGCATGTTGGGTATATTGTGTAAGTTAGATATATATTATTAAAAATTATGTAATCTCGAGGAGATGAGAACTGATGAGATCGGTAGTTGCTTTGGCAGGAGGAGTTGGAGGCGCAAAATTGGCCCTTGGCTTTTCTCAAATATTATGTCCGGACGAGCTCACAGTAATAGTAAACACGGCAGATGATGATCGGTTTTATGGATTACATGTATCTCCTGACCTTGATACCGTGATGTATACCTTAGCAGGAGTATCAAATGTGGAAATGGGATGGGGGCTTAAAGATGAGTCGTTTAGGACTTTAGGAAAACTAAAGGAGTATGGCTTGGACGCCTGGTTTAATCTAGGTGATTTGGACCTCGCTACCCATCTTTTTCGTACCCAAATGATTGATGAAGGGAGAACATTGTCGGAGGTTTGCGCCAAATTGACCGACGCTTTGGGTGTGCGCCACAGATTATTACCAGTTACTGATGATCCCATAAGGACTATGATCGAAACAGATGATGGCATGATGTCATTTCAAGAATATTTTGTAAAAAATCGGTGTGATCCTGTTGTTAGATCTATAAGTTTTGCGGGATCTGAAAATTGTCGGATTACTGATGATACGAAAGAATCTCTAGTAAACATGGATCTTTTAGTATTTTGTCCCTCCAATCCTTTTTTGAGTCTGGCTCCTATCTTATCCGTGCCTGGATTTAGAGAGATGCTTGGGTCATATTCTGGGAAATCGATTGCCGTCAGTCCGATAGTAGGAGGTAAAGCTATTAAAGGACCTGCAGCAAAGATTCTGCAGGAACTGGGACATGATGTATCCTCTTTAGGAGTAGCCCGTCAATATGTTGGTCTTTGCGACATATTCATCATTGATGAGATAGATGTGTCTATGAAAGAGAGCATAGAGTCATTAGGTATGGAGGTTTTTGTCACCAAAACAGTTATGCAAACTAACCAAGAAAAACAACAACTAGCGGAATTTATTCTAGACATAAGCACATAGCTAAGTGAGTCAATTTTCTATCCTTATACCAATGAAACTTCCATCGGAAGGTAAATCTAGACTTGTTGATGTACTAGCCGGACCTAGTCGAGAACGATTAACCATATCTCTTTTAAGAAGAGTGGTGAAAGCATCCACTGACTCTTCTGCTGATTCAGTTTACGTAGTTGGAGGTGGCTCGCAAGTGGCTCAAATTTGTCAGCAGATGGGGGTAAATTGGATTGACTCAAATTCGGGAAATTTGAATTTAGATGTTTCAATTGGAATGACTGAAATTAGCCAGATTGGAAACGGAACAGTTTACCTTCCAGGAGATCTTCCGTTTGTTACCCCTGGAGATATAGACGCAGTGATTAAATATTCTGAAAATGGTCATTTCGCTATTTTGGTTTCTTCGGAATCGGATGGCGGTACCAACTGTGCCCTTTTCCCATATCAAACTGATTTGATTCCTTTGTTAGGACCAGACAGTTACAGAAAACATTGTGAATATGCGAAAAATCGGGGAATTCTTTTTGAAACAGTCCGACCAACAGGATTACTTATAGATCTTGATACTCCAGAGGATTTACAAAAATGTGAAGAAATAGAAAAAGGATTTTTAAAGAATGTTGGAATCATTTAGATCTATTTTTAGAGATCGGTGCACATATGACTAAATTAGGGGTACTGTTGCCGACTAGAGGGTTGTTGATGACTGAAAATCCTCCATCTAATATCGATGAGATTATTAGAATGGCGGAAAAGGTGGAGGCAGCTGGTATTGATTCTGTTTGGGTTGGAGATAGCCTAACCGCAAAACCTAGATTGGAACCATTTACAGTCTTATCTGCCATAGCTGCCAGGACTAACAACATACGTCTTGGTACAGCAGTGCTGCTTGCTTCCTTGAGGCATCCTGTCCAACTGGCCCACATATCGTCTACCTTAGATTTGATTTCGGGTGGAAGGCTTGTCCTAGGGATGGGGGTAGGCGGAGCTTTCAACGATGCTCAAAGGCAGGAGTGGCATAACGTAGGTGTTGATCCAAGAGATAGGGCAGGAAGATTTGAAGAGGCGATGAAAATTTTTAAACCATTAACTAGAGGAGAGAAAGTTACTTTTGACGGGAATCATTTCCGAGTAAAAGATGTTGCGATCAAACCAGTTTCTCCACAATCTAACGGTGTGCCGGTCCTTGTCGCGGCACATGGCCGTTCCAATTTAGATAGACAGTACAGACGGGTACTTCTTGGGGATGGGTTAATTTCTATTTCTGATTTTCCGGATGAATATGAAATGGTTCTTGATAAAGTTGCTGAATATTGTGCTCCGCGCAACGAACGTTTCACAAATATGGAAAAAAGTTTCTATATGACGGTTAACATGGGAGAGAACGAGGAACGGTTAACAGAAGAATCTGATAAGTTTTTGAAAGAATATTATGGTGTAAATATATGGCAGGAAAGATGGGGTCCGTGGGGTACTCCTGAGCAAGTTATTGCCCGTGTAAAAAGTTACGAGAATGTTGGTGCGGAAACAATAATTGTAAGGTTTGCTTCTTACAACCAAACTAAACAACTTGATCTGTTGTTGAATGAAGTTATTCCCTATTTATAAGAAGTAAAATTGGTCTAACTCATCCCATTATCAAGAAGTGCTTCAAATTCCTTTTCGGTAATTATACTCACGCCTAGTCGGGAGGCTTCAGAAAGTTTGGATCCTGCATCTTGGCCAGCTAGTAGATAGTTCGTGTTGTTTGATACAGAGCTGCTGACTTTCCCGCCATGTTTTTTTATCAAATCTTGTATTTGGGTTCTGCTGTAGTTATCCAGTCTTCCGGTAACAACGAATCTTACATCAATCAACATAAAATTACTTTCAGATTGTGTAAGTGTCTTAGATACCATATTTAGGCCGACATGCCTAAACTTATCAATCACGTTAAGGTTGTCAGGTTTCCCAAAATATTCGGTGATACTGTCTGCTATTTTGGGTCCAATGGAAGGAATGTTCAAAAGGGTTTCTCGGTCAGCGGCGATTAATTCGTCTATTGAAGTGAATATACTCATTAGTTGAGAGGATATTTCTTCGCCAACATGTGGGATTCCTAGAGCAGTTAATATTCGAGCTGGAGGTTGGCTTTTACTTTCAGCTATTGCCTTTAAAAGATTATCAGTACTTTTTTCTCCCATCCGATCTATCTGTTCGATTTTTTCTCTTTCCAGAAAATAAATATCGGCAACATCTTTAATAAGTCCACCTTGGATTAGGGATGTTCCTACCTTTTCTCCCATACCTTCGATATCCATAGCCCCCTTGCTCACAAAATGTTCTATTAATCTTTCTAGCTGGGCTGAACATGTCGAATTGGTACAGTAGATTGCTGCCTCATCCTCTCTGTTTACCAATTCCTCCCCACAACTAGGGCAGGAGATAGGCATCTCAAAACGTGTTTCATTGCCTTTTCTTTTCTCTTTGTTACTCCTGACAATTTGGGGTATCACTTCCCCTGCTCTTTCTATAACTACCCAGTCGCCGATTCTTAAATCTTTAGAATTGATATAGTCAATATTATGCAGAGTTGCTTGCTTCACGATAACACCTCCGACTTCTACAGGATCCAGTAGAGCGTAGGGATTGATACTTCCAGTTCTTCCTACATTTAATCGGATGTCTACGAGTCTGGTTTGAGCCTGGGCGGCTGGAAATTTGTACGCTGTTGCCCATCTGGGCTCTCTCCCTATGTTTCCTAGATGCTGTTGGTAATCCAGTCTGTTTACTTTGACTACTATTCCGTCACAGTCATAATCGAGTGAGGATAGCTCCTGCATCCAACCGCTATGGTATTCGGCCACCTCATCTACGGTTTTGGCTAACGCATTGTTCGGGTTTATCTTAAATCCGAGATTTTCCAGATAGGCCAAAGTTTCAAGTTGAGTGCTGAAGTTAATATCGTTTTCAGTTTGTGCTAGCGAATATATGAAGATATCAAGAGGTCTATTAGCTGTCACATTGGAATCTAATTGTCTGAGGGATCCAGCTGCGGTATTTCGGGGATTAGCATAGGTTTGGAGGCCCTCTCGTTCTCTTAGGGCATTGAATTTTTCAAAATTAGATTTGGGGAAATAAACTTCCCCTCTTACTTCCAGAATTTCAGGGAATTCCCCGTGCAAACGTAAAGGGATACTGTTGATGGTTTTAAGGTTTAGAGTTACATCCTCTCCAGTTAGGCCATTTCCCCTCGTTGCTCCTCTAATGAATATGCCATTTTCATAAAGTAATGATACGGCCAGGCCGTCATATTTGAGCTCACAGGCCATTTCAAAATTGGTTTCGTCTAACATGCTGTAGAGTCTTTGATACCATACGGTCAAGTCACTTTTGGAAAACACATTTGAAAGGCTGAGCATGGGTAGTCTGTGTGTCACCTCTAAGAATCCGTCCAATGGTTCCGCTCCGACCCTTTGAGTTGGAGAGTCATCTGTGATTAGGTATGGATAGTCGGTTTCTAGATTTCGCAGTTCTGACATTAGTTGATCATATTGACCATCACCAATTTCAGATTCATTTTTGACAAAATATAGGTGATTGTGATGGTTTATTAGACCTCGCAGGCGCAAGATTCTATTTTCTACTTCTTGTTTATCCATCATTTCCCATAATCTAGCTTGATCTTCTCATAGTAACCGGCTATTAAAAAGTACTCAAGGTTCCTGGATGGTAGGTCCAAAATTTCACTTCCCTAGACTCCAAAATTGTCAGAAGATATACTCATTATGGAGATGGGTTTTCCTGTCTCATGTCATTTTGTCGAAAATAGGGGTTGATAAACCACTTGCCGTACGCTCAAAAAATACAAGATTTTGTAGATCAGTATCCCGTTCTTAAGGCTATAGGCAATACACCATTGGTTGAGTTGGATCTTCCATGGGATATAGGTGATTCATCTATACATGCCAAGTTTGAACAACTGAATCCTGGTGGTTCTATCAAGGATAGACCGGTGTTAAGGATGTTGTCTGAGGCCGTTATCTCCGGAAAATTGAAAAAGGGCAAAACGATTCTTGATGCTACTTCGGGAAATGCTGGAATTGCTTATGCAATGGTAGGAGCAATTCTCGGGTTTCCTGTGGAATTGGTGATGCCGGAGAATGCCAGTGAGGAAAGAAAAAAAAGATTACAGGCGCATGGAGCTAACCTCATATTTACTGACGCTCAATTAGGATATGATGAAGCATTATATGAGGTGAAAAGGAGATATGAAAAAGACCCGGGTAAGTATTTTTACTGTGATCAATATAGTAATATCAACAATCCATTAGCCCATTACGAGACCACAGCTGTAGAGGTATTAGAACAGGCACCATTCATCACTCACTTTGTAGGAGGGGTTGGTACAGGGGGTACTATTAGTGGGATTGGTCGTAGATTGAAAGAAAAAAATCCCTCTATTGAGGTCATTTGTATAGATTTTGATGAATGGCCTGGAGTGGAAGGTCTTAAGCCGTTGAGTGAAGGGCACATTATTCCTGATACATTTGATAGATCCGTGGTGGATCGCATGATCCAAGTAGATGTTGTTAAGGGTTATGATGTGTCTAACGAATTGGCAAAAAACGGGATCTTTGTAGGCCAGTCATCTGGGGCTTATTTACTTGGAGCAAAACAAGTAGCGGAGGAAATTAAATCTGGCCAGGTCGTTACTATCTTCAATGACATAGGTGAAAGGTATTTTTCTACTTCCATGTGGGGATAATTGCGGAAGCCCCAAGGTATCAGAAGATACAAAATCATTAGTATTGGAGTATTGGCCAATTCGTTTCCCGTATTAGAGCCAGGCCAAATATGAAAAATAGGAGGTTTCGAGAATCTGGTCTTCCCAGTACGCAGAATTCTAAATATCTAAATTTGTGACTTCTAGAGCGTGCGTTTGGATAAAGTTTCTTCTAGGTGCCACTTCATCACCCATCAGAACAGTGAAGGTATCATCTGCAATTACAGCATCTGCAACGCTCACTTGTAGGAGGGTACGGCTTTCTGGGTTCATAGTGGTATTCCAAAGCTGATCTGAGTTCATTTCTCCTAGACCTTTGTAACGTTGGATACTTACATTCCTTTTTCCTTCCAACTGCTCTAGAACTTCTTCTCTCTCTACATCGCTATAAACGTATTGATCCTTTCTACCGACAGATATTTTATACAGGGGAGGTTGGGCGATGTAGAGATGACCATGTTGAATCAACTCTGGCATGTGCCGGAAGAAAAAAGTTAATAGCAGAGTGCGGATATGAGAACCATCTACATCGGCGTCACACATAATGATTACCCTGTGATACCTAAGCTTCTCAACATCGAAATCTTCATCTAGTCCGGCTCCTATTGCTGTAATCATTGACCGGATTGCGTCATGCTCAACTATTTTATCCGCTCTAGCTTTTTCTACATTTAATATTTTTCCCCAAAGAGGCAGTATTGCTTGAAATCTTCGATTTCTGCCCATTTTCGCGGTGCCGCCGGCTGAATCTCCTTCAACCAGATAAATTTCACATAGTTCCGGGTTTTTTTCCGAGCAATCTGCAAGTTTTCCTGGTAGGCCGCCGCCATCCATCGCGTTTTTCCGGATAATTAGCTCTCTGGCCTTTCTAGCGGCTTCTCTGGCCCTTTGTGAGGTCATACATTTGTCAATAATCGACTTTGCTTCTTTTGGATTATCTTCGAGAAAGATTTGGAGAGCTTCTCCTAACACAGTTTCGACCTGTGTTCTGGCTTCGGGATTCCCCAGCTTGTTTTTTGTTTGACCCTCAAATTGGGGATCCTTTAATTTGACACTTATGACCGCTGTAATACCTTCTCTGGTATCTTCACCTGCCAAATTGGGTTCGCCATCCCTAATAAGTTTCGATTTTCTGCCAAAGTCATTCAGTACTCTTGTGAGCGCCGATCGGAAACCAGTGACGTGAGTACCCCCATCTTCTGTGTTTATGCAGTTCGCAAACGCATAAACGAATTCGCTATAGGAGTCGTTGTACTGTAAGGCTACTTCGACCTTGGTGCCTTCAAAGTCCTTTTCAACGTATATCGGTTCTTCATGAACAACGCCTCTTTTTTGATTAAGGCCTCTGACGAAACTGGAGATACCACCATCAAAATAATAAGTAACTTCGTTGTTTGGCCATCGGCTAGAGTGCCAGTCACTTTTAAAAGAAATTTCTAGTCCTTTATTTAAATAGGCCATTTCTTTGAATCTGTTAGAAAGAATTGCAAAGTCGTAAACAAGGTCACCGAAAATTTCGATATCCGGCATAAACTCTATAGCGGTGCCTGTTGAATCTTTTACCTCATTTGTATTCTGTTCGGAGGTCATTTCACTTTGGGTGATACCTCTTGAATATTCCTGTTTGAATATTTTGTTGTCCCGTGTCACGGCGACTTTTACCCACTGAGATAGTGCATTTACCACGGAGGCTCCAACTCCGTGTAGTCCTCCGGAAACTGCATAGGCCTTTCCTCCGAATTTACCGCCGGCGTGCAATGTGGTCATAACAGTTTCTAAAGCTGTCATACCAGTAGTGGCATGTTTGTCCACCGGAATTCCTCTTCCATTGTCTTCAACCAATACTGATCCGTCGCTCTGAATGGTTATACTTACTGAACTGCAGTAGCCTCCCATGAACTCATCAACACTGTTATCCACGATTTCGTATATGAGGTGGTGGAGTCCTCTTTGGTCAGTGCTTCCAATGTACATGCCTGGTCTTTTACGGACCGCTTCCATACCTTCGAGGACCTGGATATCACTTGCAGAATAATCATCATTATTCCGAGGTTTTAAAGTTGCCATTCTCGAATCTCCCTAAAGCATGCCTATTGGGTTATTTAAATATGTCGTGTTGCATTCGCGGATATAGCCTTCGTAAAAATGGGGGTGTGAGATCACCGTCTGTGAGACGTAAATGCAAGCACAATTGCTAATTTTGAATGATTGCTTATGCAACCATGGAAAATTCTCTATAATCACGGCCCTAATTTTAGCAGAATTAGAGTGTTTTACTCAAGGGTAATTTGTTCCTATTATTAACCAAAAGTTATGGACTAAATTTCTTCGAGAAAATCAAGATACTTATATACCTATTGACTTAATTGGTAAAATCTTACTCCGCAGCCAATCTTCTGAAAGATGGTGAGCTTCTAGAAAAATATTTTTTACCTTGATAAAAGATGATTCTTTTGAGGCCTGCTACATTCAGAAAAAGTAGGTCTATATTTTGACAAAAAATATTCGAAATGGAATTACAGATGTTCCGGGTATCAAGGTTGGGCATTGGACTAATCTTGAAGCCATAACGGGATGCACGGCTGTCTTGTGTCCGAAAGGATCTTTGGGAGGTGTATCGGTTAGAGGTGCATCACCTGGAACTAGAGAAACTGATGTCTTACACCCTTTAAATCGTATAGATGAAGTAAATGCTATTATGCTTTCAGGTGGCAGTGCCTACGGATTGGCAGCGGCTGATGGAGCAATGACGTACTTGGAGGAACAAGGCATTGGGGTAAAAGTAGGTGAAGGGGTAGTCCCTATAGTACCTGCAGCCATTCTATATGATCTGGGAATTGGTGACGGTACAATCCGACCAATCTCTGACAATGGGTATTCTGCTTGTAAACTTGCCTCGAGTGATCCTGTAGAGCAAGGATGTGTCGGGGCAGGGACTGGTGCGACGGTTGCCAAGACCCTAGGGCATCAAAAGGCAATAAAGGGTGGATTAGGTTCTGCTAGTGTTGATTTGGGTGGTGGGTTAGTTGTGGGAGCATTGGTCGTAGTGAACGCCATTGGCAGCGTATATGATCCTGAAAATGGATCATTGATAGCCGGGCCAAGGGTCGGTGAAATTATGTCTGACTCGATGTCGGATCTAATTTCTGGAAATTTATTTAACCTCCCTGAAATTAACGGGAATACGACTATAGGAGTTGTCGCCACTAACGCCACTTTGACTAAGGCACAGGCCGGTAGAGTAGCTTCAAGTTCGCATGATGGATTAGCTTTGGCGATAAGACCATCCCATTTAATTGGTGACGGCGACACGATGTTCTCTATTTCTACTTCGGAGCTGGGTGGAATCGATGAGTACATTGATATGAATCGTATCATCGCAGGCAGTGTTCGTGCGGTGTCAGAAGCAATACAAAATGCTGTCAATTATGCTGAAATGCTCGGTGGAATTCCTTCTGTTAATGATTTGTAATTCTTGATGTTGTAAAACCGAATAAAGGATATAGGTAAATGAATCTTCGAAAATCGATTTTAGATATTCAACAGCTCAAAAGTGATGGCAAAAAAATATCCATGATAACGGCATATGATTACACTTCCAGTTATTTAGCTGAGGAAGCGGGGGTAGAGATAATTTTGGTGGGTGATAGCATGGGTCAAGTCGTGCTTGGCTATGACACTACACTCCCTGTTTCGATGGAAGACATAATACGTCACACCCAAATGGTTATTAGGGGATCTGAAAGTGCCCATATAGTGAGCGACTTACCCTTTATGAGCTATCAGGTTAGTGTTGAGCAGGCAGTGTCAAATGCTGGTAGGTTGGTGAAGGAAGGTGGCTGTCAGTCAGTGAAATTGGAAGGGGGAGAGAAGGTGTGCAACCAAATCAGAGCCATAGTGGATGCGGGTATACCGGTTATGGGTCACCTCGGTCTTGTTCCCCAATCTGTAAATCAACTAGGTGGGTATAAGGTGCAATCCCGATCGCAGGATGGGGTTCGTAGGATTTTCAGGGATATTTTGGAATTGGAAAAAGCGGGTGCTTATGGCGTGGTTTTAGAGTCTGTACCCAGGGAAGTTGCTCATGTACTTTCCCAAAAGGTAAAAATCCCAGTAATAGGAATTGGAGCCGGGCCAGATTGTGATGGACAGGTACAAGTATTTCATGATCTTTTAGGGTTGTATAAAGATTTTAATCCGAAACATTCCCGTATTTATGCCAATATCGGAGATGATATTACAAACGCCTTGAGTAACTATGTATCTGACGTATCTTCCGGCGATTTTCCAAATGATGAAGAAAGTTTTCACATTTCGGCCACGGTTATATCGAAAGTGTTTGGATAAGCTCACAAATGGAAATATTTCAAAATATATCAGAGTTAAGAAAGGAGATATCTGGTGGCAAATTCACGTTAGGATTAGTACCTACAATGGGGTATCTGCATGACGGTCATATTTCTCTGATACGTCGTTCGAAAGGGCAGAATATAAAAACTGCTGTCTCAATTTTCGTAAATCCGACACAGTTTAATCGAGCCGAAGATTTAGATAATTATCCAAGTGATTTGAGCTCTGACATAACCATTCTTGAAAGAGAGGGTGTAGATTATTTATTTACACCTGATCTTTTCCATATCTATCCTGAACACTTTGAAACCGAAATAAATGTTGGTTCCGTTTCGTTACCTTTGGAGGGGGCTAGTAGGCCGGGACATTTTAATGGAGTGGCAACAGTGGTTTGCAAATTACTCAATATATTTCGTCCCGATACAGTGTATTTCGGTCAGAAGGATGCCCAGCAATGTTCTGTTGTCCAAACTATGGTTAAGGATCTAAATATTGATGTAAGAGTCGTAGTGTGTCCCACGATTAGGGATTCCGATGGAGTGGCTTTGAGTAGTCGCAATATAAATTTGTCCAAATGTGAAAGGGAATCCGCCATTTTAATAAACAAAGGTCTTTTTCAGGCTTTGGCAGAGTGGGAAAAAGGACAAAAGAAGGCCTCGATACTAAAAAATATAGTTAGACAAAAAATATCTTCTAGCCCCCTGAATCATCTTGAATACGTTAGTCTAGCCAGGCAAAATGACTTTATCGAACAGAATTGTGCTGAACGGGAATCGATAATCTCAGTGGCCGTGATGGTAGGATCCACTAGGCTTATCGACAACGTGGTTTTGAAATAGGGGGATATCCTTTTCCTTTCGTACCAGCCTTATAATGGTCGTTATATTAGAAAATCGAGATATTTTGGGAGGATAGATTCTTGTGCGGGTGCTGTTAACAAACGATGACGGAATACACTCTCCTGGTCTTTGGGCGATAGCGAAAAGTTTGGAAGAAATAGCAGATTTAACTGTGGTGGTTCCTGATAGAGACCAGAGTGGAAAAGGAGCCTCCATGACTTTATTAAGTCCTTTGACTGTCGAGGAAGTCCCAACTCCTTATGGCATGTCATGCCCTACATTTACGGTTGATGGAACTCCCGGAGATTGTGTAATTATGGCATGTGAGTCATTATGTAAGGATCCTATTGATGTCGTCGTCTCAGGAATAAATCAGGGTGCGAATATGGGATTAGATGTTTTTAATTCCGGCACCTTTGGTGCAGCCCTACATGGATATTTCAGAGGAATCAATTCTATTGCCGTATCTGTGTTTTATAGGCAAGATGTGATATATTCCCCGGCCGCATTAATAGGTGCTGAAATGACCCAGATAGTGTGTGGTCAGAAACTTTCCTCCCCCACCCTTCTAAATGTTAATCTGCCTGCCTGTGACTTCAAGGATATCAAAGGTGTAGATCTCACAGAGTTGGGTCCTAAGGCATATCTAGAGAATGTAGAAACTGTTAAGAGCGGTAGAAGAACCTTTCATTGGCTACGTCATAACAAACCGTTGGAAGCCGTCTATAGGGAAGGCACGGATGTATGGTCTATAAATAATGATAGGGTCTCCATCACAATCGTTAATCCGTATCTCACTGCTGATAACGATACTACACTAAGTACTTTTTTGTTGAAAAAATCCCTTGATAGCCTGGGTTTGATATCGGATTAAATAAATTGGGGCCGGTACTCTGGGATAGTGGATTCCGCCAAGACTTCTTCGTCTAAATCTAAAGAGGTATCGGATGCTTATACGAAATCTCATCGATACTAACAACACATTCATTAAATTTAACCCCTTTTTTATGCCTGCAACTTTTATACAGGATGGACTCTCCAGGAAAAATTCTAAGGGGGAATGATCTCTGGTAAAGAACTTCAGTATCAGTGAACTTGTTCAACAGATTCTGAGAAAATACTGCTAAAAGAATAGGAGGTAAATCATTTGATGATTTATCCTGTAATTCCAGTTTTGTGACACTCTGAAATTTATCTTCTGAATTAAACTAACTTTCTCTGGTCATCTGAAATCAGATTTCATTAAGAGCCCACGATTTAACTAGGTGATGGGCAATAGCTATTTGCATGGGCACTTTTAATACATCACTGTTGTTTTCAAGGGCGGATAAAACATCTTTTCTGTCGAACCATTTGACATCGGTCATTTCATCTTTGTCCATGTTAATTTCTGTTGTGGCTGCCTCCGCGTGGCAACCAATCATTAAAGAATATGGAAGTGGCCAAGGTTGAGATGAGTGGTATTTTACATTTTTGACCTGAATTCCTGCCTCTTCCATAACTTCTCTAGCCACGGCCTCTTCAATTGATTCACCTTGATCTACAAACCCAGCTAATGCAGAATAAGTGTTGGTTCTCTGAAGCCTTCCTCTTGATTGTCCTAAAAGGCATTTATCGCCGTCATGTACTACCACAATTACTACGGGATCTGTCCTCGGAAAGTGGTCGGTGCCACATCCAGTACATTTTCGTACCTGTCCCGCCCTTTTCATTTCTGTTTTTGAGCCACAAGCTGAGCAGAATTTGTACCGTTGATGCCAGTATGTCTGTATTCTTGCTTGGGCAGCAATTCCAGCGTCTTCTGGACTCAAAAACTCGCCACATGATCTGACATCTACAAATCTAAGTGTAGGGCCTATCTTCCTGATAGCAGAATCCGAAAAATGGTCCACTGACACTTCAACAGCAAAATAGTATGCCTGGTCTCTTATTCCCAAAAAAATTGGTTCCGATTCGTATCCCAGATCGGCCAACTGATCATGCGTGAGCCAAGATAGATTTGACTGGGACCCTGTATTTACCAGCAGGTTAAGTTCTCTTAACGGCAGAAACCTACTTTGTGGGTCCGGTATCTTTTTTCTGATTTCAGAATCTTCTCTTCTTTCGGTTTCTCCCCTGTCTAGAGGATTCCTCGAAAATACGTGTCCGTAGCCTTGTATGGTCATAAAATCTCCTCATGCCGGATATTAGAACACATCTTTTGTGCTCAAAGGGTTTTGGTGGGTTTCACCTTAAGGTATGAATGTTGTTCCATGCTTATCCATCATTCTAATTGACACCCTTTGCGATATGTACTCAGAATAAAGTCATAATACGGGAATTTATGATAAAGGGAGACCATTCGATGATATATGAGACGCGGATATATGAGACTCATCCGGGTAAATTACCCGATTTGAATGCTAGATTTAGGAACCACACGATAAAAATTTTTGAGAAACATGGAATAAAAAATATAGGGTATTGGACCTCCAATGTTGGAGAATTTAGCGATAGATTAACCTACATAATTGCTTTTGAAGATCAATCTCATAGAGAGAAGGCTTGGAATGCTTTTTCAAATGATCCTGAATGGATTAAAGTTAGGTCTGAATCTGAATTAAATGGTCCCATAGTAAAGAGGGTATTTAATAATTTACTTAACCCCACAGATTATTCACCGCTACAATAAATAGCAAATCGATATTGATATCAGACAAAAACATTAGACCCCAACAGTGGTGGGAATCCTTCCTATTCCGAGATTTTAAATTTTTGTGGGTCTCTACTTTTTTCCAATCTATTGGATTTGGAATGGATAATGTGGCTCTTGGTTGGATTGTCTTTGAAAAAACGGATTCTGCATTTATGGTGGGATTGGCTGCAGCCCTACGGATGGTGCCACTGTTTCTACTCGGTATTTTTTCTGGTTTGATTGCTGATAATGTTGAGAGGAGAATTTTCCTTCGTATTTTTACTATCGTTGGTGGGGGCCTTATGGGTCTGCTTGGTGTTCTCCTAATTATTGGTTACGACCAAATATGGATCATCCTTGCAATTGCCACTATTACCGGAGCCACATTTGCATTTGTTCTTACTTTGAGGCAGGCATATACCTTTGATATCGTAGGGGCCCCGCTTTCGCTAAATGGTTTGTCTATGTTGCAAATAGCTTCTCAAACGGGAGGAGTTTTTGGGGCTTTGATCTCCGGAATATTGATATCTAAGTTGGGGGCTGGGCCACAATTTGTGGTAATAGGTCTGATGTACCTAATTTCATTTTTAGTTCTTTTTGGAGCATCTGAGTCAGGCCAAGCTGCCTCTAGAAGGAGGGAGAGTCTTAATTCCAATTTCAAGGGATACATTGATCTCATAAAAGAATATCCAGTTCTACTTATATTAATGTGTTTGGCCTCAATCACCGAAATATTTGGGTTCACTCATATGAGTTTAATTCCAGTTTTTGCTAAGGAGGTTTTGTTTGTTGGACCGATAGGGTTGGGAATTTTGACTGCTGTTCGCCAAGTTGGTGGGTTTTTGGGTCTTTTTTCGCTTACTTTATTAGGCAATTACAATCAAAAAGGGAAATTGATGTTCTATATCGTCGCATTTTTTGGTATTGGCCAGATTTTTCTGGGATTCTCGTCGAACCTATTCCTTTTCGCATTTTTTCTGCTTGTTGTTAATGCCTGTGCTATGTCTGTTGACACTTTGTACAAAACGTTGATGCAGCAAAATGTCCCCAATGAGCAACGAGGCAGGGCTATGGGATCATGGGTTTTAAGTATTGGAACAGCCCCTATAGGGCATCTTGGAATTGGAGGCATTGCAGCAGCTTTTGGAGCCCCAATGGCTGTTTTGTTTAACGGCGTTATGCTTACTGCCGCAGGGATTTCGACCTTTATCTGTCTACCCAAAATTAGGAAACTGCCTTAAATGCCAAGTAAATTTTCAGCTATACCATTAAGGAGGTAGGGCTTTGTAATAGGCGTTTTACTTCTATTAAAAATTGTGCCCCTTCAGCTCCATCTACGATTCTATGGTCAGCGGAAATAGTAGCCGTCATAACCTGGCCAACTGTTATTTCTCCGTCAACGACTATCGGTTTTTCCGATACAGTCCCCACCGCCAAAACTGCACTTTGAGGTGGATGTATTATGGCAACAAAGCTACTGACATCGAACATTCCCAGATTGCTAATTGCAAAAGTACCACCGGTATATTCTTGAGGGCTTAAGGTGCCGTTTGATGATCTTTCGGCTAAATCTTTGATCATCTGGGATACTTGTCGCAGGGATTTTTCGCCGCAATCTAGAATGGCCGGCACGATCAATCCTTCTTCATCTGCTATTGCCACGGCAATATTTATTTCGTTGTTAAACTGAATTCCATCATTTTCATAATAGGCGTTGAATTTGGGGTATTTCTGCAAGGTTTGAATGCATGCTTTAACAATTAGGTCATTTACTGTGAGTCTGATGCCATCATCTTTCAACTGGTCATTAATCTGTTTTCGAAGCGACATGGCATTCGTCATATTTATTTCAGCCGAAACGTAAAAATGAGGTTTTTCCGTTTTACTTTTGACAGTCACTCTTGCTATTTGTTGACGCATTCTGCTAAGAGGTTGTTTCTCTCCTAGTGTGGATGGGATAGCTAGTGGTTCTACTTTAGAAGTAACTGTTTCCTTAGAAATTTGCGGCTCGGATGGGATTGGTACGGTTGATTGGGAAGAGAGATTTGGTTCAAATTCTTCGACATCTTTTTTTGTGATTCTGCCACCTGGCCCGGATCCTGATATGTTAGAAATGTTTATGCCAAGTTCCTCGGCAATGCGGCGTGCAATTGGTGTTGCTAATATTCGTCCCCCAGAAGGTGCACTATTAACCTCCGCTGGTTCATGAAATTGTTCCGGCTCCTGGTCAATGGCAGGTTCTTCCGGACTAGAATTAATGGTGGTGGTTGTTTGTTCATCCAATATATTTGAACTGGTGTCCACCTCTTCTCCTGCGTTGCCAACTACAGCTATGGTCTGCCCTACAGGTACAATGGTTCCTTCAGGTGCTACTATTTTGAGTAGAACCCCTTCAGAATCGGATTCAAATTCTACGACTGCTTTGTCAGTCTCTATTTCTGCAACTGGTTCGTTCTTGTTTACTGCTGCACCCTCATCTTTCAGCCAACGAACGACAGTTCCTTCTTCCATGTCGTATCCCATCTGGGGCATTTTTAATTCAGTGGCCATTTATGACTCATCTCCATTAAAGACCGAAGTTGTATTTAACTGATTTTACCACCCAGTCACTATTAGGTATCATCAATTGTTCTATATTTCTGGCATATGGTGCTGGTACATCTGGTCCGTTTATTCTTACAACTGGACCATCCAAGTCGTCGAAGGCAGCCTCTTGTATGTCACTAGCAATCGTGCCTGAGAACCCCCCAGTTTTCCATGTTTCTTCAACCACAGCGACTCTGTTAGTCTTTTTGACCGATTCGATGACAGTGTCTAAATCTAGCGGTGAAAGACACCTTAAATCTATTACTTCTGATGATATGTTGTCTTCTTCGAGTTTGGCTGCCGCTTCTTCAGCTACCCTGACCATCCCGGAATATGCAACTAAAGTCACGTCATTTCCTGGCCTAGCTATTCTGGCTTTTCCTAAAGGAACTTCATAATACTCTTCTGGTACTTCCCCTCTGACTCTGTATAACAGGGCATGTTCGGCAAAAATGACAGGATTGTTATCTTTACGACTTGCTCGGAACATTCCTAGAGCATCATAAGGGGTTGCCGGTACCACGACTCGAAGTCCAGGCACTGAGGCATACCAGTTTTCAAAACTTTGAGAATGAGTAGCTGCAAGTTGACCGCCACCGCCAGTTACTGTCCTTATAATTAAGGGCACGGTTAATTGACCATTTGACATGTAACTTAGTTTTGCGGCGTGGTTTATTATCTGATCCATCGCCACCAGGGTGAAATTTATGGTCATCACTTCAACAATTGGTCTCATACCGATCATCGCTGACCCTACACCGGCTCCCACAAATACTGATTCTGAAATTGGAGTATCTCTAACTCTTTCTTCGCCATATTTTTCCAAAAAGCCTCGGGTTACGGCGTAAGCTCCTCCGTAGGCTCCTATGTCTTCTCCCATAAGAAAGCATCGATTGTCTTCATCGAGTGCCTCACTAAGGGCTTTGGACACCGCTTCTCTCAATAGCATCTCCGCCATTCTAATTTCCCTCTGGATCCGCATAAATGTGAGTGTAAAGTTCTTCTGGAGCTGGTTCAGGGCTTTGTTCAGCAAATTCCCTTGCCTCTTGAACTATGAGGTCAACTTTTTCAGCGGCGAGTTCCAGATCCTGAGGTTCAATTTTCCCCGCCTCGAGGCAATCTTCCCTAAACTTATCAATTGGGTCTCTGGACCTGTTTTCTTGAACTTCTTCATTATCCCTATAATTAGATGGATCTGCCATAGAGTGTCCATGAAATCTGTACGCCATGGATTCTATGAAAACGGGGCCAGTACCTTCGCGAACTTTGGCGATACCCTCACTTACTGTTTCTTTTACAGCCATAACATCCATACCGTCTATCTGCACGGCTGGGATCATGTATGGCTCTGCAGCACCGTAGATGCTGGCACCACCGGCTCTGGACCGATTGACATCAGTACCCATTCCGTAGAGGTTGTTTTCCAACATGAAGACAACGGGCAATTTCCACAAGGAGGCCATATTCATTGCTTCATGGAATTCGCCTTCATTAACCGCGCCATCTCCAAAAAAGCACATTACTACGCTATCAAGTTTCTTTAACTTCACGCCCAGTGCTATTCCTATAGCTAACGGAAGTTGACCGCCCACTATCGCGTGCCCGCCCATGAAGTGTTTCTCAGCATCAAACAGATGCATGGAGCCGCCCTTTCCACCACTACACCCTGTAGCTTTTCCACATAATTCTGCCATTGCCGCTTTGGGATCAACGCCTCTAGCTAGAGCGTGACCGTGGTCCCTATAGTGACCGATAACATAGTCATCATCCCGTAGATTTGGTATCGCCCCGACAGCTATAGCTTCTTCACCAATATAAGTATGGAGAAATCCTCGAACTAACCCCCTTCTGTACAGGCGTTCTGCCTCTTCTTCAAAACGTCTTATCAGAAGCATCTGGGTGAAAATTTCTAATGCCTCTTCTTTGGCGAGTGTTTCTATGTTTAAGGTAGTTGCCACAATTAAGCTTCTTTATATATGGATGGCTTCACTGGTGGAATCCAGCGCCGCCTCTTTTAAAGTTTCTGAAATTGTTGGATGAGGGTGGATTAACCAACCAAGTTCCGTTGTGGTACCTTCTAGGAGTTTAGTCATTGATAGTTCCGCCAGTAGCTCTGTGACTTCTGACCCAATCATATGTGCGCCAAGTATCTCCCCGATTTCCGGGTCTGTGATCAGTTTCACCAATCCCTCTGTATGCCCCAACGCGATTGCTTTCCCACTGGCAGAAAAAGGGAATTTACCTATTTGGAATTCAACTCCTTCGTTAGTAGCTTGATCCTCGGTTATCCCAAAACTGGCAACTTGTGGCTCACAATATATTGCTTTGGGCATTAAACGATAATCAAGCGGAGCTGGATTTAAACCAGCTATGTACTCTACGGCAGTAACTGCCTGAGCTGAAGCCACATGAGCTAACAACATCTTTCCCGTTACATCCCCGATTGCATAAACACCCGTTACATTAGTTTCCATGTTGTCGCTGACCGAAACGAAGCCATTTTCGGTGGTTACTCCGACATCTTCCAAACCTATCCCATCAGTGTTAGCTTGTACTCCGACGGCGACCAGTACCTTATCTGCAGAGATTACTTCTTCTGCGGCATTTTCCAGGATTTTGATGACGGCTGTTTTGTCTTGAATCTCTATTGAACTTACAGAAACTCCGGTTCTAATATTTATGCCTCTTGTCTGAAATGATTTTGTGAGTATTTCACTAATTTCATGGTCTTCATTGGGGATTATCCTATCCAGCATTTCTACCATAGTTACATTTGCTCCGTAGCTTTTGTAAATATGTGCAAATTCTGCTCCAGTTGCACCTGCCCCTATTATGGCGATATCTTTCGGTACTTCTGTCATAGATAATGCGTCGCGACTATTGATCACTATTTCATGGTCAATCGGCATTGATTCAATGTGTCGCTGTCTCGCACCAGTAGCAATGATTATGTTTTCGGAAGTAATGGTTTGATTTGTTTCCACAATCTCTAGTTCGTGGGCAGCTATAAACTTCGCCGAGCCCTCGATTAGCGTTACTCCATTTTTGTTTAACAAATATTGCACGCCAGAGGTCAGCTTTCCTACTACCTCCCGACTACGATTAATAGCTTTTGAAAAATCGTAGGTCAGATTGTCGAATGCAATACCGAATTCATCAGCATTATTAACCAAATTTAATACTTCAGCGTTCCTGAGCAGAGATTTACTGGGTATACATCCCCAATTGAGGCACACTCCTCCTACGGATTCTTTTTCTATTATTGCCGTGTTCAAGCCCAACTGGGCTGCTCGAATAGCAGCTACGTAACCTCCAGGGCCTGCACCTACAACAACTACATCAAAATCAGCCAATGGATCACCTTTCGCGGTTTCAGATTTTTATGCTTTCATTTTAGGCCTAAATTTCCAAAAGCGCTGCCTTAATTAAGCGATAATTGTACACCATCGGATAGTCACTCGGATTGAAAAACTATCAGGTACCATCCTTCCTAAATTTGTTAGAACTATAGTGGTTAAATGTATTTTCCCCTTCAACTCCATTCCTTGACACTACCAATTAGCGGCAATAGGATGTAATCTCGGCTTGAAATGGGCCGAGGTAGCTCAGTCGGTAGAGCACAGCACTGAAAATGCTGGTGTCGCCAGTTCGATTCTGGCCCTCGGCACACCTCTTGGGTTGGGATACTGTAGTTTTGTGGGTTATTGATTTAACTAGCGGAAGTGGCTCAGTGGTAGAGCATCTCCTTGCCAAGGAGAAGGTCGCGGGTTCGAATCCCGTCTTCCGCTCCATACACCGCAGCTATGCTTTTTGGAATATAACTAGTGTAACTTCCTCTGTTACTTCATCAAAAGCGACAAACACCGGCATATCCACATAGACATCTTCAGGTTTGCACCCTACTATTCCAGAAGGGATCTTTGGCCCTTCATCTAATTCTACAATCGCATATATGTGACCATGCGATGACTGAAAGGATGGATGAACCGATTGGCGAACATGTGTGTATGAATACACCCTGCCGTTTCCAGACATTTTCTTCCATGTCAGGTCTTTAGAAAAGCAATTTGGGCAGACTTCCCTGGGATAGAAAAACAGGTTTGAACATGAGTTGCAGTACGGAATGATCAATTCTTTTCGTTTTGCGGCTTCCCAAAACGGCTTAGTTAATTGCTCATTAGCTGGTATAGGAATTGGTTTGTCATATGCTGAAGTCATCTCAAAGCCTCAGTTCTTGCTTTTGTCTAAAGTGTGTTCTCGGACCCGAGAACCAGCGAGCACATTTCACTCGCTGTGCCCCCTCAACCGTTCACCAGGCACAAATCACTTTTTTCTACTTGTCTTGAGCCCGCTTTTCCCATGATTTGCCGTGCCCCTTCGATAACGTGTCTAAACCCTCCTGCCAAGCCAGGCTGGCCTCCTGAGAGTTGACCCCCATCAGTATTTATTGGAAAAGTGCCTTTATATGTGGTGTCCGTTTCTTCATAAAAAGGACCAATTTCTCCTTTTTCTACCAAACCAGCATCTTCTATGCACATTGCCGCCAGTATTGTGTAACAGTCATAAAATTCTGCAAATTCTATGTCAGTAGGAGTATAGCCAGCCATTTCCAGCGCCCGTCTCACAGAATCCACAGCCGGGGTTTCCGTGAATTTATCTCTTTGCCAAATATTGGCTTCACCTTGCTTTAAACCTACTCCGAGTACATATGCAGGTTTGTTTTTCATGTTTTTGGCACGTTCCGGTGTAGTGATGATTAGAGCGGCTGCTCCATCGCAAGGCATCACGGATTCAAGTAATTTTAGAGGTTCGTTTATATACCTTGAGTTTAATACGTCCTCTTTACTTATTGGTTGTCCGTTGAAAACAGCATTTTCGTTTTCCAATGCGTTATATCTTTGATCTGATGCCATTTTGGCTAGTTGTTCTTCTGTAGTGCCATATTCGTGAATATGTCTTCTATACATGAGACCATATCCGGTATTGGCCCCTGGAGCCATTCCGTGGGGTTCTTCCCATTCGGATCTTACACTCGGACCAGGAGTTCCCCGCCCAGCTGCTCGTCCTGCTCTCTCGGCATCCTGTCGAGAATTACCCATCACGACCAACACTGTGTTACATATCCCACTGCTGACCGCAGAAGTAGCTACCATAGTAGCGGTTGCGCCGCTGGCTCCTTGCATCGATACTCCAGTTGCGAAATTTGGTTTGATGTCAAGATATTCTGCTACCGCAGGAGGGAGTGCAACTCCGTCAGTGACCAGGCCGTCGATGTCCTCTTTGGAAATACCGGCATCGGCTATAGCTAATCCTGCCGCTTCGGCACACAAACCATACATACTTCGCCCTTCATGGATCCGCCTAGTTGGCACTTCTCCGATGCCGACGATGGCCCCTCTACCTCTAAGGCTCATGAGCTATCCTCCTGAGATTATGACTGGTTCTCATGTCTATGGAGGAAGAGTATAACCTGTAAAACCGAAATATATCCAGATAGTGAGAACTCTATCGTTCCTTTCCTAATTTAGTCGGATGTGATTGCAGCGATGGCGACCAAGTTTGGACCGGCGTGTGTTCCAATAACTGGTCCAACCCTGGTTAGGAATGGAGACCGATTATCAGGAAGCAGATGTTCCACCGAGGTAGCCAAACTTTTGGCATCTAAGTCGTCAGTGCTATAAACAATCGCGATATCGTCCAATTGTCCCAAATCCTGAACGGCTTGTTCTAATTTCATGAGCCCCATGTTTCTAGACCTTGCCTTGCTGAATTGACCTATTTCCCCATCTTCTACTCTTAATATAGGCCGAATTTTTAAAAGACCACCTATGAGTGATCTGGCCTTACCAATTCTTCCTCCCTTCTCCAAATATTCCAATGTATCGAAAAGAGCGAAAAAATTACTTCTTTTCGCGATTGATTCCGCAATGGAAATACATTCATCAACTGATTTACCTTCCTTGGCAGCTTTTGCAGCCCCGAGAGCTGATAGCCCTACAGTCATAGATACCTGCTGGGTATCCACAATTCGGACATCGACATTTCCTGATACTGTATTGGCTGCTTGTTGGGCGGAATTTATAGTTCCACTAAGTTTTGAGGATACATGGATCGATATAATCACATCATTTGGTTCGCTTATTTGATTGTAAATGTCAACGAACTCACCAATGGACGGTTGAGAAGTAGAAGGAAAAACCGTCCCATTGATGAGCTTGTCGAAAAACTCATCTGTGTTTAGATCTATCCCATCTTTAAAAACTTTTTCCCCAAAATGTACATTTAAAGGCACGACGGTTATACCGAAATCATCAGCGAGGTTTGGATCTAGATCTGAAGTGCTGTCCGTGACTATTTTGATCGCCATACGTAAATCTCCGTTAGAAATAATCGCCATTTTACGATAAATCCCGAAAGTTTTTATTTTGTCTTACCAACATGAGAAAGTGTATGTATAATCGGGCAAAATATTTTATGGTATGTACCCTAATTGGAGATAAGTCTATGAATTTTGAAGAGTTTCTCCAAAACTTCAGGTCTGACGATCTTTCATTCGCGCTCAAGTCTCTAGAGTTACCCACCACCGGGAATAAACCGGATAGGGTTTCAAGATTGGTAGACTTAGAAAAAAATGGAACTGAAATTAAACAGATACTTAGAGCTTTTAGGTTGGAGGATGTCAGAAGAGCTGCTAAAGCTGTAGATTTAATTTGATTGAAATACGGTAAGGCCAATTGACTATGCTAAGCATTTTCTCATATAAGGCTTCTACTAAAAATATTGTTTATGTCGACACAATCTTAGAGAAGTCATCTCGAAAATTTGCCGACACTATCTTAAGATTCTCAGTTTAGAAATAAAACAAGGAGAAAATAGTGTCAGCAAAAAAATCACTTGATGGGATACACGCCGCTACTGTTGCACCTCTGAAGAACGATTTCAGTATTGATCACACAGTCTTGAAAGATCATATTATGGATGTTTGTAGTAACCATGGCATAAAAGGATTGTTAATTAATGGCCATGCCGGAGAAAATGCACAGCTTTCTTCTTTGGAAAAGACGGATGTCGTGAGGTCCGTTAGAGAGGTGGTTTCCAATTGCATCTTTGTTACTTCTGGTCTTTATAGTGAAAATACTTTAAATGCAGTGAAGGAAGCTGGAGCTGCTGAATGCGCAGGAGCTGATGCCTTGCTTGTCTTTCCCCCCAATGGATGGGCTTTGGGTCAGGAACGGAGGACGATTGTAGCCCACCATAAGGCCATTGCTAGTGCGACTCAACTACCAATTCTGCTATACCAGGCTCCAGTTTTTGCTGCGGGGATGGCATATGATACTGACACGCTCCTCGAACTGGCGGCTATCGACGGGGTTATTGGTGTGAAAGAAGGCAGTTGGGAAGTAGCAAGGTACGATGCGAACCTACGTGTACTTAAAAAGCAGGATCCTGAATTTATTGTGTTGGGTTCGGGAGATGAACATTTATTAGCGTCCTACATGATGGGATCAGACGGCAGTCAAGTGAGCATGGCTTCTGTTGTTCCGGAGATGGTGGTAGCACTATGGGAAGCAGCTAATTCGGGGACCTGGGAGAAAGCTAAATTTCTCCACAACCTTATGTATCCACTTAGTACTGCCATTTATGGAGCGTCTCCTTCTGGCCGGGCAAATTCTCGGCTAAAAACATGCCTGAAGATTCTGGGTAAACTGCCGTCGGATCTAATGAGGCCGCCTACACAAGGTCTGCCTCAGGAGGAATATCAAGTACTTAAAAAGGCCCTTGATTTTGCTATAGAGGGGTTTGAAAGTTTCTGATCTTCGAACTGGCTAGGGCATTAGATATCCTGTGATTAAGTTATAGAGCGTATAACGGAAATCTGCCGGTTATAAAAAACCATGAAAATCCCCTTAGGTATGTTACGGAAGTTACACACTTAGTTTGGGATTTTCTTCTAGGTCAGAAAAGATAAATCTTCTGGATTTCCTTCTAGGGGATATACGTGAATGAATAAAGCAATAAAAAAGCCAATAAGAGCAATATATAATCGAATATACTCATGAAAGGAAATAATAATATGATAAAATGCATTAATTATGGGAAGACCATTTTCTAACATAGAGCAAATATCGTTGGGTTTTGAAATGTATGCTAGGGGTTACCAGCGTCATAGGATTATGGATGCTTTCAGCGAACAGGCGCGGCCAAGTTTACGCACCCTGGGAAATTGGACGGCGCGATACAAAAAAATTTCGGATAGCGATCTTGCATTGGAAGATCAATTTGAATGGCCGCATATGGATTTGTTTTCGATACCTTGGAAATATTCCGATTTAATTAGTAGATTGCGTTCTTTCGCGAACAGAAACCCTTCAATCAGACGTGTAATATGGTGGTTTCGTATTAAGCATACGTATCCGTCTTACTCAGATACCATGGTTTCCGCTATTGCAGACAAATGCATCATTAACGAACACATGGATTTGCTAGGGATACCGGGTTCTGACTGGTCTATATCGTTAGACGCATCATATCTGCCTGAAAAAGATCAGTTGGAATTATTACCTGGTACCTTTGCAGTTTGTTCCTTTGGGCTAAGCATGACTCTCCCAGACTGGGTTCAAAATGGTGTATTTCTGTCGATTGTAAGGACTGAGACAGAAATCTCGGTGGTTTGTTCAGATGAGCTAATTCCGCAAACCGAAGAAATTAGTCGCGGGTGGTTCTGTTTAAGATTTGTAGGGGAAGATATATCTTGGGAAGGAATTATTTCAAGAATTATTGCCGTTGATCAAGCCTATATATTTTCGGTTTCCAACATCAACTATTTACTTTCAAAAGATCTGGAACTTTTTGAACGCTTAGGAATAGCATTAATCGAAAAAAGGTATTAGCTAAGATATAAATTTCTTGATCATTGGCACGATGGTTACAGTCTCTGGTTTATATGGTCAATGAAGGACTGATACTCAGAGATATGTGAAAGCCTTGCTACTCTTTTGTCATCGAATACTATATTTACCTCTCCATATCCTAGTGTCTTGCCGAACATTCCATGCCTGATACTTATTTGCGCTTTACCATCTTCATCATTAGCTATGGTGTTATATTTCACACGATAAATTTTGCTTTTTTGAATTATTGGGATGCCTGCCATGGTCAGATATAAGGAATCTTCTGACAGATGATAAACCGTTTGTCGCCACCTCAAAAACCTTGGACCTGCGATAAGAGGAGCTAGCAGGATGCCGAGTCCCCCCAAAAGTCCAATTTGTAAGTCAACAATAACCAGTGCGATTATCCATATGGATGATGGCATCAACCAAGAAAGATGCGATTGTCTATATATAACTGAACCTTCAGGGATGCTTTCCACCTCCAAAGCATCGTTATTTCTTTTTGAATCTTCGATTGGTTCATTATTTGCAGATTCCGTTAATCCATCGTCTGAATCTAAGTCACTGTTGTCTGACTGGTCGGCATTAGGGTTTTCTTCGTTATTAATCACTTGTTTACCAGCTTTATTCTTGAGATTAGTATTGTTGGCTCCGCAGGCTGGATTCGAACCAGCGACCGATCGGTTAACAGCCGATTGCTCTACCACTGAGCTACTGCGGAACGTTTGTAGTTTTATACAGGTACAAAATTGACCGGACGACAAACTACTTTATAAGAAAATCAGTGGTGATAATTGTCTTTTAAGCAGACTTTCTAGTCAAGAAACTTATCGATAAATAAATTAAAACATTCGTAGACCTCAATCTTGATGTATTTGTACCTTTATTGATCCGGAAGATTTATCATAAGCGGTTTTGAATCCAGTATCTATTTCTTGTAGCGTATATCTATGAGTGACAATGCGGTTTAAATCGCGGCCAGATCCTGACAAAATGTTTACAGCCGTTTCGAAGTCATGTTGACCGTTCATTATCCCGTAGCAGATAGATCCTTGAAGGGTTTGTTCTTTTAAGACTGGACCGGTCCAGTCTAACGGATGTTCCCCATAAAATACGCCTAATATGACGATGCGGCCTTGTCTCCTAGTAACTTTAACAGCTTGTTTTATAGTGTCTCCTCTGCTACCACCAACTGTTTCAATGGTCAAATCAGCCCCTCGCCCGTTAGTTGAATCGAGTATCATCTCCTCAAATTCTTTTCCCTCAGGGACTGCTACGGCATCAGCGCCTAAAGCCAAAGCGGCATTTGCTTGTTGAGTATGTCTTGCTGTAGCAAAAATCTTACCCGCACCTAAAGATTTGGCGGCTGTCACTGCGGTTAACCCTATAGTCCCTGATCCTAGGATAGCTATAGTCTCGCCCCCTACCATTTTTCCTATTCGAATTCCGTGTACAGAAACCGCAAGCGGTTCTACTAGAGCTCCTTCTTCCCAGGTCATGTTATCTGCCAATGGGTAGCAGCCTTCAATCTTTCGAGTGATATATTCGGCGAATCCACCGCTTAAACCTTGAGACCTATTAGGACAATGAATGTATTGTCCTTGTCTACAATACCAACAATTAAGACAAGCCCTTCCGCTACCAAGCACTTCTACTGCGACTCGAGACCCTATGTGCTTTTGATCCACCCCTTCCCCTGTAGCAACTATCTCTCCGGCAACTTCGTGGCCGGCCGGATCTGTATCAGGTCCTGACTTATCTAAATTCATGTTCAAATCGGATCCGCAAATTCCGGTCGCTTTAATTTTTATAAGTACCTCTCCTCTACCGGCTATTGGTTCGGGGTATTCTTTAACAGCCATACCGCCATTACCATCGTAAAATGCTGCTTTCATCTCTAGGCTCCTTTTTTTGACTATGACATAGTATCTGTGATTGGCTATTTAACCCAGCACGAAACTCGCTCGTATGAGGAAGAAAAAGGATAGAAAGATTATTATTGCAGGTATTAAACAACCTAGACATCCTGATCTCCAAGTGAAGTGAATTTTTTTTGAATATTTTTTATCTGGAGATCGTTTTGAAATCTTTTGATGCATAGGAAAGGGTCCCTTTTTAAAATGACTGGGTGATAAATCTAGGGTATTGGGGACTATGAGTGATCCGAACTAAGTTCGTCACTTTAGGAATTCCTAGCGTCTTTTTATCAGTAATTGTTTTGGCATTTTCATGCATCATTCCTCAATTAACCAACATGAACCTTTCAAAATTATACAATTAAAGGATCAGTTTACGATTGAATGGTGACATTCTCGCTGGTGTATAATTTCGAACCTATAGCAGTAGTTAACTTTGAAAAATTTTCATTTTGGTGGTTGTACAGGTATATGAAAGTTGGTGAATTTGAGCTAGTCGACCCTGTGCCTGAGATGAACAATACTGTGGCAATTAGTATGTTACGTCCTTGGATTGATGTTGGAAGGGTCGGTACATTGTCTTTAAGGAAACTTGAACAATATTTGGGGGCTAAAGAGCTTGGCCGACTGGCCACGCCCGGAAAATTTTTTGACTTCACCAGATATAGACCGAGAATGCGCACTGTCAATGGAGAACGTGTATTTACCAAACCTAACACCATAGTCCATCATGCAAAAGATCAATATTCCGGGAGAGATTACCTCTTTATACATATTAGAGAACCACACAATTTTGGAGAGGAATACACTGATTCAATAGTGGAATTATTTAATTATTGCAAAGTAACTGAGTACTGCCGAATAGGTGGAATGTATGACTCTGTACCCCATACCCGTCCGATATTGGTTACCGGTTCAATGACGGATGCCCAAGAAGGAAAGGCGGGGTCGCTATTAAATCCCCGTCGTAGTAACTACCAGGGCCCTACCTCCATCATCAACCAGGTTAATGAAGATTTGACTGCTCTGGGGGTTCAAAATACCACCTTGATGGCGCATCTTCCTCAATATGTTCAATTAGACGAGGACCATCTTGGAGCATCAAGACTACTTGAAGTACTATGTGCTGTATACGATTTCCCTTCTGATCTTGCAGAAAAAAGTAGGGGAGACCAACAGTACAAGGAAATAGAGAAAGCGATAGATTATGGGGGAGAGGTAGGAACGCTGATAAAGCAACTGGAGACCTATTTTGATAGGGTCTTGACCCGATCGGATGGAGGCGAAGATTCTGACGAATCAAATCCTGATGATCCGCAGATCAATTTGTCAGCAGGTGTTCAGGATTTCCTAAATGAGATGGGTGAACGGTTTGAAGATGATAGGAGTGACCCGACCCAAAGGAATTAGAAACATATTTTTTCTTCTTTTTTAATATAATTTCTTAATTCTTCAGGTAAATGTATAGCTGCGAGGGAATTCTCTTTTATCTCTATCGCAAATCCATGAATTTGCTTGGTTTCATAAAATCCATCGTTTTATTCGCCACACTAATTTTTATTTTTTAGTAATACGTGTCTTCTGTTGAAGGTGTGTTGTCTAACTTCAGTCGCCCATCGACCTTTATCGACTGCTTTTGCCCATTCTGGGGATATGAGAACTTTTGGGTCCTCAATTTCGTATATTGCGGTATGTTTCGGTTGGTTTTCTATTATTATTTCCTGTTCTACTCCACCTATCACCATTTTCAATGGTTGGGTGGTGAATCTGGCAATAGCTAATACTCCAGGCACCTCGGATAGATATGGTATATGTTCTTCGTCATAGACCTCATCAAACAGATCTTCCTTATCTTGGGGTACGTCCATAGCGGCTGAGAAATAGTATTTTCCGTTCATTTGTAAGCTCCTTTGGCTAGATAAAAATAATAAATGTTTCTAGGTGTTCAAATTCCGAATCTGTCACCTACTTTCAATCCATGTGATTCAATAAAATCTGAGGCCATAATTTTAGCTTCTCGGTCTACTTTGATTCTTCCTACATTGATGGTCCCATTCGGAACAGACAAACTGAACGACGCATCAGATATTTTTGTTACGGTTCCCGGAAGTTCATCAAGCTCTGAAAGTTCAAAAGTTGTGTTGAATAGAGATATTGGCTTTTTGTTCCACAATGTATTGGCTCCAGGGCTGGGATCAGACCCTCTGATTAAATTGTATATTTCCGTGCCGGGTTTATTCCAATCAATGATTACGTCACCCGACCTGCACCACCCTTCGTAGGTGGCTTTGCTGTGGTCTTGTTCAACCCTAGGGGCAGTACCATTTTTAACCATTTCTACTGCTTCAACCATTGCTTCTATTCCAGCAGGGTAAAGTTTGCCAAAATAAACGGACCCTAAAGTGTCAGTGTCAGTAATCTCAAATTCCTTCTGTAAAAGTATTGGACCCGTATCCAGACCTTTGTCTGGCCAAAAAATGGTAAGTCCAGTTTTTGATTTACCTTGGATAATGGGCCAATTAATGGAGCTAGGTCCTCTATGTTCAGGAAGTAAAGATGGATGATACTGGATAGTTCCGGAACTAGGTGCTTCGAGGATTTCATCTGGGACGATATCTGTAACAAAGGCCATCACACATAGATCTATGTTAAGGGACAAAAATTCGCTGATTGCATCTTTATCACGCATTCTTTTGTATTGGAATACCTCTATTTGATGTTCTAAGGCTGCAGATTTTATAGGGTCCACAGATCTACCTGGAATGTCCGGGGGACAAAGCACTGCTACTACGTTTTCCTCATTATTTACCAACGCATTTAATACATCCTTTCCAAAGGCGGCTTGTCCTATTACGGCGATTTTCATATCAATATCTCCTATACGGTCATTTGGGAGGTATGGTTCATGCTGGAATATAACACATCAATTGACCATACCTTTCGGTGAACATAATATGAGAGTAGTTAATTGCAGATTCATTTGCTCATACAACTATTTTAGAGAAGAGGTTAATTTTGGTCGAAGTCAAAAAATCGATGTCCCCTTTATCGGGTCTTCGGGTACTTGGAGTGACTGTTTACCTGGCAGGACCGTTTACGATGATGAATTTAGCTAGGTTGGGGGCTGAATGTGTAAAAGTAGAAATGCCGGGAGTTGGAGATCCATCCAGAGGAAATGGACCTTTTGCTTCTCCTGAAGGATATGTGGAAACGCAGGAATCTGAAAAGCATCTTTCGACGCGGTTTCTCAAAAGAGCCCAAGGCCTGAAAAGCGTGACCTTAAATCTAAAGGACCCGAAAGGTCTGGAAATATTTATGGAGCTAGTTAAAAAGTCAGATGTACTAGTGGAAAATTTATCTCCAGGTGCGATGAAGAGATTAGGGTTGGGTTACGAGGAGGTAATAAAAGTTAATCCTGGAATTATTTACACTTCTATTTCAGGATATGGTCAATCCGGTCCGCATTCCCATAGAAAGGCCCATGATCCACAAATACAAGGTATGAGTGGTCTCATGGATATAAATGGATCAGAAAGTGAACCTCCCACAAGAGTTGGGTTTTATATTGGGGATTTGGTAACACCTCTATTTGCCTGTTATTCGGTTCTAGCAGCGCTTAGAGAGAAGGATAAGACTGGTTTCGGTCAATATTTGGACGTCTCCATGATGGATTCGTTGACCTCCCTGATGTTTATGGAAAATTTGGAGGAAGCCATTATGTATGGTGAACCACTCAGGCAGGGAAATAATAGCCGTGGGGGGCCGATGGGTTTATATCACACTAAAGATGGAGATATAACCTTAACTGTGGCTAGTGATGATCAGTGGAACAGGCTGGCTAAAGCGTTGGACTCCTCGGAATTAATAGAAGACCCGAAATTTGCAACTTTTATTGAAAGAAATCGGAATGTTGCTGAGGCTAGAGAGATAGTGCAGGGCCTACTTGATCGTTACACTAGAGACGAAGCGATAAAATTATTAGAGGAAAATAACGTTCCCTGTGGGTTGGTAAGAACAGTACCTGAAATAATAGAAGACCCACATTTTTGGGATCGAGGAACCCTCCAACCGATGAAAAGTTCAGCTTATGTTGACGCTGTTCCCGGAATTGCGTCAGGATTTCCGGTTGATTTTTCAGGCGGTGAATTACCTCAATCAACAGGGGCACCAATGTTAGGTGAGCATAACCACGAAATATATGAGGAGATCCTCGGTATTGCCCCACAAGATCTAGAGGAATTTGAACGAAAAGGAATTATTTGAGATTAATCAAAAAGTGAGGGATTGATGAGAGATCAAGCTAAACCATTGCGGACCATGCTTTATGTGCCTGCTAACAAAGAGGATTGGGTTAGGAAAGCTCCGAAATATGGAGCAGATGCCCTTATCTTAGATATTGAAGATTCTGTGCCTTTAGATGAGAAGCAAAACGCGCGCGAAATTGTTTCTAGGATGGTCCCAGAATTAGCTGCAGAGGGTATCACCGTATTAGTAAGAGTTAATGATCTTGATACGGGATTTACAGCAGAAGATATTTCTTACGCTGTTCAAGAAGGCCTCTACGCGATTACGCTGCCGATGGTGAAAGGAGCTTCAGATGTAAAGGAACTGGATTCTCTAATTTCTAGAGAGGAGAAGAAAAAAAATATAGATGCAGGAAAAGTATTGATAGACCCGGGTTTGGAAACAGCTACAGGGCTGCGGTTTGCTTATGAAGTAGGAACCTCATCAGATCGAGTCGCTCACATGGGTGCTGGAGGAGGTAGGGGAGGAGATATAGCTCGGGCTGTAGGATATCAATGGACTCCTGAGGGTACAGAAACCTTATTTATCCGTTCAAAAGTGCTACTAGACTCTCGTGCAGCAGGTGTGCCCTACCCGTTGACCGGCTTGTGGCAGGATATACATGACCATGAAGGGTTAAGGAGTTTTGCTCAACATTCAAGGGAATTAGGGTACAACGGCATGACAGTTATACATCCATCCCACGTTCCAATAGTTAACGAAATATTTTCTCCGAGTAAAGATGAGATAAGTGAGTGGCAAGGTTTAGTTCAATCAATGAAGGAAATTAGGGAGAGTGGAGGCGCTGCTGTTTCCTTCCAAGGGGGAATGGTGGATATTGCTCACGAAAAGACGGCTTTGCAAATGCTTGATATGGCTCGTGCTTTGGGATTATTAGATGATTAACCGGATGTGCCGATAATTTCTTTCACAGATTGGTCGATTAGTCCCTCTAAATTTTTACTTGGGGTACCATCTTCATTCCAATGCTCTCCCCAGGAGTAAATTACCTTGCTAGCAACCGCAGCTCCTAGGGTTCTAACCATCGGGGACAAACCATGCTCTATCGACAAAGCGTGTTCTGCAGATCCTCCAGTTTGGATGGGTAGTACTACTTTACCTGACAGGGCATTTTCCGGAAACTGATCAAAAAAAGTTTTTATTAAACCTGTGTAGGTGGCTCTATAGGTCGGGGTGGCGGCTAGAATCACATCCGAATCAAGGATACGCTCTATAGAAGCACTCAATATATTATCTTTACTTCTGAATAACAGAGCTTCAGACGATATATCAGATAAATCTAATACTGCCGTGTTCCATTCTTCTTTGGGCAGCCTATCAATAAAAAGATTTACGATTTTTTCCGATGACGATCCTGAAAATGGACTTCCCAATACAGCCGATAATATTTTCAAAGCAAATGTTTTCCTGTGACTACATGCTTTTTGTGATATTTGTTGACCGATTCTTTGAGGATAGGAATTAATTCTTTACCCCAGTAAACAGCGTCATTATATGCATCAAAACCTCTAATTAATAAGGTAGTGCAGCCTAATTGGTAATATTTCATCAGTGAATCGGATACTTGTTCAGCCGTACCTACAAGAGCAGTAGTGTTGCCCGCACCACCAGTTGCGGCCGCTATAGGAGTGTAAAGTCGGTCATCTAATATTTCCCCATCTTTTGCAAAATCTACAAGGCGTTGCGATCCAACAGACTCTAGTCTTTCCTTTCCTGCACCATGCATAGAATTCTGCTTCGTTTTTAGAACATGTTCTAGTGTGGAATGGGCAATGTCCCAGGCTTCTGATTCAGTGTCAGCCACTATTGGTCTCGTAGAAACGGAAAATCTTACGGATTTTGGATCTCTTCCAATTGCTTTTAACCTGTTAGTGAATAATTTGATTTTTTCCCCAACTTCTTTGAGTGGTTCTCCCCACATAGCGTATACATCACATTCTTTCGCTCCGATTTTTAAGGCTGCTTCAGAGGCTCCTCCGAAATAAAGGGGAATATGTGGTTTCTGAAAGCATTCAAAATCGCTTTTCGCTTGCTCAAAATTATAAAACTCACCTTTATGGTCAAGAGGTGTTCTCGATGTCCATAAAGTCTTAAGGATGTTCATGAACTCTCCCGACCTTCGATATCTAGAATCATGATCCAGAAAATCACCATCTCGCTTTTGTTCTAAATCGCCGCCACCGCTTATGATATGTAAAGCAATTCTTCCCTGGGTTAATTGATCAACAGTCGCTGCTTTTCTACTCAATACTGTTGGGCTGACAAATCCAGGGCGGTGAGCGACTAAAAATCCAAGTTTTTCTGTGTTGGCTGCGCCATGCATAGCGACTATAAACCCGTCTGCAGACGAAGATGTGTAACCCACCAAAACTTTATCGAATCCGCTATCTTCATGAGCTTTAGAAAAATCGGTGATATAACCTCCATCTACTCCGCCACCAATAACGTGTACCTCTGCACCTTTGCTTCCGGTACCTTCTCTTACCGCCCCAATCATACCGATTATTTCTAGGTTCATGGATTTATCCTAATTTCTCTATGCATATCGAGGAAGTATATGCTCTGAAAAAAGATTAATCGAATTCATAGCAGTTTGGTGATCAATGTCCCCCCATTGGAATGAACATACAAAATAATTGGCTCCAGTTTCAATGTATTCTTCCAAGTAACGCTGTACTGATTTAGGGGATCCTGCTAGAGCGACTCCGCCCAACCTAGTAGGGTCTTTTCGTTTGGCTTGCTGGTCAAAGCGTTCAATTTCAGCTTCTATATCTTTCCTAGTTTCTCTGGATGGCAAATTTGCTGGCCTATCTCCGACAAATCCAAAGGAACCATCCTTTGATGTTTGGAATTGTGTTAACCCTCTCTTTTCCGCTTCGATTCGGCGAGGAGCGGCCAAATTCCATTTATATTTGTCCCAGGCAGGACTAGCTTTATTTATGGCTTCTTCATCCGTGTCAGCCACTACCATATGCACCACTAAGCCGATTTTAGGATTTTGGCCTTGGGGATTTAAGGATCCTTCACCGTGAGTTTTGTTCCAAACTTGGTGAAATCTTTTAGTTTCGGTCTTAAGTCTTTCTAAAGTTCCTACTATAACCGTATTCATTCCCTCCAAGGCCGCAGTTTCGGCGTTTCTCATATACCACATAGGAGGATAAGGTTTTTGGATTGGTTCGAGTCTCATGGGGAGGTTTTCAAATTGGTGAAATTTTCCTTTGAAAGTTAAATTTTCAGAACTGAGGCCTTTTCTAATGACTTCCAATGTTTCGAGGTACCTATGATAATTGGTATCTGAGTCACTATTTTGGCCCCAAAAAAAAGCCTCCATTACTCCTCCTCTACCAACCCCAACTTCTAACCTACCATTGCTTAAATGATCTAACATGCTGATTTCTTCAATCAGCCTTAGGGGATGATGGAGCGGTAACACATAAACACAGGGTGCCAACTTTATATGCTTTGTCCTTTGAGATGCGGCAGCCAAGAAAACGTTTTGGGATGGTGCCAAGCTGTGGACTGCTGGTGTGTGATGTTCAGCAAGATGATATGCATAAAATCCGCGTTGGTCCAAAATCTCAATTTGTTCCATCCGAAGGCGGTAAACTTCCGTGAGAATCATTTCTGAGACAGGTTCTATATGATCGAAAACACCGAATTGAAGAGCCAATAATTTTCCTTGATGTTGATTATAGTTAGTCTAATTAAAGATAAAGTTTCTTGATCAGTATAATACTCGCTATATAATCATCTACGGTATATCAAAAAATGGTGTTAGATTACTTAAATTATGGGGATAAAGAAATATGGCTGATCAAAAAGACGATGAACAGTATCGAGATAAACTCACTCCAATGCAATTTGAAGTAACCCGAAATAAAGCTACAGAGAGACCATTCACTGGCGAGTATTGGGATACAACAGAGGATGGAACCTACTTGTGTGTGTGCTGTGGGGAAGAACTTTTTTCCTCAGAGACCAAATATGATTCGATGTGCGGATGGCCAAGTTTTTACGAACCACTTGTAAATGATCAGATAGAAGAAGAGGAAGATACTACCTTAGGGATGGTTCGGACTGAGGTAATTTGTAAGTCTTGTGGTGCTCATCTTGGCCATGTTTTTCCAGATGGGCCTCAACCAACTGGTCTTCGTTACTGTATTAATTCTGCATCTTTAGATTTAAGAAAAGACTAATTAGCGATCCATTATTAGTTGACCATTTGAGAAAATATAGGTTGCAATCGTTTTCTAGCTGCTGATTGTGTTTCGGAATCCTCGATTTCATAAATAGGCACATCTTCGTCTGGATCTGACTGCAAATCATGTAATTCCCCAGTTTCGTACAATTTCCACTTATGATCTCGAAGGAACCTGATTTTCTTTTGGTCGCCAGGTCCATGTCTCCTATTCATTGGCTCGAAGTGAAAGAACATCCAGTCTCTAGGATGCCCCTTTTCTCCCTTTAATTGAGAATAGAAAGATCTACCATCAATAATGTAACCTTCAGGGAAATCTAGACCTGCGGCTTCAAAAATAGTTGGCAGAAAATCTGTTGCTTCAATTAAATCCGTCTGCACGGTTGCGGATGGTATAGTTTCTGGCATCGAACAAACTAGAGGAACATGAGTTCCACGGTCATTGGTTTTTCCTTTGCCACCACAAATCTCATTATGCTCATGCATCATCGAGCAAACATCGTCTGGACTTCCGTTGTCACCGAGATAAATTACAAGGGTATCTTCCTCTAGTCCTTGATCCTCCAGATAGGTCATTAGTCTGCCTACAACTTTGTCGTGATATTCCACCATGTCCCTATAAAATTTGGGGTCATCTTCCCAGGAGCCATCTTCTAGTTCTGCCCAGGTTTTCGCACCTACTGAAAGATTAGAAGGAGGATCGAAAGTGTCCCATTCAGGACTGTCCGGAGTTGGTTCATGTGGTTTGTGTGTGGCTGCCATTGGCCAATAGGCAAAGAAGGGTTTGTCACCGTCTTTTTTTCTCTCTATGAAATCTATTATGTAATCGCAAAATATATCTTCCCCGTATTTCCCGTCGGTATCAGATCGGAAGCTACCATTTTCGTAGATAACTGGATTTTTGTAACGGGAACCTTTCTCTTCTGTGTGATGAGGGTGCCAGACACAAAATTCTTCAAATCCGGAATCTTCTATTTTTTGCCCAGTGGATCTTTCCTCTGGATTTTGGTCTAGTGGATTGTATGAGAATAATTGCCATTTTCCGGCTATACAGGTGCTATATCCGGCGTCAGTGAGGAGATGGCCAAAGGTGACTTCATTTGGTTTGATTAATCCAAATCCGATATAGTTGCGAAAGTTGTATTTCCCGGTCATTAATGAAAGTCGGGTTGGTGTACAAAGTGGCATGACATGTGCGTTTTCAAAACGCATACCTTTACCTGCCAATGCATCTATACATGGAGTTTTATACGAAGTACCTCCATTGGCTCCTACTACTTCATATCCTAGATCGTCCGACATTATTAAAACTATATTAGGCTGCTTAGACATAACAAATACACTCCATTGCTTTGTGGATTTATTGTGGTCGGCCGAAATATTGACTCGTAGGTCTCTCTAGCCCTAGGCCTTCTCTCATAGTTTGGCCAGTGTACTCACTTTGAACGGTTCCCATTTCCTGAAGTTTGGGTATTACCATACGGACAAAATCTTCATAGGCGCCAGGTACATGAGTAGCAGCAAGCATAAAACCATCGCAGCCACCTTCTGTGAACCATTCGGTCATCTCGATAGCAATATTGTTTGGTGTGCCGCAAAAAACAGGTAATTCGTGGATCGTACCTCTGTTGCTAGCATCTATGAATTCAGAAATTGTTGGTTCTTTACCTTCTTTCATAAACTGCTCCGCCATTCCTCTGGATCCTGATATGCTGTTCAGCTGTTCTGGTGTCAGCTGGTGATTCATATCGTAGGCTCCAAAGTCGAAATTAAGGAGTTCAGATAAAAGGGTTAATTTATCAGTGGTGGTTGCAAGGCTTTCAATGAATTTCATTTTTTCGGTGGCTGATTCGGTCGTAGTTCCAGGAATAGCATACGCAGCAGTTACTATTTTTATGTCCTGCGGGTTTCTTCCATATTTAGCAGCCCTTTCACGTATATCTTCACCGATTCTTTTGCCTTCCTCTATCGTTTTGAAAACGGCGAAAATCACTTCACCCCATTTTGCAGCGAAATCTCTTCCTCTTGAGCTTTGCCCAGCTTGCATGACAACAGGGTGGCCTTGTGGAGGCCGAGGAACGGTCAAAGGGCCTCGAGATTTTACATATGATCCCGTATATTCTAATCTCCGGACTTTGTCAGGGTCTGCGAATATTCCCTCTTCCTTATTCGCTATTAATGCATCATCAGCCCATGTGTCCCATAGACCCTCTATAATTTCCATTACCTCATCAGCTTGATCATAACGTTGATCGTGTTTCAAGTGATTTTCCAAGCCAAAATTCTGAGCCTCTTCATCGTTTAATGAAGTTACGACGTTCCATCCAACTCTTCCACCTGTCATATGGTCCAGGGTGGCGAATAACCTAGCTATGTGAAAAGGTCCATGATAGGTGGTGGAATATGTTGCTCCTACACCTAGGTTTTCAGTGGACATCGCCATAGCCATTACAATCGGGATTAAATCAAATTTAACGACTCTTACTCCATGTATCAACGAATCCTCGATAGAGTCCCTATAGATACCAGGCATTGCCAAGCGATCGTCAATGAAGGCGAAGTGAAATTTTCCATCTTCAAGGGTCCGAGCTATTCTTTGGAAATACTCTGGAGTTAGGAAATCGGTCATTGTTTCAGGATGGCGCCAAGAAGCTGCGTAATTGGAACAATTTGCAGCTTGCATAAAAGCACCCAGAATCATTTTATTGTTCTTGTCACCGGACATGGTTAACCCAACTCTTATAGTTCAGATATTTGCTGATTTGGAAAATACGTGCAAAACGTTTATGTTAACCTGTTTTCATCGACTTATCGAATTTCCTTTAGGACTATTTTATTGGCTGATCCTCTATAACTCTCATCGTTTCCCATTTGCCGGATTTAAATCGAAGGGCATAAATAAATCCAAGACAAATGATGTAGGCGAGACCCGAACACCATGCCGCGTTCAGACCTAAATCGAAGATCTCAATTATTAAAAAAGTAGGGGCGATCAATACTAGCGATGCTGTCACACATATAGTGATCATGATAAAAGCTGTATCTCCCGCTCCTTTGAGAGCAGAGGAAAATATTATTGCTAAGGAATCAAATATTGACCAAAGAGCTATAAATCTCAAAGCAACTAAAGCAAGGCTTTTTATAGCTTCGAACTCGTTAGGGTCAGCTTTTGCAGAAAAAGGGTAGATAAACACTGTAGGTATTAGTAGGTAAAGTAAAGCAAGGATGATCATGTAAGTAAATGACATTTGAATGGCAGAAAAAGTGGCCATTTTTGCTTTGGCGGGTTTATTAGCACCTAACGATTGCCCTACCAAAATAGAAACTGTTATTCCTAAACCGATCATAGGCATAAATGCCAGCATACTTATGTTAAATGCTATGTTTGATGCAGCCAATTCAGTGTCTCCAAGTCTACCAATAAGTAATATGAAGGCTGAAAAGGCTGCTATATCGAGGAAAAATTGGACTCCATTGGGCAATCCATATCTGATTAGTCTCTTAAAGAGATTCAGTTCAAAATTCCAGCCAGATATAGTTTTGTATTTTGAGTTGTTTTCCTTGGAAAAAGCTAAATAAGCTAGTATGAGAAAATTGATCATTCCAGATATAAATGTTGACAGTCCTGCTCCTCTTATTCCCATTTCAGGCATTCCTAGATTCCCAAAAATAAGTAGATAATTGAGCACAATATTCACTGCAGTTGCCGCAAAACTTGCCCACATAACTGGGTATGTTTTGCCAAGACCACTGAAAAAACCCGCCACTGTTGCTTGGGCTATAGGAAATATTCCTCCCAAAGTAAGAAATATCCAGTACTCTGACTCTAAAATTTGTACTTCTGGACTGTGTCCTATAAAAGAAAATATTGGTTTTGAAAACAATGCGGTGCATGCGAGTAAGAGTCCACCAATAAGGGCAAAATACATTCCTTGCCACATTGCTGGCCCCACTCTTTCGGGCCGTGAGGCTCCTATATATTGGGCTATGAAAGTACTTACGTAACCTGATGTACCCATAAATAGACTAATCAAAGTGAAACTTAGGATTCCAGTGGGTAAGGCTGCCGCTAGAGCTTCTGGTGAATACCAAGACAAAAACATTCGGTCTATGAATTGTTGTACGGACCAGGACCCGGTGCTCAAAATCAAGGGGAATGCGATATTAAGGACATGGAAATATCCGTTTTCCTGGTGCCACCGTTGTGAAAAAGCGGATTTAAGGTCAGTTAAAGTCAGGTTGATCTACTCCCAAAGCTGAAATATCGAAAACGGTAGCCAAATAAGTTTATCTTCAAGGTGGTCGGAATGTGAACTATCAATTTTTACATTAAAGTGGGCACTATATCGAACTGGGCAACGATTTATAGGTGCTGATAAACTAATTATCTGGCACTAACTCAACATTTAAGGAGATACCATTGAGGCAAATTTTGTACGTTTCTTTGGCGGGAGAAAATCGAATTAGTTGTTGGTCGATTAATAGCAACGATGGAAAATTAGAACATCTTGCGGACACAAAAGTAAGTGAAAGACCTGCTCCATTGGCTGCTGATATTCAAAATTCGATCCTCTATGTAGGGAGAAGAGATCTTCCATGTGTGTCATCTTATAAATTTGATAGTTCGAGTGGTGAGCTAATTCATTTATCAGATGGACCTACGCTTGAAGGAGATCCTTGCTATATTTCACTTGATAAAACTAATAACTATATTCTGTCGGCCTATTATGAAGCCGGAGCTGTTTCTGTGCATTCAGTTGACAATGGTGTTTTTGGTGACGAGAAAGTATGGAAGACGACTGGAAACGGAGCTCATTGCGTTTTAACCGATGCAGATAATTCATATGCACTTGTCCCACATATTGCAGGGGAAAAGGGTATTAACAAAATTCTTAAGTATTCGTTTAATCAGACTACGGGAAATCTCGACCCTATGGATATCCCTTCCTTATCTCAGCCGGACAACAGAGGGCCAAGGCACTATACCTTTCACCCCAATGGAAATTATGTGTTTTTTTCAAATGAGCAAGAGAGTAGTGTAACTGCGTATGGATATCAGAAAGGTAATTTGGATGAGTTGGAGACATTATCTACCTTGCCTGCTCAATACGGAGGTGTGAACACTTGTGCCCAGATAAAAATCACCCCTGATGGTAAATATATATATGCCCCAAATAGAGGACACAATTCGATAGCTGGATTTTCAGTTGATTCTAATACCGGTGAGCTAAATATGAATGGCAGAACCCAAACAGAAGCCATGCCAAGAGTTTTGGATATCGATAAAAATGGAAATTTCTTATACTCTGCGGGACTTGATACTGGTTATATATCTGTGTTCAAAATAAAAAATGACGGGTCTTTGGAGTTTATAGATAGATTTGAGGTCGGGGAAGAGCCGATGTGGATTCTCATCTTACCAGTGACAGAGTAGATATGGACGATAACGAGACAACCACAAAGTTTATTGTCAACGGACGAGAATATAGCCTGAAAATAGATAACAGATACACTCTGTTGGATATATTACGAGATCATCTTAGACTAACTGGTGCCAAAAAAGGGTGCGATTTAGGTGAGTGTGGGGCTTGTACGGTTCTCCTTGACGGCAAGGTTGTTAATTCTTGCCAGATTCTCGCGGCCAGAATCAAAGATAAAGATATCAGGACTGTTGAAGGATTGTCTCAAAGCGAAACATTACATCCTCTACAGCTTGCATTTATTGAAAATGACGGAGGTCAATGTGGTTACTGTACGCCTGGTTTTATCATGGCGGCATACCCGCTTTTTGAGTCAGAGGAAGAGCTATCTACAGAAGAAATAAAATTGTCTTTAGCTGGAAATCTGTGTAGATGTAATGCTTACGGTTCAATAATTGATTCAGTTGCCTATGCTTTGGAAATAAAAACTAATGAGTGAACAAAGCACCCATACTCCAGCAGTTGGCACGTCTTACGTTCGTACTGATTTGGAAGGTAAAGTTCTAGGCACGGCTGAGTATACGGCGGATATAGCTTTGCCTAATATGTTGCATGCTCGCGTTCTCAGAAGTCCTCATCCCCACGCAAACATTTTGGGTATCGAAATAGGCAGCGCTACGAAATTGGATGGTGTTTTCGATGTGTTGACCCCTTTCAATGTACCTGAAGGAAAAGTCGCTCCTGACGTTCCGATTTTAGATAGCAGGGTTCGTTTTGTAGGGGACGAAGTCGCAGTGGTAGCAGCAGTTGATATTGATCAAGCCAAGGCAGCCATTGACCTGATTGATGTTTGCTATGAGGTCTTACCGTTTTCTACGAATGTTCACGATTCTTTGAATTCTGCGAGTTTTCCAATCCATTCGGAAGGCAATTTGGTTAATGGTGGCCCGCTAATAGAAACGCGTGGAAGTATAAAAGAAGGATTTGATCAAGCAGATTATGTTGTTGAAGATTCATTTACTACTCCAGATCATCATCCAGCATCTTTAGAACCACGTGCAGCACTCGCTTCATGGGACGGTACTAGGTTAACAGTATGGAAACCTAGTAGAGGTATCCATGCAGATAAGAATATTTTAGCTTCTGCATTGGGTTTGAGCCCCAATAACATCGCAGTGGTGGGACCTGCTATGGGTGCTGGTTATGGCAGTAAAGACGAAACTCGAACCTCCGTAATGGCAGCTTTACTTTCCATTAGAACGGGTAGACCTGTGAAACTTGAATTGGATAGAGAAGAAGAATTTTTAGCTGGAAGAAGGAGGCACTCCACTTATACAGAAATAAAGATGGGTCTTAAAAAAGATGGCACGATAACCGCGGTGCATGCGAAGACGATTATGGATACAGGTGCATATCTTTCCTCGGGTCCTGGTGTAGTAAGAAGAGCTGGTCAAGGTATCCTCTACCTTTATAAATGTGCAAATGTGAAATATGAAGGTCAGCTGGTATATACAAATACCCCAACAGCTGGCTCCTATCGGGCTCTAGGTGCACCCCAAGGACATTTTGCTCTTGAATCTTTATCAGATAAGGCCTCAGAGATATTAAATATGGACCCATTGGAATTTCGTTTTAAAAATCATGTTGGCCCTGAAGGACAACCTGGTGAACGCACAACACCGAGAAACCAGATAATTGATACGCAGCCAGTAGAAGGTGGGGTTCCTTTTTCCAGTAATGAATTGCGCCAGTGTCTAAAGCTTGGTGCCGAGGCTATTGGATGGGATAGAAGGGATTATATTGAAAATGCGGCCGGACCTATCAGAAGAGGAATAGGCATGAGTATGTTTATTTACCGAGGAGGACCCGGGGGGCAATCAAATGCCGAAATATCTCTGGATCAGGATGGACTTTTTACTTTAAATGTAGGGTTTATGGATGTTGGAGAAGGTAGTTCGACAGTAGTCATACAAATGGCAGCAGACACTTTAGGCATACCCCCTGCAATGGTTAGAATCAATGGTGGGCACACCGATAAAACACCAGAATCTCCGATGACCGCAGGTTCGACTCTCACTTTTTCAGCTGGTCATGCAGCCATGCAAGCTGCTAAAGACCTAAAGGACGCTATCATCAATGCTAGCTTGAAGTTAATTGGTTTAGGTGATTCGGAAGGTCTGTATCTAACACCAAATGGGGTGAAGTCGAAATGTGGAGAAAGTATTAGTTTCTTGGATATAGTCCATAATGCAGGCCCTATTAAAACTCTGGCTTCCGTAACTCCTGGTAGCAAAGATTACATTGTTAATTCGTTCGGGGCCCATTTTGCAGAAATTGAGGTAGATACAGAGACTGGGCATATAGAAATAATTAAATATATTGCGGTGCACGATTCAGGCAGGATAATAAACCCAAGACTGGCCGAAGGGCAGGTTCGTGGTGGTGTTTCTCAGATGATGGGGTTTACATTTCTTGAAGATATGGAAATTGATCCTCATAGTGGCGTTGCTTTGAATGCTAGTTTTTTAGAGCATAAAAGTCCGACAATAATGGAGTATCCTGAGATTGAGGTTATTTTTGCTGATTCGATCGACCCTATTGGACCATTCGGGGCGAAGTCCCTTGGTGAACCACCTTGTATTGCCCCAGCACCAACCATCGCCAATGCCTTGTATCACGCTACTGGGGTAAGAATAAATGATTTGCCGCTTACACCAGATAGTGTGTTATTAGCGATGAAAAATTTACTATGAAAGGCTTTACATTTAAGGAACCATCTGAATTAGAGCAGGCATCTGACTTTTTAAGAGATGGCTCTGGAGGTTATATTCTGGCAGGTGGTACAGATCTCGTAACAGAGATGAAGCAAGGGATCATTGAACCGCATTTGCTGGTTAGTACTTCCCAGATTAAAGAGATGTGCAACATAGAGTGGAATCAGTCTGGGGTGAAGATTGGCTCTATGGTTACCCTCAGCGATATTGCGAACAGTGAAAGTATGAAAATCAAGCTCAAGAGTCTGGTTCAGGCAACTGGCTCCATTGCTACCCCGCAGATACGAAATATTGCCACATTGGGAGGAAATTTATGCCAGAGACCGCGGTGTTGGTACTATAGAAATTCAAGATTTGATTGTTTGAAGAAGGGTGGTGCAAAGTGTTTTGCGGTGGGGGGATCCGACAAATATCATGCAATATTAGGGGGTCATTCTTGCTATATTGTTCATCCTTCCGATTCTGGAACTGCCCTAGTGGCTTTGAATGCTAAAGTAGAAATTTACAGGAAATCTCAAAGAATCATCATCCCGATAGTTGATTTTTTCACTGGCCCAGAAATAGATGTAACTCGGGAGAACATTCTGGAACCAGGAGATATTTTGATTTCTATTCACATACCAAATGAATCTATGGCAGGTAGCAGTGTTTTTTTGAAAGCAAAAGAGCGGAAATCTATGGATTTTGCTATCGTGAGTGTTGCTTCCATGGTCAAGATTGAAAATGAAATAATCAGTCAAGTTGGTTTAGCTGTTGGCGGTGTTGCACCTGTACCCTGGAAGCTGAATACTCTGGAAAGTAAATTAGTGGGGATGAAAAAAGAGGATGTGGATATTGAGTCGCTCTGTTCAGGTGTCTTTAATGATGCAAAGGTTATGGGGCAAAATGGATATAAATTGCACCTGGCCCAGACATATTTAGAAAGGGCCTTAAATTTGGTTTTGGCAAATTCCAATTAACGATGTTGAAATTCAGGCATCAGATGTGGATTGGATTTACCTGATTCACCCTGGTAGCGAAAGGAGACTTTGATGAAAAATTATAAAAATCTATCTTTTCGCGTAGATGATCATATTGGATTATTAACTCTTGATAGGCCAGAGGTGATGAATGCCTTAAATCGAGAATTGACGCTGGAATTTCATGAACTTCTGGATGAGTTGCCAGGAAAATTTCCGGAAATTAGAGTCCTAGTTATTACTGGTAATGGAAAGGCATTTTGTTCAGGTGCTGATTTATCAAGGATGGGTGCTTCAGGATCCGAGAATAGGAGGAATAGAGATAGATCTGATCAGAGTCGCAGACGGATACAAGAACTTGCCCCTGCAATAAGAAATTTACCTCAGCCTGTGGTATCGGCGATAAATGGAGCCGCAGTAGGGGCAGGGTTGTCTATTGCTTTAGCTACTGACATAAGAATCGCCACCGAAAAAGCTAGATTCTCCGCTATTTTTGTTAAAAGAGGTTTAGTACCCGATACAGCTGCTTCTGCCACAATAAAAGCTATAGCAGGTCACGGAATTGCGGCAGAAATGTCATTAACTGGCAAAATATATGATGCTGAATGGGCACTGTCCAAAGGCCTTGTAAATGAGGTTGTGGGTCCGGCAAGTTTATTGGATAAGTGTATGGAAGTAGCTAGGGAAATCGCTGCTAATCCGCCGTTAGCTGTAAGGCAAACTAAACAGTTGCTTCGGGTTCGAATGGAGGACTGGCATCAAATAATTGCTGATGAGGATTCGGCTGGAGAAATGCTTTATGACACTGAAGATCAAAAAGAAGCGGTTAGAGCTTTTTTGGAAAAAAGAAAGCCTAAATATATAGGTAAATAATGTCAAAACCAAATATATTGGTCATATTTACTGATGATCAGCGATTCGATACTGTTCATGCGTTAGGTAACGATAAAATATCGACTCCAAATATGGATTGGCTAGTTGAAAATGGTACCGCTCTAACCAACGCCTACATCATGGGTGGGACAAATACAGCTGTATGCATGCCTAGCAGAGCTATGTTGATGACTGGGCGAACACTTTTCCATCTTGTGGATTCTGGCGAGACCATACCCAAGGACCATGTTATGTTGGGAGAAACCCTTCGTAAATCTGGTTATCACTGTTGGGGTACCGGTAAATGGCATAACGGCACTGAATCGTACATTCGAAATTTCCAAGATGGTGCCGATATCTATTTTGGTGGAGGATATGATCATTGGATGGTACCAGTGCATTCTTACGACCCATCTCAACAATATCTAGGTCGAATATCAAGAGATATGGTTCCTTTGCATGAATATGAGCCGATAGAAACCTATAAAAGTCGGGTTCAATCATACCGAGTCCCTGCCTTACCGGAAGAAAAAATTGCTAATCATATCCATTCCGGGCGACATTCTACTAACCTATTTGCTGACCAAGCTGCGGAATTTATTTCTAACTACGAAAAAGATGATCCGTTTTTTGCGTATGTCGCTTTTATGGCCCCTCATGACCCAAGGACTACCCCACAAAAATTTTACGATATGTATTCTGCAGATGACTTTGATATCGAAGAAAATTTTATGACTGAGCATCCTTTCGACAACGGTGAACTTGATGCTAGAGACGAGCTTTTAGCTGCAGTTCCTAGGGAAGAATTAGAAGTAAAAAATCATATAGCAGAGTATTACGCTATGGTCTCTCATCTTGATTCGCAAGTAGGGTTGATTTTGGATGCTCTCAAAGAATCAAATCAAATTAGTAATACCATCATAGTGCTTGCTGGTGATAATGGACTTGCCTTAGGAAGACATGGTCTTTTTGGTAAACAGAATCTTTATGATCACAGTATTCATATTCCCATGATATTTTGTGGCCCCGGAATTCCCAGCCAGACTTCGAGAGATTCATTAGTTTATACAGCCGATATATACCCTACCTTATGTGAAATGGCTGGCATTGAAATTCCGGAAAGCGTCTTAGGTAAAAGTATGATGAAGATCATAAAAGAAAAAGAAATTTCAACCCGCGACTATTTGTACTATGTTTATAAGGATGTTCAAAGAGCAGTAACGTATCAGGGTTGGAAATTGATCGAATACAACGTAAATGGAGTTCGATCCACCCAATTATTCAACATTTCTGAAGATCCAGACGAGATACATGATCTATCGGGAGACGCTGGCTTTATAGAAAGAGTGGTTGAACTGAGGAGGAAAATGCAGGAGGCTCGTGAGGCGTATGGAGATAATTTGGCCCCTTTTGAAAAATTTTGGGAAGGATTCTAAATATTTACCTAAGGATTTCTCCAAATTTGGCCCCGTTCCCTAACTTTTTCCAACAATTTGAAGTTGTTTCCTTGTTCCAAGTTATACCCTTTTGGTTGAGGGGGGTGACCTGTCATTCCGATTGCTCTGACGACTATAGGGTTCGTGTAGTATCCGTTATAGGTATGGCGAATAAGTTCGGCAAAAAAAAGGCTGTTGGAACATTCATATTTTTGTAGTAAGTCAATTTGTTCTTTCTCTTGGAGTGACAAAAAATCTTTGTCGTTGATATCCCTGAGACCTTCCACAAACAATCTCATCAATTGGGGGGCATCAGAAATTGTATCGTCAATGTGTTCCACAACGTTAATATCGGAAGGTGAAGGAAGGCTACCTTTTTTTGGTATTAAAAGGTCTACTATGACAGTTAAAGTGTCTGAATTGCTTTTAGATAATGTTCTCATGAGAATATTCCCAATTTAGTTCTGATTCCCAGGTAGGGGTCATTTTGATTTTGAGATGACATGATCTGCAACATGCAATGCTAAGGCCTGAATGGTTGAGGTTGGATTAACCGCTCCGGCTGTGACGAATATGCTTCCGTCTATAACGAATAGATTATCTACATCATGAGTTTGACCATACTTATTTACGACCGAATCCTTTGGATCGGCACCCATTTTTGTGGTGCCCATCAGGTGCCATCCAGCTTCTCTTTTTAGGGGATCATGTGTAACTTCTGTTGCACCTGCTGCTTTCATAACTTGAGTTGCTGTTTTCACCCCGTGTCCCAACATTTTGCGACTATTATCACTTAGTCGGTATTCAATTTTTGGGGATGGGATACCGAATGAGTCAGAAAGATTTGGATCTATAGTTACTTTATTATGTGTTTCTGGTAGGTCTTCTCCTATCACAGCGAATGTAATAGTTCGGTTAAATCGTTTTTTGAAAGCTTCGTGGTGTTTTTCACCCCAAGGTACGTGACCACTGAGAGCCGTTGCTAAAGGTGCAGAAGAACGTACCACTTGATATGCATATCCCCTCACGAAATCTCTAGAATGGTCTGTCTCATAAAATTCTGAGCATATTATATTTAATGGTGTCGGACCTTTGTGTCCTTCTAAATCTTCGTCAAATATACCGGTCACAATAGAGTAAGGATGAAACATCAAATTTTTTCCGACAAGACCGCTTGAATTCGCTAAACCTTCAGGAAATTTGGTTGAGGTTGAATTCAGCAGAATTCGAGGGGTTCCAATACCATTTGCCGCTAACACAATGGTTGAAGCATATTGCTCTTGGATATTGCCATCGGAGTCATAGTATATTGCGCTTTTTGCTTTACCATACCTATCCACGGTGATTTCCCTAACTCGAGCGTTGGTGACTAATCGTGCACCTAGCTTAATCGCTTTGGGCCAATAGGTAACATCCGTACTCGATTTGGCTTTTATAGAGCATCCCAGATCACAGGGTCCGCAATTGTTACAGCCTGGCCGCCCATCGTAATCCACAGTATTTATTGCTGAATCGGAAGGCCACCAATGCCAACCTAATTTGTCGAATCCATGGGTTATTTTATCCCCCAATTTGCCTAGCCCTACAGGAGGGGTTTGCCTTGGCGATTTAGGCGGGTATGCAGGATCACCAATGATACCTGCTACTCCCATCATCTTGTCATTCAAATCAAAATACGGTTCAAGTTCAAAGTATGAAATAGGCCAATCATCGGCGACATGATCTAGAGTTTTGACCCTGAAATCAGACGGTTTTAATCGAGGGAAGTGAGCAGACCAATGAATGGTGCTACCCCCTACCGCGTTGTACATTAATGGTGCTATGGGGCTTTCGGTATCGTTAATCGGATAATCTACCTTCATAGATCTAAAATTAGGATTAGGATTAAAGTCCGTTTGTCTGTGTATTTCCCAATCAGAATTTGAAGTTGAATAGTCAGTTAATGGGTCTAACCAATCACCTTGTTCCAGACACATCACCTTGATTCCAGAGTTTGCTAATTTCCAAGAGAATGCCGCACCCGAGGCCCCTGCCCCTATTACCAGAACGTCTACCTTATTATTTACAATGTCCAATCGGGTCTCCTTCTGAGTTTTAAAAGATGTCAGGAGTTGGATATTTAAGCGGATTCTAGAATTTCAGTGATATGTGTGTTATCCAAAAGCGGATATATTTTTTCGAATATAGAGGTTATTTCCTTGGTTTGTCTGACTATATCCCTAGAATTATTGTAATTCTCAATAGATTCCCATTCTTGAGTAGTAACCACAGTCCCATGTGGCCCCAAGAATTTTCTATAGACTTTCATTTCAGGAAGGCCGATTGCAATGGTGTTTTTGTTTACCATTTTTAGAAGATCTGTTAGACCTCCTTTACCGGGCTTAGGAGTGTAGGTTCGTTGGACAATTAACACATTTACCCTCACTTTAAGATTAATTGGTATCTAAGAAATTATTTGCAGATTATTATAATTTTTCATTAAATTAAAATATTATTCCTAAATTAACATTTATATAAGAAAAACGGTAAATAGAATTTGTGTCTAAGCTCACTGAAAAAGAAGTATTAGAGATTTTTGATGAAGGCGGAAGTCTTTCTGGTCAAGACCTGACAGGCTTAAATTTACACAGAGCAGTTTTAAGTGGTGTCGATCTGTCTGGCGCTGACATTCGTGGGATTAATTTTAGGGGAGCTAATTTAAGCGGCTCTAATTTGTCCAATGTTAAATCATCTGAAGGTATTTTAGCGGAAGCAAATCTAAGGGATTCAGATCTAAGTGGTTCTGACCTTAGCGATACTTATTTGATGGAAGCTCGCTTATATGCTTCCGATCTATCTAATTGTGACCTAACAGGGTCCAATATGAGCGGTGCGTTTATGACCGGAGGAGTAAATCTATCGAACTCTTCTTTAGTTAGTTCTAATTTACGCGGAGCTGATTTGTCTGGTGCGGTAATTCAAAATACAGATTTGACTATGGCTACTTTGAGGAGCGTCAAATTGATAGGTGCTGACGCAAGTTCTTCTGATTTCACATCAGCTTCTTTGAATGGCTCAGATATGACCCGAATAAATCTTACAGGCGCCACATTGGCTAATGCTGTTTTGAATTCATCCAAATTGGAATTTGCTCGCCTAGATAGTGCTGATTTAACTGAGGCGAGTTTAAGAAGGTGTATGTTCAGGGGCGCTAGTTTGCAAATGGCAAAACTTATAAAGGCGAATCTTGTTTTTACAGACTTTCAGGAAGCGGATTTAACTTTGGCGGATCTTACAGAATCCGATTTAAGAGGAGCGATATTACTCGGAGCTAATTTAAAATGGACAGATCTTAGCCTGACTGAGTTTGATAGAACAAATTAGAATTGAATGCACAGAAAAAATTAAATTTCCAGTATTACGGATAGGTAAATTAAGACAGAATAGATGGAGTTTATAAATGACCAGTACACCAGTCATTAGGAAGATCCAGTTAACTAGGTATAGGTTTCCATTTGACGATGTTGGACATGACCTGTCTTTCGCTATGGGACCTTTCTATGAACCAGGTGGTAAGGGATTTCGAACTGTTCTGGGTATTCGCATATATACCGACGCTGGAATTACCGGGGAATACATGAGTATTGCACCTGGAACCTTTGAACAAATTCAATCATTTGGCCCTTTTTTGATTGGTAAGAATGGCCTAGAACGAGAGTTAATATACAACCAAGCGAAGTCAATATTGCGCAAGCAAGACCGAATGGGCATCGGCCCTATTGATATAGCTTTATGGGACCTGGCTGGCAAGGTACATGAATCCCCTATTTATAGGCTTCTTGGGGGGTATAGAGATCGCCTGCCAGCTTATGCAAGTACCTATCATGCTGATAGAACCAAAGGTGGGCTGAATTCACCTGAAGCGTATGCTGATTTTGCGGAACAATGTCTTTCTATGGGATATAAGGGTTTTAAAATTCACTCTTGGGCGGAGTCGAATATACAGAGAGAAATAGACACCGTAAATTCTGTTGGTAATAGAGTTGGCGGAAAAATGGCCTTAATGATTGACCCTTGTTGTGTTTATGACACTTTCGCAGAGGCTCTAGCGGTAGGACGTGCCTGTGACGAGCAACAATTCTTCTGGTACGAGGACCCAATGAGAGATGGAGGAGTGTCTTTATTTGCTCACAAACAATTGAGGAAGATGCTTTCGACTCCATTACTTCAAGGTGAACATATCCATTTAGTAGAGGCTCATGTTGATATGGCCATTGCCGAATCGACTGACTTTTGGAGAGCAGATCCTGAATACGATGGTGGAATTACTGGGGTTATGAAAATAGCCAATGCTGCCGAAGGCTTTGGTATGGACCTAGAGCTGCATATTGCTGGACCCGCTCAGAGGCACTGTATGGCTAGTATGAGGAACTCAAACTTTTACGAGATGGGATTGGTTCACCCGAAGCTTTCCAATATAGCTAACCCTCCTGTCTATAAATGTGATTATTCGGACCAATTGGAATCAATTGATTCTGATGGTTGTGTTGGTTTACCTCAAGGTCCAGGATTGGGAGTGGAATATGATTGGGAAGGAGTAGGGAAATACCAAATTGCGGAATTTGTAATAGATTAACTTTGAATACTAGAGATCAGAGGAGAGTATGGGTATACAACGGGTTTGTAATTCTGTCTTTTATTCGTCAGCAAAATTAAAAGATCTCGTCATAACCTAGTCAGCCTTTAGGATTGAACTTTTTGGCATAACGCCCTTCCCGCTCGCCCTAATAATCGATTAGAACGGGATTGTACGACCTATATTAGTTGGCTTATTTTAGCTGTTTTTATATTTTTGGTTAACGTACTAATCGTCTAGTTGTTGATTGTTAGCTTTCAAATGGGTACGTCTATTCTTCAACGATGGTTACAGATTTCATTGCGTCACCAGGGCTGGTAGCTCTTCCAGGGTCTCTTTCACTGATGGCGAGAAC
>PBKS01000017.1 GCA_002722155.1 Chloroflexota bacterium
ATGAAATAAAGAAGACGGTCCTACTAGTCACGCATGACGTTGACGAAGCCATTATTCTTTCAGATCGAATCTATGTTATGACCTCTAGACCAGGGAAGATTCATTCAGTCGAAAAAGTTCCATTCGCCAGACCAAGAAATCGAGACATAGTGAATGGTAATTCTTTTGTTGAATTGAAATCCAGGATATTGTCGTTTCTTTGGGATCAAAACTAGATATGGAAAATTGGCTGATTAGATGGAGCCCAGCGTTTGGGATTGTCATTCTAATTTTATTTGTGTGGGAAGCACTCGTAGAGATAAGGAACATACCTAATTGGTTGTTGCCTCCACCGTCTTCTGTAGCCATGACTATATATAGTGACTACAGTTTACTGACCAGGCACACTTTGGTGACCTTGGAGGAAATTGTTCTAGGCTTTTTACTAGCACTCATTGTGGGTGTATTTTTTGCTTCTGCTATTTGCCTCTCAAATACTGTTGAAAAGGCGTTATATCCTTTCATTATTGCTTCTCAGACAGTCCCAATCATAGTGATAGCACCAATGTTACTAGTGTGGATAGGGTACGGATTGGCCCCTAAAGTAATAGTGGTTGCCCTGATAAGTTTTTTCCCTATCGTGGTTAACATGGTCGATGGAATGAAAGCCGTAGACCCGGATATTCAAAAATTGATGTACACACTGGGCGGAAAAAAATCTCAGGTATTTTCAAAGGTCATGATTCCCTCCTCACTCCCATATTTGTTTTCGGGACTTAGGGTGGCAATTGCAATGAGTGTTATCGGGGCTGTAATAGGGGAATGGGTAGGTTCAAGTGAAGGTCTGGGCTACTTAATGATTAGATCTAAACCTCAATTTCAAACTGAACGGGTATTTGCTGCAATAGTAATCCTGTCTTTTATTGGGGTAGGTTTATTTTGCTTAATAACTTATTTGGAAAAAATATTTGTTCCTTGGTCTACCGAGCGACGAGTTCAAAATTGAAGGCTGTGTGTATCTCATGAAATCAGGAGAGGGAGTTAGAAATGAGAGATAGATTGATGTTATTAGTATTTATATTTGGGTTAATTTCTTTCAGTATTTCTTGTAGTTCGCAAGAAAATGTTTCTGAAGTGAAATTGGCTTTGGACTGGTATCCAAATGCAAATCACATTGGATTGTATTTGGCTGAAGAAAATGGTTATTTTGAAGATGAAAATCTAAAGGTAACAATATACACACCATCAGACCCTTCTACCGTTTTGCAAACTGTAGCTTCAGGTGCCGATGACTTTGGGATGAATTACCAGCCTGATGTACTAATAGCTCGTTCAGAAGGAGTTCCTGTCGTATCGGTCTTGGGTATGGTTCAGCATCCGTTGAATTCTATGATGGCATTACAATCCTCTGGAAATGGAAGCCCAAAAGATTTAAAAGGAAAGAAGGTAGGCTATCCGGGAATACCTTGGAATGAGGATGCTCTTAATACCATGTTGCAATCGGATGGCCTAAGTGGGATTGATGACATTGAGCTAGTGAATGTGGGTTGGGAATTAGGGTCATCCATGATATCTGAGACCGTCGACGCAATAATTGGGGCTTACTTTACTCATGAAAGCATTGTTCTTGAAAATGAAGGACATCCGGTAAATGTGATGCGCATGGAGGAGTGGGGCGTTCCTGACTACTACGAGTTGGTAATGGTAACCAGTGAAGATTATCTGTCTAAGAACTCTGACGTAGTCGAAAGATTTACTAGAGCCGTTAGTAAGGGATATACCGATGCTATTTTTGATCCTCAAACAGGGGTTGACGTATTAAAAAAACATGCTCCTGAGATTGATGAAAGTGTAGACAGGCCTGGAGCCGATTTGCTGCAAGAACTGTGGAAAGGTAAGGAAGGCAATTTTGGAACCCAAGAAGAAGTTAAATGGGTATCTTTTGCCGAATGGATGAAAAATAAGGGAATTATAAATGAGGATGTTGATCCTAATGATGCTTTCACAGATAAGTTTTCAACCAAATAACTTGAAATAGGAAATGGTCTTGATAAGTGACAAATACAAGTAAATTAAAAGCTAAATATTATGATCTTTGGCAGTCAATGACCCACCATAGATTTGTTTCTCAGATGGCGGATGGTTCTTTATCACCGGAGATATTCAAGACATATTTTTTACAGGACTATGTATTTGTTAATGATTTGGTTCCCTTGGCGGCCCAGGGAATTGCAAAAGCTCCAAATTTAGATGCGGCTTCGATTTTTAATGGGTTTCTGGTAGGGGTTTTGGATCCAGAGAATGATTTGTTTATGCGTTTTTTTGATGAATTGGGGGCAACGCAAGAAGATTATTCTTCAGCGAAAGCATCCCCAACAACTCAAGCATTTGGAGATTTTCTGGTTAGGACCTCTTTAGAAGGCACCTTTGATGAAATAGCTTTGGTTTTATATGTCACTGAGGGAACATACCTTGATTGGGGAACGAGACTCCTGGAAGAAGGTGCAGATCCTAAAAATACTGTTTATAGAGAGTGGATCGATTTGCATGGACCATCTGTACTTGGAGGTTTAGTGTCTTGGCTGGAAAACCACATAAACAATCACTCGCAAATTACAGAGGAAAGAGCTGATTATCTATTTCATACTGCACTCAGATATGAATTTTTGTTTTGGGAATCTGCGTACAATGATGAACGCTGGTTTGATGTTTAAACTGATATGAATTTAGGGGATCAACAATGACGGCATGTATGAAGACCACACCAAAGTGTTTGACGATAGCTGGATCAGATTCTGGTGCAGGCGCCGGGATTCAAGCAGATCTCAAAACTTTCGCTGCCAATGGGGTCTATGGAACTTCTGCGATCACAGCAGTGACTGCCCAAAACACAACAGGTGTTCAAGATGTTTTAGAGATGCCGATCGATCTGATTGAAAATCAAATTGATTCTGTACTTTCAGATATTGGAGCAGATGCTGTTAAAACCGGAATGTTATCTAGCTCAGAAATTATTGGAAGTGTGGCCGAAAAATTAACTCATTACCAAATAAAAAATGTGATTGTAGATCCTGTAATGGTGGCAAAAGGTGGAGATAAACTTTTGCAGGATGAAGCAATTTCCGTATTAAAGGACACATTGATCCCCATCGCTTTAGTTGTGACCCCTAATGGGCCGGAGGCTACGGCAATCACAGGGGTAGATGTTGTAGATATAGAAAGTGCGAAGATAGCCGCAGTAAGGTTGGTGGAGATGGGTTCGAAATCAGCTGTTGTTAAAGGTGGGCATTTAGATGAAGGTCCAGCTACTGATGTGTTGTATGACGGTAGCTCATTTCATTTGTTCAGTACTCGGAGGGTAGAAACCGCCAACACCCACGGCACAGGGTGCACATTTGCTTCTGCAGTAGCTGCAGGTATAGCAAAAGAGATGTCCATAAGAGATTCAGTTAGCCAGGCAAAAGCCTATGTGACGGGGTCTATTAGAGGTGACTTGAAAATAGGGAACGGACATGGACCATTAAATCATTTCCACGAGTATTGGATATCAGAGTAACGTTGAGTTGATTGATCAGGCATCTCAAGGTGTTATGATTCACGGGTTTTGGATTGTTTATTGGCTGGAGAGATAAATGGAATCTATTGAAGTAAGTCCTGAATTAAAAAAGGGAAGAAATCAATTAGCCGTAACGGTGACCCTTGGACACGCGGTTAAACATGTATTTAATTCTGCTCTGCCTATTCTTTTAACATTAATGAAGGGTGATTTGGCTTTGTCAAACACCCAATATGGCGTTATTACCAGTGTCGGTAGGGGTACAAGTGGCGCTACGACTATGGTTGCAGGATATTTGGGGGAAAGATTCGCCAACCGATCTGGTCTAATGCTTTTTATCTCTTTGAGTATGATGGGTATATCGTATTTTCTTCTTGGGTTTGCCCCGAGTTTTTGGTGGGTATTGGCTGTGATGTTATTGGTTGGCATAGGACCATCTTTGTATCACCCACCGGCAATAGCTTCTCTATCAAGGAAATTTCCAGATAGAAGAGGATTTGCTATATCTCTACATGGTACAGGGGGTTCTGTTGGGGAAATGCTTGGCCCTATAGTGGTTGGTTTGCTAACGACCAAGTCTGTAAGCACGGCCTCGATTATATCGCTCACTTACTTAGTAGCTTTCGAATGGAATGAAGTTCTTAAAATCAGTGTTTTCCCAGCCTTAGTATTCGCTGTACTTGTTTATTTGATGATGAGAAATATTCCCACTGCTGATAGCGATACCGCGTCACTAAGAGATTATTTTGGGGATGTTGGCTTATTGCTCAAAGAGAGGGTTATGCTTGGCCTTATCTTTGTTACTGCTTTTCGGGCCATGGCTCAAGCAACGATCGTTGCATTCTTGCCAGTGTATTTGCACGAAACACTAGGGAAAGATGAAATAACAACAGCACTTTTTATTGCTGGGGCCCAGGCAACGGGAATAGTAGCTCAACCTATCATGGGATTGTTGTCCGATAAGTATGGTAGGAAAATAGTCCTAGTTCCTGCAATGACTGTTTTAGGCATTCTATATTTGAGCCTAAGTTTTGCAGATGATGGTATTCAACTGATACTTAGTGTTCTGGCAATGGGTGCATTTGTATATTCGTTGCATACAATATTTATTGCAGCAGCAATGGATGTGGCTAAAGGGAGAGCGCAGTCTACAGTAGTTTCGTTGATATATGGAGCCAGCTTTTTAGGCACAATTGGACCGGTAATAGCTGGTTTGTTATCTGACGCTGACATCGCTGATTTAGGGATCAAAATATGTTTCATTTTCAGTGGGATTGTTGCCTTGGTGTCCACCGTAATATTGGCAGGCCTGAAACTGCCTAAGACAATTAATCAACAGCAAATCCATTAGCACCGACTGGAATAAGGAATCAAATGTTAATCATATATGGTTCTGTCTGTTTTTCAGTTGTTACCATTGGGCCACTTTCATAGTAGAACAAATCGATTTCAGATCTGACTCCGAATTCTCCAGGTATGTATATCCCAGGCTCTATGGTAAATCCGATTTTTGGGCTTACGGTCCGGGTGTCATGAGTTTCCCACCCGTCTAGATTAACAGCATTCCCATGCGCTTCTTTGCCTAAGCTGTGACCTAACCTATGGCTGAAATATTTGCCGTAGCCCGCGTTATTAATATAGTTTCTAGCTTCAGCATCGACTTCCCATCCTTGGAGTAGTCTTCCCTCCATGTGAGCTTTTTCTAGCAAGGAAACCGCAGCATCGCGACTGCCTATAACAGTGTTGAATACCTCTCGGTGCTTACTGGGTACTTTGTCCCCGATATATGCTGTCCAAGTTATATCCGCACAAACGGATGGTTCATCTTCTATTCTTCCCCAGAGATCAATTAAAAGCCAATCCCCTTTCTGCATTGATACTGAATTAGATTCTGTAGGCTCGAAATGAGGGTCTGCTGCATGAGCGTTGATCGCTACAACTGGCCCGTCAGGAGCTTTAAGATTACGCTTGGTGAATCTATCTCGTATAAATTCTGCTACCTCAAACTCTGTAATATTCGATCCTATATTTTCACCAATGAAATTGAAGGCTTCTTTGACTGTAGAGGTTAAAATTTCAGAAGCTTTTAGGTGGGAATTTAGCTCTTTTTTGGACCATCTCTGCGTAGCGTACTGAATTAAATTAGCAGAAGTTACCACGTCAACACCTAAACTTTTAATCAGCTCTAGGGTCCCTCCATCAATTTTTGTGACCCTTGGTAGGACTCCCATAGGTGAGTATTCCATGGCAACCTTGCCTTGTTGAGGGAGATGAGATTTCAGGGAATTGATCATTTGGGCTCTACTGACCCAGTATTCTGCTTTTATTCCTAGGTGTTCAAACCTATTTTGATCGACAAAACTTACAATAAGTTTTGGATCAGAACTTGCAGGTATCCATAGCCAACATGGCCTTGTGATGTTAGGTATATAGCCAACTGTGTCCGAAAAAATGGGATTCATACCTCTGTAGTCGTAAAGGAGCCACCCGTCAATTTTGTTTTCTTGCATGTATTCCTGGGCTTGAGCAATTACTCCCAGGATGGAGTTCTCGTGTTGAAGCATTTAATCTACCTTCCGTCCTCTGTCATATTCTTTAACAAAATTTAAAATTCCATTTGCTGTAACTTCGGTTTGGTCTCCCTTGGTCAAATCCCTAAGAGTGTATAAACCGGCGGATATTTCATCATCTCCAATGATTATTACGTGGGATGCATTCATATGGGATGCATACCGCATTTGACTTCTTAGTCCTCTTGATGGCCCTACGAATGCCTCTTTTCCAAGTTGTCTAACCTGAGACGATAGCCGAATTGTCTCTTTTTTCGCCTTTTCTCCGATATGAGCAAACATGATGCTTAACTCGGGGGTGTCTGCAAAATTCACCGAAAGTCTTTTAACGTTTTCGATTACCCGTTCTATTCCCATTCCAAAACCGATGCCGGGTGTCGATGGTCCTCCCAGCTGTTCTAGTAAGCCGTCATAACGTCCTCCTCCTGCTATCACATTTGTCCTTTTTTGAGTGGGAGGACTTATTTCGTAAACCGTTCTTGAATAGTAATCCAAGCCTCTAACCAAAGTATTATCAAGTTGAAATGCGATACCTGTGTTTGACAGATATTCTTGGAGCTGGACCCAGTGTGAGTTGCAGGGCAGGCAAAGATATTCAATACTTTTTGGAGCTGATTCAATCACTGGTTGGCAGGATTCTATTTTGCAATCTAAAAGCCGAAGAGGGTTTGTATCTAATCGTCTTACACAATCTGGACAGAGTGTTTGAGAATAATTCTGATAATAGGCTGTTAAAGCAGATATATATTTAGGTCTGCAATCTGAGTCACCAATACTGTTGATGTTAAGAGATATATCATCGATCCCTACTTTTTTTAAAAACCTCCATGAAACTTCTATAACCTCAGCATCTATATACGGATCTGATTCACCAAAGGCCTCTATTCCGAATTGATGAAAAGCTCTGAATCTACCTGCCTGAGGCCTCTCGTATCTGAAGTTAGGGCACAAGTAAAAAAGTCGCACAGGCTGGGGCAAGTTATGCATACCGTGCTGAAGGTAGGCGCGGCATACAGAAGCCGTACCTTCTGGTCGAAGAGTTAGGGAATCACCCCCTCTGTCTTTAAAGGTGTAAGTTTCTTTCTCAACTATGTCGGTAGAATCACCAATACCTCTAACAAAAAGGTTGGTATCTTCAAACACTGGCGTATCAATTCTACGGTAACCGAAACTTTCAGCGACTTGAGAAGCTGTGCTCTCTATATAACGCCAGTATTTCTGATCTTCAGGTAACACATCACTGGTACCTCTTGGGGCTTGGAATTCCATTTTATCTCCCTCTATTTTGGCACCAGAACATTTTATATTAAAAAACAAAGATGGGGCTCCCTTCGTCATACTGGTTAACTTGGGATATAATTTGCCAACTTTCAAAATATATCCTTGCAAAATAAATAAGATAGGAAATGGACAGCTTGAAACGATTTGGACTCTCAGAGTACCGAACAGATTGCAGAGGTCCGCTCAATGGTTAATATTGGGAATGTAATTGTCGATGATGACTTATATGAAAAGATGGGTCATTATCTTTCAAATGACAAGGTAGAATTAGTTGCCCAGGCTTATGCATTCGCTGAAAAAGCGCATGCAGGTCAGAAACGGCTTTCGGGAGAGGCATTTTTCGAGCACCCAAAGCAAACGGCATTGTTTTTAGCGGATCTGCGATTGGATGCTAGTGCTCTCTCAGCAGCCTTACTTCATGATGTTTTGGAAGATTGTGATGTCACCTTTGAAGAATTGTCTGACGAATTTGGAAACGATGTAGCTGCTTTAGTAGATGGTGTCACTAAACTCACCAATGCGGAGGTAATGGGAGACTCACAGTTTTTGTCTGGTTCCCAAAGTGCCTTCGAAGAAACCTCTTTGGAAGATATTGCTCAAGCCGAAACTTTACGAAAGATGCTTATGGCTATGGCTGAAGACGTTAGAGTGGTATTAATAAAACTTGCTGACAGACTACATAATATGAGAACGGTTTCTTCATTGCCTCAGGGTCGTCGCGAGGCTATGGCAAAGGAGACATTGGAAATATACGCTCCGTTAGCGCACAGGTTGGGTATTTGGGAAATAAAATGGATGCTAGAGGATTTGTCATTTCAACAAATCGATCCTGATGCATATAAACAAATTTCACTTCGTTTGAATACTAAGCGGGGGAAACGCGAAGAGTACATCCAAAGGGTGGTGGAAATTGTAAAGCATGAGTTGGATGAGGCTGGCATTGTAGCGGAAATCTATGGTAGGCCCAAGCATATTTATAGCATTCATAAAAAAACAGAAAGGTACTATGAATCTAACCGGGAGGTTAGTGAAATTTATGATCTTTTTGCTGTGCGTATTTTAGTTAATGAAGTCAAAGATTGTTATGGTGCTCTTGGGGTCATGCACACTAAGTGGCGCCCGCTTCCAGGGCAATTTGATGACTACATAGCAAATCCAAAAGACAATCTCTATCAGTCATTGCATACGGCCGTTCTATGTGAAGAATCATCACCAGTAGAAATCCAAATTAGGACCCATGATATGCATCAAGTTGCCGAATATGGGGTAGCTGCTCATTGGCTATATAAAGAAACAGGTGAACTTGATATCCAATTCGAGGAAAAAATGACATGGCTCCGGCAGCTTTTGGAATGGCAAAGAGATGTTAGTGGGGCTGTTGAATTTGTTGAATCTTTCAAAACTGATATTTTCCAAAATCAAGTTTTCGTCTACACACCGGGCGGTGATGTGATAGAACTGCCTACAGGTTCCACTCCCTTGGACTTCGCTTATAGGATCCATACTGACGTTGGACATAGTTGTGTCGGGGCCAAGGTAAACGGAAAACTGGTGGCTTTGAATTATCATCTGCAAAATGGTGACACAATTCAAATAATGACCAGCAAAGTTACAAGAGGACCAAGTCTAGACTGGATCAATCCAAGTTTGGGTTATGCTAAAACTTCTTCAGCTCGCGCAAAAATGCGGCAATGGTTTAATCGTCAAGAAAGGCAGACAAATATAGAACGGGGGAAAGAACTGTTCCAAAAACAAGTGGCCCGATTAGACCTTAATACAGATGAATACAGAGCCGCTGAGCTGTTTAAATATAAAACGGTTGATGATATGTTTGCGGACCTTGGCGGTGGCTCATTGTCGACCTCTAAATTGATATCTAGAATATCGTTGAAATCAGATCTCATTACTGAGCAGTTAATACATTCAGTAGTACCGAAGACAGGTCCGGCGTCGGGGGTACAGGTCCTTGGAGTAGGAGACCTGCTCACAAACATTGCCAGATGCTGTAATCCGATTATGGGTGATGAAATCACGGGATTTATCACAAGGGGAAGAGGTGTCACGGTACATAGAAGATCATGTCCCAATATTATGTCAGAAGACGAGTTAGATAGAATAGTACCAGTTGATTGGGGTGAATCCAGAACCCTTTATCCGGTAAGAATCCAGTTAGACTGTTGGGACCGGGTTGGACTGTTGGGAGACGTAACATCGGTGGTTTCCAATGAGCGAATTAATATTGCCAATATTAATTCTGAAGAGTACGATGATAGGTGCGTTATTTCACTGACGGTGTATACCAATGGGATTGATCAACTAGGACATTTGTACACAAAATTAGAAGCTGTGAATGGCGTTGACGGGGTTACTAGGTTGAGGAATATTGATCCCAAAATCGAAAACTAATATTAATTGTTGTAGGAGATTTGAGGAAAGTGCCAAGTGCAAAAGCTTTTAGGGTTAGCGAAAGAAAAAAGAGTATTAACCAGCCGTTGAGATCACGTGCAAAAAATTTGGTCACTCGGACTCGTAATAAGATTGCGGAAGGTGACATGGAAGCTGCTGAAATAGCCGCAAAAGGAGCAGTAGTAGCTTTGGATAAAGCTGCCAGCAAAGGAGCTATACACAAAAATACGGCTTCTAGAAAAAAATCGAGATTAATAAGGCATCTCAACGATGCAAAGAACAGCCGGGAGTAACTGTCATGCTTAGAATTAGGCTTAGGAGGACGGGCTCCAAAAACCAGCCAAGTTATCGAATCGTAGTGGCAGATTCTCGGAAACCCCGGGATGGCAGGTTTGTTGACTATTTAGGTCACTATAACCCTCGTTTTGATCCACCTGAAATGGTAATGGACACCGAAAAAGCTCAGAAATGGATAAGCCAGGGCGCACAGCCGTCAGATGCTGTCAAACGAATAATAGAAAAAGTTTCAAATTTTTCCGGAGACTCCGAAGAAGCGGAAGAGTAAAATCTGATCTTATTGCCTTGGGAAATATCAGACTTCATTCCTCTTAATGTTTATCATGAAAGAACTTATTGAATATATAGCTAAATCTATAGTGTCCTACCCGGATGATGTTGTCGTTTCATCATTGGAAAAAGGTGATGGAAGTTTCATTTATACACTTCAGGTACATCCCGATGACAAGGGCCGCATTATAGGACGGCAAGGAAGGGTTGCTCAAGCTATAAGAAGCTTGTTAAGGGTCGCTGCTGTTAAGAGTGGTGCCCATGTGAATTTAGAGATCGAATAGTTAATCAGATTTCACTATCTGGTAATCGATTTCTTGTTTGAAAATCCGCAATCTCTTTTTTTTAGAAAAGTTTTATTCATAGTTTAGTTGTCTAGTTTGATTTTAATATGGAAGACGATTTAATTACAGTGGGAATAATCCTTGGCCCTAGAGGCTTGAAGGGCCAGTTGCGGGTCGAATCATTTTCTGATTTACCTGGCAGATTTACCAAAGGTGAATCATTCACATTGAATGGAATGGAAAGGGTACTACGAAACACAATTGATGGTACGAAGGGCTTAATTTTAGAATTTGTAGGTATTGATAGTCGTGAATGTGCCGAAAAATACCGAGGGTGCGAACTCAAGATTAGTCCTGAAAGATCTGAAAAATTAATCCCTCGAGGGAGCTACTTTCATCATGAAATCATTGGGATGGTGGTTCTAGATGAGAAGGATGTAGAACTAGGTAAGGTGATAGAGATTATTGTGACAGGAGCCAATGACGTGTATGTCATCAGTAATGCTATAGATAGAGATATTTTGATTCCTGCGATCAGTTCCGTTGTTCGGGAAATCTGTGTCGAGGATCTCACTATGAGAATAAACCTTCCCAAAGGTTTGAATACGAGACTTTAATTTTACTTTGGTGTTTGTAAACTTTTTCTACGTTGATAGACTTAACCGATTGGACCTTGAATATGCACGGATATTTTGGCTCAGTTAATCGTTGACACTCATTTTATCCATAGCTATAATTATTCCTTGTCGCCCCTGAAAGCGACGGTTTATTTATGCCAAAAAAACAGGAAAAAAATAGGGAATTGCATGCCTACTGTTAACCAGTTAATTAGGAAGAAAAGACGTAAGAAAGTGAGAAAAAATACGGCGCCAGCATTGGACCTTTCATGGAATACATTAAAAAACAAAGGGAACCGAGGCGCTGGATCTCCACACAAACGTGGAGTGTGTGTCCAAGTCAGGACTCAGACTCCGAAGAAACCTAATTCAGCGTTGAGGAAGGTGGCTAGGGTTAGGCTAACCAACGGCATGGAGGTCACCGCGTACATACCGGGGGAAGGTCACAATCTACAGGAGCATTCGGTAGTTTTGATTAGAGGGGGAAGAGTCAGGGATTTACCAGGAGTTAGATATCACGTGGTGAGAGGTGTTTTGGACACTGCAGGAGTTCAGGATCGGAAGAGGGGTCGCAGTAAATATGGAACTAGGATTGAAGATAATTAATAAAAACCAAGTCTGCACAACAAGGGACTGAATTTAGAGAAATTTTATGGCCAGAAGAAGAAGAGCGGAAATTAGAAAGATTTTGCCCGATCCCAAATATAACAGTGTGGATCTCGCTAAATTTATAAACAACATAATGCAAAACGGCAAAAAGACGGTTGCCCAGAAAATAGTTTACTCGGCGATTGAAAGCGTAGAACAGGAAGCTGGAAGATCCGGGTTTGAAGTTTTTGAACAGGCAATTAGAAATGCAACTCCGATGATAGAGGTTAGGTCTCGAAGAGTAGGAGGGGCTAACTATCAGGTACCTGCTGAGGTTAGGCCGGCTCGGAGGATGGCTTTGGCGATGAGATGGTTGGTGATGGGAGCAAGGCAGAGGTCAGGTAGAGGAATGTCAGAAAAGCTATCAGCGGAACTTTTGGATGCATCTAGGGGTCAAGGGGCGGCCGTGAGGCGTAAGGAAGAAGTCTTTAGAATGGCAGAGGCGAACAGGGCTTTTGCTCACTATCGTTGGTAATTGGTTTACTAATCTGTATTGAGGTAAATACAAGGTGGCACAGAATTCACTAAAACAAACTAGGAATATTGGGTTTATTGCGCATATTGATGCGGGTAAGACTACAGTATCGGAAAGGGTTTTGTATTTCTCCGGAAGGATACACAAGTTAGGAACCGTGGACGACGGGAATACGGCAACTGACTGGATGGATCAAGAGAGGGAGAGAGGTATTACCATCGTTTCGGCGGCAACCGCCACGCAATGGAAGGATTGGGACCTAAACATAATCGACACTCCGGGCCACGTTGATTTTACCGCTGAAGTTGAGCGAAGTTTGAGAGTACTAGATGGCGGGATAGTCGTGTTTGACTCAGTTGCTGGAGTTCAGCCGCAGTCAGAGACGGTATGGAGGCAAGCCGATAAATACCAAGTACCCCGCATATGCTTTATCAATAAGATGGACAAGGTGGGTGGTGATTACTACCATGCAATCAGTACTATAGTTCAAAGGCTGAAAGCGAATCCTGTACCCATTCAGATTCCTATGGGAAGCGAAGATCAGTTCTATGGTGTTATTAATTTGGTGGAAGGTCAGTCTTTTACCTTTGATAATGAAGGTAATATGACAGAGGGTGGGGTACCGGATGAGTTCGCTGAAGAGTTTGATACTCGGCGATCAGAGATGATCGAGAAGATTGCTGAACAGGATGATGCCCTTTTAGAGAAATTTCTTATGGAAGAAGACATTTCAGTGGAGGAACTAAGAAGAGCTATAAGATCTGCGACGATATCAAATAAGATCGTTCCGGTCCTTTGTGGTACGGCCTTAAAAAACAAGTGTGTTCAGCCTTTGTTAGATGCAATCGGTGAATACCTACCTTCACCTTTAGATGTACCTCCAGTTGAAGGTGTCAAACCAGGCAGTGATGACACTATAACTAGAGGTGCGAATAATGATGAACCATTCGCCGCTCTTGCCTTCAAAACAGTTACGGATCCCTTCATAGGTCGACTTGTCTATTTTCGAGTCTATTCTGGATCTGCGAAATCCGGTTCGAGTGTGTTAAATACTGCCACAGGAGATAGGGAAAGGTTGGGAAGGATAGTAAAGATGCATGCGGACCAAAGAGAGGATGTGGAAGAGGTCTTTGCTGGAGAAATAGCCGCAGCCATTGGACTTAAAGACACAACAACTGGTGAGACAATAAGTTCTATAGATGATCCAATTTTACTAGAGAAAATTGAATTCCCAGATCCAGTAGTTTCTGTTTCGATTGAGCCTAAGGCAAGGGCAGATCAGGATAAACTGTCTGATGCATTGGTGAAACTGTCTGATGAAGATCCGACGTTTACAATTATCTACGATGACGAAACAGGCCAAACAGTTATGTCAGGCATGGGTGAATTGCACCTGGAGATTTTGACCGATCGGATGAAGCGGGAATTTAAGGTTGAAGCCAACGTAGGGAAACCAAGGGTGGCATTCAGGGAAACTATTAGAAGAACCACAACTGCTGAAGGTAAGTTCGTCCGACAGTCAGGTGGTCATGGGCAGTATGGACATGTCATTATAGAGATGGAGCCGTTGGAAAGAGGTGAAGGGGTACAGTTCGAAAATAAAATTAGAGGAGGGTCCATCCCCACCGAGTTCATTTCTTCTGTTGAAGATGGCGTTCGAGGTGCGTTAAAAAATGGTCCTAAATCTGGATTTCCTGTAATCGATCTGTTAGTTAGGCTCATCGATGGGACCTACCACGACGTTGATTCTTCCAAAGTTTCATTTGAGATTGCTGGTTCAATGGCTACTAGAACGGCGGTGGATAGATGTAGCCCAGTTGTTTTAGAGCCAGTCATGAAGTTAGAAGTGGTTACTCCTGAGGATTATCTTGGAGAAGTGATAGGGGACTTAGGTAGACGAAGGGCAGGGGTGGAGAGTATTGACGCTCAAGGCGACACTCAGATAGTCAAGGCCTCCCTACCGTTGGCGGAGAGCTTTGGATATGCTAACGATCTTCGCTCTATCACTCAGGGAAGAGCTGGATATTCTATGGAATTTGAAAAATACTTGGAGGCGCCAGAGTCAGTTGTAGAAGCTCAGGCTACTTAGGAAAGTTAAGAAATGGTACAAAACGCACAGAAAATTAGAGTTATTTTAAAAGCATTCGACCACAGGATCCTGGATCAATCTGCTTCTCAGATAGTTGAGACGGCTGAAAGAACAGGAGCAAGGGTTGCTGGACCAGTGCCATTGCCAACAGCCATTAAGAGGTTTTGTGTTCTGAGGGCTCCCCATATAGACAAGGACTCTAGGGAGCATTTTGAAATGAGAACCCACAATCGCCTTATTGACATACATAATCCCACATCTAAGACAATAGATTCTTTAACCAACTTGGACATGCCAGCAGGTGTGGACATAGCAATCAAATTGTAGGAATCGATATGGCAATATCTGGGATAATAGGCAAGGTAATTGGGGGAACCCAATATTTTCACGAGGATGGTACAGCTGAAGCTGTTACCGCGATAGAGGCAGGTCCATGCACTATCACTCAAATTAAATCTCTTGAAAGGGACGGATATCAAAGCGTTCAGTTGGGATTTGAAACAATCAAAAAGTCAAATAAACCCAAAAGAGGTCATCTGGCGGAAGCTGGTGGAAATTTATTTCGGCATTTGAGGGAAACCAAAAGTGACGACTATGAAGAATTGGAGGTTGGCTCACAGATTGATGTGGGAATGTTCGAGGTCGGAGAGAAGGTCAATGTTACTGGCGTCTCAAAAGGTAAAGGGTTTCAGGGAGGGGTGAAAAGATATAACTTCCGGGGAGGCCCGAAGACCCATGGTCAGTCTGATAGGCACCGTGCGCCTGGGTCAATAGGGGCTGGAACGACCCCTGGAAGGGTCATAAAAGGGATGAGGATGGCTGGCAGAATGGGTGGCGATAAGGTAACTGTAAAGAATTTAGACGTCATAATGATAGACCCCGAGAAAAATATATTGTTGGTTAAAGGTGCTGTGCCCGGGCATCGAAATTCCGTATTAGTTATTTCTAAATCTGTGAAGAGTTAACGATGGTCAAACTTCAAATAAAAAATATTCAGGGTGAGAATGCAGGTGATCTGGAAGTCAGAGATGACGTTTTTTCTGTACCGGCCAAAGCAGCTTTGGTACATCAGGTAATGGTTGGTCAACTGGCCAATAAGAGACAAGGAACAGCGAAAACGAAGACCAGGTCCGAAGTGTCGGGGGGTGGGGCGAAGCCTAGGCCCCAGAAACACACCGGAAGTTCGAGGCAAGGTTCAACTCGATCACCCGTTTGGGTTGGTGGTGGAAGAGCTTTTGGGCCCACTCCAAGAAGTTATAGAAAGCGAACTCCAAAAAAGATGAGACGTTTGGCCTTGCTGTCTGTGCTGTCAGACAAAGCTCGCCATTCAGATATATTGTTGCTCGACTCTCTAGAATTGCAAGAAGGAAAGACCAAGGAGATCGTTTCCGTACTTTCCGCTTTAAATGTTTCGGGTCCGGCCTTGATAGTCACAGATGGCCCAAATGAAAATTTAGTACGGTCAGCTGGAAACGTAGGAAAATTGAGAACCTTACCTGTACAAGTGTTAAACACTCTGGAACTGTTAAATAAAAAGCAATTGATAATCACGGTTGATGCTGTTAGAAGGATCGAGGAAACCTGGGGGGGGATATATAAGGGTGAAAGCTCTTCAGATGTTTCTTCTGATGGACAAGTTGAAGAAGTTACAGAAGCCATAGTTACAGAAGCCATAGTTGAGGAAAAGGACTCTAATGGGGTGGACCATGCCCTAGTGGAGAATCTTGGGCTTTCTAATAGGACAAAGAATATTTTGTTGCAGGCAGGGATTATCGAAATTACAGATCTGACAAACTTATCTAAGGCTGAGTTAATGGACATACAAAGCTTTGGCAAAAAATCTTATGAAGAAGTTTGCCAGCAACTGGAAAGTATGGAATTACTCCCCTCTGACTGGGATTGAAGGCTAAAAGCAAATGAGCAAACACCATAAATACGCTATATTGAAACGGCCTTTGGTTACAGAAAAGTCGACGTTAATGCAAGACGACGGTCGTTATGTGTTTGAGGTTGCAAAGACTGCTACCAAACTGGAAATTAAAGAGGCTGTTCAGGAATCTTTTGGGGTCACGGTCATAAAGGTCAATACAATGAATGTAAAAGGAAAGATGAAGCGGTTCGGTCCTAGATTTTCTCAGAAACGGTCGTGGAAGAAGGCTGTTGTCTCGGTCGCTCCTGGTGATTCTATAACTTTATTTGAGGGTGTTTGATGCCATTAAAGACTAGGAAACCCATAACCCCAGGTCAAAGAGGCTTAGTGCTTCAGGGCACAGATGATATAACCCATAGCAAGCCTCGCAAGAAATTAACCAGACCTTTAAAAAAAACAGGTGGTAGAAATTCCAGTGGACGGGTGACTGTTAGGCATCGAGGTGGAGGTCACAAAAGGCAGTATCGTGTTATTGACTTTAAAAGAGATAATTATGGTATCCCTGGATCGGTCGAAACAATTGAGTATGATCCAAATAGGTCATGCCGGATAGCGCTCATTAAATTTGCAAATGGTGATTGGAGATATATTCTCGCCCCAAATGAAATACGCGTTGGTGATAAGGTAGAGGCAGGTGAAGGCGCGGAAATTAGTCCAGGTAATGCCCTACCTTTGGAAAAAATACCTTCAGGGACTTTGGTCCACAATGTGGAATTAACAAAAGGGAAAGGCGGCCAGATTGTACGAAGTGCGGGGAACTATGCGCAAGTTTTGGCTAGTGAAGGGAAATATACTTTGTTGCGATTGCCGTCTGGAGAGATGAGGAATGTGTTGAGTACGTGTATGGCTACGGTTGGCCAACTTAGTGCTCTGGATAATAAAAATGTGAAACTTGGTAAAGCTGGAAGAAAGAGATATCTAGGGAGAAGGCCTGAAGTAAGGGGGGTAGCCATGGCCCCGAATGCCCATCCACATGGAGGTGGTGAAGGCAGATCCCCTATTGGAATGCCTGGACCCAAGACTCCGTGGGGTAAGCCGGCACTCGGGTATCGAACCCGAAAAAAGAATAAGCCTTCCAGTAAATTTATCGTGAGAAAACGATATGAAAGGTAAGTTGAGTCAAGAGGTACAGTTTAAATGTCGCGTTCAATAAAAAAGGGGCCTTATGTACACCCCAAGTTGGCAAGGAAAGTAGAGCAAGTTGTTAAGGCTAATAGCAGAGAAGTCATAAAAACTTGGTCTAGGGCCTCTATGATCATGCCGGACATGCTGGGCTTAACCATTGCAGTTCATGATGGCAGAAGGCATGTTCCTGTATTTGTCACAGAGAACATGGTGGGTCACAAATTAGGAGAATTTTCGCCAACCAGAACCTTTAGGGGACACTCTACCAAATCGGAAAGGGCCTCCAGGATTGGCTAGAAAAACTAAGTCGAGGAATTGAAGTGAGCATAAGAGCTAAATCCAGTAATACGGGAATTTCGGTGAAGAAGCTTAAACCTATAGCTAATTTAGTTAGAGGAATGAAAGTGGAGCAGGCATTGACTGCTTTGCAGTTTATGCAATCGCCAGCGGCAGCTCGAGTTGCTAAAACTGTAAAATCTGCGGCTTCAAATGCTGAAAATGAACTGATGGCAAGAACGGAAGATTTAAAAATAATTGAAATATACGCTAATGAAGGGCCTAGATTGAAAAGGTTTAGAGCTCGGGCAAGGGGAAGGGTTGGTCGCATCAACAGAAGAAGTAGCCACATAACAGTAGTGGTTGAAGAGGAGGAACTGTAGTTTGGGACAAAAAATTCACCCTAACGGGTTTAGAGTCGGAATTACAAAGGATTGGCACGCCACATGGTTTGCTGGCCAAAAAGAGTATGGAAGTCTGGTGAAAGAGGATATTAATATCCGGCAGGCGATAGCTGTTATGTACGAAGATGCCGGTATATCGAAAGTTGATATTCAGAGAGATTCCAATGAAGTCGCGGTGACAATTCATACGGCAAGACCTGGAATTGTTATCGGGAGAGGTGGCCAACGGGTAGATGAGCTTCGAAAACATTTGGAAACGCTGACGGGGAATCGAAGGGCTAAGCTGAATGTAAAAGAGGTCAGACAAGCGGAATTGGACGCTTATTTGGTAGCACGGAACGTTGCAGATCAATTAGAAAGGAGAATAGCCTTTAGAAGAGCCATCCGACAAGCTGTTATGAGAACTATGCAAGCGGGGGCTGAGGGTATAAAAATCACTTGCTCGGGACGGCTTGCAGGAGCAGACATTGCAAGGGCTGAGAAAGCGATGGAAGGAAGGGTTCCGCTGCATACCTTGCGAGCGGATATTGATTATGGATTGGCAGAAGCTCAAACAGAGTATGGAGTTATCGGTGTTAAGGTCTGGATTTGCCGAGGGGAAATACTGAACCCCACGATAATTGGAGAAAATTCGACGGGTGCGGATGAGTTGGTTGCATCGACTGAGGACGAAGAGGCAGATGTAGCGCCAATACAGGTTATGGTTACAGCACAAGAAGATAACCAGGTGCAGTCAGAAACTTCGACTGAGCAGGGAGAGTTAGTGGATGAAGAAACCAGTGACAATATAGAAAGCGAAGGGGCAGACGCAGATGCTTCAACCTAAAAGGGTCAAATACAGAAACCACCACCGGGGAAGACGGAAAGGATTAGCTGTTGCTGGGAGCTCATTAAACTTTGGTGAATTTGGGCTAAAGGCAACGGAAAATGCGTGGGTTACCTCCAGGCAGATTGAAGCCGCGAGAAGGGCTATGACCAGATATGCTAGGAGGGGTGGAAGAATGTGGATAAGGGTGTTTCCAGATAAAAGTGTAACCGCCAGGGCGGCTGAAACCAGAATGGGAAAGGGTAAAGGGGCACCAGATCATTGGGTGGCGGTCGTAAAACCTGGGAAAGTAATGTTTGAGATGGCCGGGATACCGGAAGAAACAGCTAGGCATGCATTGACATTGGCTGCTTCTAAGATGCCTATGGCCACCCGGATAGTGAGTAGAACGAACCTAAGATCAAGAGATTAGCAGCAGAAGATTTCGTAATGGCACGGTGAGTAGAAAATGGCTGAGATTGACGACATTAGAAATATGAATGATCAGGATTTATTAGAGAATCTTGATTTGTCGAGGAAAGAATTAATGAATTTGAGGTTCAGGACAGCAACGATGCAGCTTACTGATACAAACTCCATTAAGAGGACTCAACGAAAGATAGCGAGAATAATGACAGTGATTAGAGAAAGGGAGATATCAGAGAGATCTGCATGAGTTACGAACGTAGAAAAATAAGGATTGGACGAGTAGTTAGCCATAAAATGGATAAAACTGTTGTGGTTTCAGTTGAATGGAGTCAGGCCCACCGGATTTACAAGAAAAATGTGAAGCGTTGGAATAAATTTATGGTTCATGATGAAAATAACTCCTGTAGTCTTGGTGACACGGTTCAGATTATAGAAACTAGGCCTTTGTCCAAGACAAAAAGGTGGAAAATATCGGAAATAATCCAAAAGGGTGACGTGGCCGAGGTTCAGCCTGGTGATATCGCTGTTCCCGGAATCGACACAGTTGAAAGCAGCGATGGTGAGTAGGTTTTAAGGCGACAAAATGATACAGATATATACGAGATTAAAAGTTGCGGACAATTCCGGTGCAAGAGTTATAAGTTGCATAGGTGTGCCGGGGGGGTCCGGAAGAAAATATGCTTGGTTAGGTGATGTAATAGTTGCTTCGGTCAAGGATGCTGCCCCTGCAGCCACAGTCAAGAAAGGCGAAGTTGTTAAGGCAGTCGTAGTACGAACTTCAAAGGCCCATCGCAGAAAAGATGGTTCTCATATCAAATTTGATGAGAATGCGGCGGTGATTATTAATGAGGATAGGATGCCACGCGGCACCCGTATTTTTGGGCCAGTTGCGCGAGAATTGAGAGACAAAGATTTCATGAGAATTGTCTCTTTGGCGCCGGAGGTAATATAAGCAATGAAGATAAAGAAGAACGACAATGTATTGGTTATAAAGGGAAAGGATAAGGGTAGGCAGGGTGAGGTACAGAGAGTGTTGCCCGGTACCCAAAAAGTTTTGATAGAAGGCGTCAATATAGTCAAAAGGCATAGAAAGGCCCAAGGGATGAGCGGTGCTGATATTGTGGAGAAAGAGCTGCCAATATCGATAGCAAACGTAATGCTTGTATGCACTCACTGCCAAAAACCTTCAAAGACATCTATAAGGGTTATTGGGGACGGTTCGAAAGCCAGAATCTGCAAAATTTGTGAAGAGGTCATTGAATAATGCCAGACGATAATATTGACCAGCCAACAGCTTCCGAAGATGACGCTCCTCGTCTATTGCAAAAAATAAGGGATGAAATAGGCCCTGAAATGATTAAAGAATTTGGTTACGGAAGTGTAATGCAGGTACCCCGTTTGGATAAGGTAATAGTTAACATCGGGCTAGGTGAAGCTCTTCAAAATGCTAGGGCTATTGAAAGTGTAACAGCTGATTTGGCTCGGATTACCGGTCAGAGGCCTGTAACTACGAAAGCCAAGAAATCAATTGCCGGATTCAAGATAAGAGAAGGGATGCCAATTGGGGCTATGGTAACGATGAGAGGTAGAAGGATGTATGAGTTTGTAGATAGGCTTTTGAATGCTTCTCTGCCTAGAATTAGAGATTTCCAAGGGTTGTCTAGGAATTCCTTTGATGGGAGAGGAAACTATTCAATTGGTATAAGGGAACATACTATTTTTCCCGAAATTGATTATAACTCGATAGATCGAATCCGTGGGTTGCAAATCGTGATAGTCACTTCCGCTGTGAATGATCAAGAGGGAATGAGGTTTTTGGAATTGGCTGGTATGCCATTTGTTCGGAACTAGGTAGAGAAATTCAATCGAAGGTTTAAATATTTTTTAAGGACAAGAAGATGGCAAAGAAATCGTCAGTAGCCAGGAATGAAAAAAGACGCCGGATGGCGGAACAATACACTCAAAAAAGAGAAGCCCTTAAAACTGTGTTGAAGGATTCAAGCTCCACAGTTGAAGAGAGAATTGAGGCCAGATCAGAATTATCAAAATTACCGAGGAATTCCAATCCCATAAGAGTTAGGAATAGATGCCAAATAACTGGTAGACCTCATGGATATATAAGGTATTTTGGGTTGTCTCGCATCGCTTTTCGAGAAATGGCACATGCTGGTGAACTTCCTGGTGTAAAAAAGGCAAGTTGGTAGGTAAAAGAATATGGCAGTATCAGACCCAATAGCAGACATGCTAACTAGAATTAGAAATGCGACTATGGTTGGACATGAGTCAGTAGAAATACCTGTTTCAAAATTGAAGATTCAAATAGCAGAAATATTAGAAAAAGAAGGATTTTTGGAAAGTTATGAAGTTCAAAATGAAGGTCAAATTGGTTCAAATATTCAGTTAAATCTGCATTATTGGAAAAAAGGCGAACCTGCCATTACTGGGCTTCAACGAGTAAGTAAGCCTGGCCTTCGTAGATACTCAAAGAATGGCGAGCTACCAGTGGTATACGGGAATAGAGGAATTGCTGTTATCTCAACCAATAAGGGAGTTATGACTGGGATAGAGGCAAGAAAAAACAAGGTGGGTGGAGAGGTTTTGTTCTACATTTGGTAGGGAGAATTTTATGTCAAGAATAGGAAATCAACTAATACGAATCCCCTCAGGTGTTGATGTCACTGTCGAAGGGGCACATGTCACGGTGAAAGGCCCTAAGGGAACCTTGAGCCAGAATTTCCATAAAGACATCACTATCGGTGTCGAGAAAGATTCAATACGAGTCTCCAGGCCGAGTGACGAAAACGAGCATAAAGCATTTCACGGGTTAACCAGAAGCTTGTTAGCTAATATGGTAGAAGGAGTTAGTGAAGGTTTTACTAAGGAATTGGAGTTGGTAGGTGTCGGATACAGGGTACAACAAAAAGGAAAGGGAATAACTCTGAATGTTATGTTGAGTCATTCTGTAGAAATTCAACCGGAACAAGGGGCTGAGCTAGAAGTGGATGGTAACACGAATATAAAGGTTTCCGGAATTGACAAACAAGTTGTTGGCCAATTGGCCTCTCAAATACGGAGAGTAAGACCTCCAAATATATATACAGGTAAGGGGATTAGATATGCGGGAGAAGTTGTGAGGTTGAAACCTGGTAAGAGTGCAAGGAGGGCCTAAATTATGTCATCTTCAAATGGTAAGACAAGAAGAATAGTTCGTCATGATAGGTTGAGGTCAAAGATTTCAGGGACCGCGCAGAGACCGAGATTGGCCGTGTATAGAAGTATTTCGCACATATACGCTCAACTGATTGATGATGATGGCGGCGTTACTGTTGCCTCCGCATCTTCTCTGGAAGATGAATTAAGGGGGCAAACTACAGGATCAGGAAAAATTTTAATATCTAAGATTGTTGGGGAATCGATTGGTAAAAGAGCGGTAGAGTTGGGAATAAGTGAAATAGTGTTCGATCGTGGTGGATTTAAGTACCATGGCAGAGTTAAGGCGGTCGCGGATGGAGCCAGGGAAGCAGGCTTGAAATTTTAGTAGACCTTTTAGCGGTTAGTGTTCAAACGTAGGTGTGAAACGCATGCAGGAAAAACAGACAGGAAGAAGAAAGGATAGGGAAGAGGAATCCCCTATAACTGAGAGAACTGTTCGTATTAACAGGGTTTCGAAAGTAGTAAAAGGTGGACGCCACCTCAGCTTTAGTGCGGTTGTTGTTGTTGGAGATGGTGAGGGCCGAGTTGGTATAGGCATGGGTAAGGCATCTGCAGTACCAGATGCTATAACCAAAGGTTCAGCCTACGCACAGAAGAATATGGTGGAAATCCCACTCAAAGGGGACACTATAGCTCATGATGTCACTGCGAAATTTGGAGGTAGTTTAGTTATGCTAAAGCCGGCCCCACCAGGTACCGGAGTGATTGCTGGTGAATCTGTTAGGGCTGTAGTTGAATTGGCCGGTGTAAAAGATATTGTGACCAAGGTAAGGCGAAGTACAAATCCTACCAATGTCGTTAAAGCAACTCTGAAAGGGCTACAGATGTTAAAAGATCCAGATTCTGAGATCGCTCGGAGACGTGAGTATGCTCAAATGAAAGCACTCGCTAAAGACGAATCGGATTCGCAGGATTCATTGGAATAAGGTAGAAAAGATGGCAAAAATTTCTGTTACATGGAAAAAGAGCACGATTGGATATTCGGAAAAGCAGAGAAGAATAATAGAAAGTTTGGGACTTAGAAAGTTAAACCACACTGTTGTTCATGAGGAAACACCCTCGATTATGGGAATGTTGAAAAAAGTAGGCCACTTAGTTGAAGTAAAAGTAGGCGAATAGCGAGAAACTGAAAATCTAGGTATTTAGATATGACTATGCAGAATCACACAATAAGACCCCCAGAATTCAAAGCTAGGAAACGAAAGCGTATAGGTCGCGGAGACGGAAGTGGTAATGGAAGCTTTTCGGGTAAAGGAATGAAAGGCCAAAACTCCAGAAGTGGAGGAGGGGTAAGGCCTGGTTTTGAAGGAGGTCAGTTACCTCTTATTAAGAGAATGCCTTCCTTGAGAGGGTTCACAAATATTTTTAAAACCAAATACCATATTGCAAACTTGGATACCATTGGTTTGGCATATCCAAATGGAGGAGAAATATCTCCTCATTCCTTGGTTGAAATCGGAGTGATTAAAGATGAGAGATTGCCTTTAAAAATTTTGGGTAGAGGCGATATAACGGTAAATGTGAAGATCTCCGCTCACAAATTCACGAAGTCTGCTAAGAAAAAAATTGAGACAGCAGGTGGGACAGTACAGGTAATCGAGTAAATGGTTCGTCAATCCCAATCCTCTAGGTCGGAGCAGCTATCAAGGCCTCAATTAATCCAGTCTATGCTGGACGCAATGAAGGTGCCAGATTTAAGAGATAAAATTCTTTTTACCTTTGCTATGCTTCTTATATTCAGGTTTGTTGCTCATGTTCCGGTACCGGGCGTGGATACACAAGCACTGTCGCAAGCATTCAGAGATCAAGCCCTCCTAGGTTTTTTGGACCTTTTTAGTGGAGGCGCTTTGGCTAATTTGAGTGTGGCGGCATTAGGGGTTTATCCCTATATCACTGCATCCATTGTTATGCAGATACTCACACCAGTTATGCCTGGCCTGAAGGAACTTTCTCAGGAAGGGGAGTTTGGTAGGCAAAAAATTAATCAATACACTCACTATTTAACTGTTCCGATTGCTTTTATGCAAGGTTGGGGACAGTTAACACTTTTGCGATCCTCAGGTGTTCTACCGGGGGTAGATTTTGGATTGAATTTGCACACATTTGCAATGATGTTGTCACTTGTAGCAGGAACCATGTTTTTGGTCTGGCTAGGAGAGTTGATTACGGAAAGGGGCCTCGGCAATGGTGTTTCATTGATTATATTTGGTGGAATTGTTGCAGGATTGCCTCAAATGCTGGGACGGGGATTTTTAGAAAATGATTATGTATCTACCTTAATCATGCTGGGAATAATAGGTTTTGCGTTGATATACATAATTGTATTCGTAAATGAGGCTCAGCGCCGAGTACCAGTGCAATACGGTAGGAGCGTTTTTCGGGGAGGCCGAATGCAACGTCAAAGTGGGTCCTCATTTTTGCCAATAAGAGTTAATACTGCCGGAATGATTCCGTTGATTTTCGCATTTTCGATAATAATATTGCCCGGGACGATTGCCAGTTATTTCAATGATCCTCTAGATGACGGATTTTTGAATTCTATTGCCTCCTTTTTCGCTAGTACTCTAGATCCCTCAAATCTTCCGTATTGGATTGCCGTTTTTGTACTGGTTGTCATGTTCACTTTCTTTTATACGTTGGTTATATTCCAGCAACAGAACTTGGCAGATACGTTACAAAGAAACGGCGGCTTTATACCAGGCATTCGTCCTGGATTGCCAACTCAGGAGTATCTAAATAGGGTAATCGTAAGAATCACGTGGGGAGGTGCTTTGTTTCTCGGTGGGATTGCGATAGTTCCATATTTTGTTTCTGAGCTAACTGGAATTCAAGCTTTGACTTTGAGCAGTACAAGTTTGCTAATCATGGTTGGCGTGGCACTTGATACCATGAGACAACTGGAATCCCAACTATTGATGCGAAACTACGAAGGGTTTTTATAGGTTTGGAATGCATCAATGCCAAGGTAACAGACTATGAAAATAATTCTTATGGGTCCTCCTGGATCTGGGAAAGGGACACAAGCCTCTTTTATGGCGTCTATCACCGAGGTCAATAGTGTTTCCTCTGGAGATCTATTTAGAGATAATTTGTCGCGTGATACTGAGTTAGGTCGGATGGCCAAGACATATATGGATCGAGGTAAATATGTGCCGGATGATGTGACTATCGGTATGGTTATGTCTTGGATAGAGGCTCCAGAAAATAAAAAAGGGTTTGTGTTAGACGGATTTCCAAGGACGCTACTACAAGCGGAATCTCTAGACGATCGCCTGGGTGCGATAGGTGGTATCGACAAAGTCATTTTGTTTAATGTTCCTGAACCGGAGTTGATTAAAAGATTAGCTGGAAGAATACTTTGCAGAAAATGTCAAACTCCATACCATAAGGTATTTTCTCCTCCCATAAAGCAAGGTTTCTGCGACATGTGTGATGGAGAGTTATTCCAGAGGCAAGATGATTCCGAGGCGGTAGTTAGGGAAAGACTTAGCGTGTACACAGAGGAAACGAGTCCCGTTATTCAAAGGTATAAAGAATTGGGGAATCTAATTGAAATAGATGGTTCCTTGTCCATAGAAGAGGTGGAACAGTCCTTAAGGGAGGCTCTAGAGTGAATACTCCTACTATTTCATTGTATAATGTAGCTTCGGCTTTTTTGTTGAAGGTTGAAATAATTTAATTTATGACAACGGGAGATATAAATGCCAAGGGAATAACAATTAAATCCTCCAGAGAGTTGGATTTGATGAGGGAGGCAGGCCGCATTATAGCCGAAGCCAAATTGGCCGTAAAAAACGCCTTAGCCCCCGGTGTTACTAGTTTAGAGATGGACGCTTTAGCGGAGGAGATAATAAAAAAAAGGGGAGCGATACCTTCCTTTAAAGGATATCAGCCAGCCCCTCATATGCCGCCTTTTCCCGCCTCGATATGTTTTTCTTTTAACGAGGAAATAGTTCATGGGATTCCTAGTGAACGGAAGATGCGAGAGGGAGATATAGTAAGTGTAGATTTTGGTGCAATAGTTGAAGGTTACCACGGAGATAGTGCCTTCACAGCTGGCGTTGGGTCAATCTCGGACACGGCACAAAGGCTGATCGATGTTACATCAGATTCGTTAGACGCTGGTATTAAAATGGCCTTAATAGGAAGTCGGCTAACGGATATATCCAACTCGATACAGATATATGCTGAGTCTAAAGGTTACTCTGTCGTTAAGGAGTACGTTGGGCATGGAATAGGTAGGGAATTGCACGAAGAGCCACAAATACCTAATTACGGAAGCCCTGGCAGGGGGCCCCTGTTGCGGGAAGGTATGGTTTTGGCAATCGAACCTATGCTTAACGTGGGTTCTTGGAAGACAAAGGTCATGCCTGATGGGTGGACGATCGTAACCATTGACGGGGAACTGTCAGCCCATTCTGAGCATACGGTTGCGATAACCTCTGATGGGCCGGAGGTACTAACCTGAAGGAAGAATCTAATTATCCATGGGAGTTTTATGACTAAAAAGGAGAAAGAGTCAATAGAAGTGGAAGGTACGGTGCTTGAAGCACTCCCTAACGCTTCTTTCAAAGTTGAACTTGCCAATGGGCATGAGGTATTGGCTTATATATCTGGGAAATTAAGAGTTAATTACATACGAGTTTTGCCTGGTGATAGGGTTTTAGTAGATTTATCACCTTATGATCTAACCAGAGGCAGAATCACTTATAGATTTAGATAGATAGTTAGGAAAATTTTGGGTATTGATAATGATAGGAATTGGAGCAAGTTATGAAAGTTAGCGCTTCAGTAAAAGTCAGATGCGCTAAATGCAGGGTTATTCGCCGCAAGCGGAAGGTAATGATTATTTGCGAAAATCCGAAGCATAAGCAAAGACAAGGATAAGGGGTCATAGATGGCTATAGTATCAGGTGTAAATATTCCAGATGGCAAGCGAGTTGAGACGGCCTTGACAAGTATATATGGGATAGGACCGTTTGTAGCGCTGGATATAGTTAACAAGGCTGGGATTATCGATAACCCACGTGTGAAAGATTTATCAGACGAAGACCTGAACAGGGTAAGAGAAATAATTGATAAAGAACGTTTGGTAGAAGGGGATTTGAGAAGGGAAGTTAATCAAAATATACGTCGACTTATTGATATTGGGTGCTATAGAGGAACACGTCATAGGAGGGGGTTACCTGTAAGAGGCCAAAGAACCAAAACCAATGCTAGAGCAAAAAGAGGCCGAAAAATTGCTATCTCAAGAAAGCATACAACTACTAGGTAAGACAGTGGGTTCGAATTCAATGGTAATTTTAAGGAGTTAAGTAATGGCTAGAAGGCCAAGGACAAGAAGAAGAGATAGAGGACCCGTACCTCTGGGTAGAGCATATATTCAATCAACATTTAACAATACAATTGTAACCTTGACTGATCCAACCGGTAATACCGTTGCTTGGGGAAGTGCAGGGACGGCTGGCTTCCGTGGGTCTCGTAAGTCTACGGCCTTTGCCGCTCAAAGGGCTGGCGAAGACGCAGCAAAAAAAGCCATGGATGAAGGAGTGAGGAAGGTCGATGTATTTGTGAGAGGTCCCGGAGCAGGAAGGGAGGCAGCAATCAGAGCTATACAGGCTGCAGGGATTGTCGTCGGTAGTATCAAGGATGTTACTCCTATTCCCCATAATGGATGTCGGCCACCTAAGAGAAGAAGGGTGTAGTAAAAAAGACCTATTGGGAATTGAAACAATCAGAAATGGATAGAGTGTGAACAGATGGCGAGATATACAGGACCGATTCAAAAAAAACTCAGGGCATTGGGCCTGGACAATTATGGTGCGTATAAAGTAAAAAAAGAAAGCAAATCTAACCAAGGATTTACGCGCCGAAGGCGTGTCTCTGCCTATGGTCTACAACTGAAAGAAAAACAAAAGGCCCGATTTATATATGGGATTATGGAAAAACAGTTTCGGAATTACTACGAAAAGGCGTTGGATATGGAAGGGGTCACCGGTGATAATCTAATGATTCTACTTGAGAAACGTCTTGATAATGTTTTATATAGAACTGGGATGTTCCTATCAAGAAAACAGTCTAGACAGGCTGTAAATCACGGTCATTTTTTGGTGAACGATGCCAAGGTGGACATTCCCTCCTACCAGATAAGACAGGGGGATCAGGTTAAATGGGGGGAAAAGGGGCAGAAAACGGCTCTTTTTGAAATAGCAAAAAGTAATTGCAAATCTATACAAAGCCCTCATTGGATCAATCTGGATCAAGATAAAATGACTGCTTCGATAGTAACGGAACCCGGGGCTGAAGACGGGGAAATAGTTATAGATACAGTTCAAATTGTCGAATATTATTCCAAATAAAACGGAGGCGATAAATGGTAAGCGATTATAATGCTATGTCTATCCTAGACGCTCCAGAAGTTGAGGAAGAAGAGGTTATTGCCAATCCCAAAATTTCTGTGGCTGAGGCGTCAGAAACCTACGGTAAATTTGTTATTGGGCCTCTAGATCCGGGATACGGTGTTACCTTAGGAAACCCACTGCGAAGAGTTTTATATAATTCCCTTTCTGGGTCTGCGGTCACATGGGTGAAGATAGAGGGTATTTTGCATGAATATTCCAATATAGAGAATGTTAAAGAAGAGGTTTCGGAAATATTACTGAATGTAAAAGATTTAAGGATTAGGACTGAGTCAGATTCCTCAGGGCAACTAAGGTTATTGAGTAGCGGTGAAGGAAAGCTTACTGCTGCGGATATTTCGCCGTCAGCAGAAATAACTGTTGTAAATGTAGACCAACATATTGCCACCTTGGATTCCGCGGATGCGGAATTAAATATGGTTTTAAATGTGGATCATGGAAAAGGATACAAAGTAGCAGAGAGTAGTGAAGGACATCCAATCGGAGTTATTCCTATTGATGCTGTGTTCACACCTGTAAGGAAAGTCAATTACACAATAAATCAGACCCGGGTGGGACAGAGAACAGATTTTGAAGAATTACATTTTGAGGTTTGGACAGACGGGTCCAAGTATCCTGTAGAAGCGGTGATAGAGGCGGCAAACATATTAGTGAATCAATTTTTCCTTTTCACTAAAGCAGAGGATGCTCAGGAAGGTACCGACGGGGTATCGATGGATATACCTGCGGAGCATTACAACATGACCGTGGAGGAGCTGGAACTTTCTTCCAGGACTTTGAATTGTCTCAAACGAGCTGCTCTAAACAGAGTTGGCGAGGTCATGGAGAAGTCGAAAAGTGATTTACTGGAGATAAGAAACTTCGGCGAAAAATCATACAGGGAGTTATACGATAAATTCAGAGAGTTAGAAATACTACCAGATCATTTAGATCCGGATTCGAATTCTAGCGATAGTGAACAAATCGAAGAAAATAATCACGAAATCGAAGCTGACCAGGGGTAGCAACAGGAGACTGTGTAGTGAGACATCGACTTTCAGGAAGAAAATTAGGTAGGCCGACAGGCCACAGAATGCTTATGCTTCGAAATATGACGACTGATTTGCTGAGGAATGAGAGCATGAAAACGACTGACTCCAAGGCCAAGGAAGTCAGAAAGATGGCTGAGAAAGTCATAACGTTAGGTAAAAAAGGCACTCTACACCATCGAAGACAAGCATCGGCATTACTTACAGATGAGTATGTTGTAAAGAAAGTATTTGAAGAGTTAGGGGATCGCTATCAGGATCGAAACGGCGGCTACACCCGTATAACCAAACTGGGACCAAGAAAAGGGGATGCATCTGAAATGGCAGTTTTGGAACTTGTATAGTGAGCATGAGAGTTAATATGAAATATGCGCGTAGCTTTAATAATTGAATATCAAGGTACGAGGTACCACGGATTTCAGTATCAAACTAATGCGAAGACTGTACAGGAGGAATTAGAAAACTCAATAGAAAGGCTTTTTGGTGAAAGCATAAGGATCAGTCCAGCCGGTAGAACAGACGCGGGAGTTCACGCCAGGAACCAGGTCGCGACATTTGATACAAACTCCGGCATGGAAGTGAATAAGATAGCTAAGGGAATGAATTATTATCTTCCGGATGACATAGTCGTGAAAAATGTCGTTGAAGTACCGCGAGATTTTGATCCGAGAAGAGATGCGAAATCAAGAGTTTACCGATATTCGATTTTCAATTCGAATGTCCACTCCCCTTTAAATCGAATATATAGCCATAGGGTGGTAGGTGATCTTGATAAAGATCTCATGTGTCTGGGAGCAGATTTATTTCTCGGAGAACACGATTTCAGAAAATTTGCTGGTCCAGTAGAAAAGAATAAAAGCACAGAGAGAGTTATTTATAGATCTTTTTGGACTTATGATAATAATATGCTGAATTACGAAGTTGAAGGGAATGCATTCCTTCCGCATCAGGTGCGACGAATGGTGGGTAGCCTGGTAGATTTAGGAAGAGGTAGACTGTTTTTGGAAGATGTTAAGGATCTCCTCAGTTGCAAAGGATCGGCTAGGAGCAACTCCATGCCGTCAAAAGGTTTGTGTTTAGAGAAAGTGATCTATGAGAATTATTCTATTTTGACCCCTACAGGTTGAGGAAATAAATTATGACGATACGACAAAAAATGGAACAGCCAAAACGAGAGGAACTGCGCCCAGATTGGCATGTGTTAGATGCGGAAGGCAAGACGCTGGGTAGAATAAGTTCAGAAATTTCTGTCCTTCTACAGGGAAAGCATAAACCTGGGTATGTTCCGTATTTAAATACTGGTGACTACGTAGTCGTTGTAAATGCGGAAAAAATCCATGTCACCGGAAATAAAATAGAGCAGAAGAAGTATTATCGTCACAGTGGGTATCACGGTGGTCTTAAGGAAACCAATCTACGTCAAATGCTAGACAAGCATCCTGAGAGAGTCATTAAACAGTCAGTAAAAGGAATGCTACCAAAAAATGTTCCTGGGAGAAGAATGCTAAGCAGATTAAAGGTTTACGCGGGAGATAGCCATCCACACCAGGCTCAGGTGAACACAGAAAGTTAACAATTTGATTACTCTATAAATTGGCTAGGAGAAAAAAATGGTTGAACAGCAATATACGTATGCGGTTGGTAGAAGAAAAACTTCCGTAGCTCAGGTAAGACTATATCAGGACGCTGGGCCGATCGTTGTTGAAGATAAATTAATAGAGGATGCCTTTCCGTTTAGCACATGGCAACAGATCATAAATGAACCTTTTACGGTGACGAATACACAGGGTAGATTTAGGGTGGTAGCCAAGGTGAAAGGTGGTGGAGTAAGTGGCAGGGCTGGGGCAATAAGGCATGGTATATCTAGAGCTCTAGCTGAAGTTAATAATGGCATGTATAGAGATGAACTGAAGAAGGCAGGATTGCTTACTAGAGATTCTCGGGTTAAGGAGCGCAAGAAACCTGGCCTTAAAGGGGCTCGAAAGGCCAAGCAGTATACCAAACGTTAACATTAATCTAAGTTCTAATCCTTATTTCAATAGGTGCGGGGATTGCCAAATTCAAGAGCCATAAGATCCGCTGTTTTCAACACTTCTAGGCTTTCCATGGCGATGGAGAATTATCTTCTGTCTATTTTAAGACTAGAAGAACAGCAACTGAAGGTCACTGTTGCACATTTGTCTGAACATTTCAAGAGTTTGCCTTTAGGAGAAGGATTGGGGACCTCACTACCTTCTGTTAGCGCTATGATAAGGCGTATGTCCAAAGAGAAACTTGTGGGTATTTCTGCTGAAAAAGAAATAGTTCTTACTGAAACTGGTCGCCAGTATGCTCAGGTTATTTTGAGAAGGCATCGCCTGGCAGAAAGATTGCTAGTGGATGTTCTAAATGTTGATCTTGAATTTGCTCATATAGAGGCTCATAGATTGGAGCATACAATGTCACCTTATTTGGAACAGAAGGTCGTAGATTTGTTAAATAATCCCCAAACTTGTCCTTTCGGACATCCTATCCCTGGTAGTGGATACATCCCGTCGGATAACGCTATCACTTTGGATAGATGTAGAGCGGATAACCGATATCTGGTTGATAGAGTTCCTGAGGATAACCAGGAGTTACTGAATTACTTTGTTGAAAAAGGATTTATCCCAGAAACATCAATTAAGATACTTGATTCCTCTTCGTCAAGAGGTATTGTCACTCTTGAATGTAACCAGGATGAATTAGTTTTTAGTATAGAAGTGGCAAAACTAATATGGGTTAAGTCGTAAGAAATAACGAACCTTGAAAGTAGTATCGTCTCAACAAATGAGAGAGCTTGAAGCTAAATGCGAGACGCTCGGTATATCAACCAATCAATTGATGGATAATGCTGGATTATCAATAGCCGAAAAAATTTCTAAAATCATGGGAGTTTTGAAGGGCCTTAAAATCCTTGCTCTTGTGGGATCGGGTAATAACGGGGCTGATTGTTTAATTGCCAGTGGTCACTTGGCCAGGTGGGGAGCCTCTGTCACCGCAATCATTCTTAAACAACGGGATCAACCTGACCTAAGACTTGACGAAGCAGTTCGGATGGGGGTGTCTTACGTAGATCTTAGTAGCGAAAGGGAGATATCTTTTTCGTCTGTGGAAATTTTATTTAGAGAGGCCCATCTAATGTTAGACGGAATTTTAGGGATTGGTGCCACTCTGCCTATTCGCGAGCCTTTGAAAACTTTCCTTTCCGAGTTTAAATCTAAAGAGATTAGCAAGCCAAAAATATTTTCTATAGATGTTCCATCAGGTGCCGATTCTGATACTTCTGAATTGGATGTTTCAGCCATAAAACCAGATGTAACCCTTGCTTTAGGCTTCCTTAAACCTTGCCATGTTAATCAACCTGCGTCAGATTTTTGTGGGGAGATTTCAGTTTGTGATATCGGAGTACCATCGAACCTAGGATTTCAATCATACGCCAACTTGATGTCTGATGAACACATAAGTTCCATTTTGCCCGTTAGAGACAAGTTTTCCCATAAGGGCAGATTCGGTAAAGTGATGGTAGTAGGAGGCTCGGATAACTATATAGGTGCTCCAGCATTAGCGGCCTCATCTGCTTTAAAGACTGGGGCAGGACTGGCAACAATCGCGTCATATGACAATTTGATACCCACAATGGGAACTCTTATTCCAGAAGCTACATTTGTGAGGTTAAAACCTGACAAAACTCAACTGAAGCCTGGTTCAAATCTCGCGCGACAAATCTTTGAAATTGTGGGTAATTATAATGTCCTATTGATTGGTTGCGGATTTGGAGTCTCTAAAATATCCCGTGAGATTTTTGAAAGCCTGATTTTGTCAGATCTTGAGCTACCTCAGTTGGTGTTGGATGCGGATGCTTTGAATTTACTATCAAAAGTTTCCAATTGGTGGGATAGGCTCCCTGATAATTCTATTGTTACCCCTCACCCAGCGGAGATGTCCAGGCTAACCAGATTGTCAGTTTCAGAAATACAATCAGATCGGTTGGCTGTGTCAAAAAAGTTTGCTGAGCGATGGGGAGTCATTGTGGTATTAAAAGGCGCTAATACTGTTGTGTCTACTCCAAATGGGAATTCAATTATTAGCCCAGTTGCCAATTCGATTTTATCTTCTGCGGGTACAGGGGATGTTTTGGCAGGTATAATCGCTGGATTTGCTGCCCAGTTATCTGATCCTTTGGCGGCAGCTTCTTTGGGGGTTCACGTACATGGAAAGTCTGCAGCAGAACTTTCGATTAAAATGGGATCTTCCGGAATGTTGGCCAGCGAACTAGCAGCGGAAGTGCCCTTTATCATTAAAAAATTGAGGGACAGGGAACGTTTTGGTTCAACTTAAAGGTAATGAGAAGTCACGGTTTGTGGCCTCGATGTTCGGAAGAATTTCACGTAGATATGACCTGTTGAATACTCTCATGACTGTCGGAATGCACTATATATGGAGGCGTAATGCGGCAAAGTTAGCGGCATATGATATATCTGGAGATTTTCTTGATATAGCCTCAGGTACCGGTGATTTTGCTTTTGACTTGCTGAGATTTTCCAATGTGAATTTGGTGGTTGGCTTAGATTTCTCTCCAGAAATGTTAGATGTAGCGGTAGTTAAAAGCCATGATTTAGGTTTCACGAGCAAATTTTTACCTGTAATTGGAGATGTCCATACATTACCTTTTCCAGACGAAAGATTTTCGGGAACGACAGTCGGTTTCGGCGTGCGAAATTTCTCGAATTTACAGAAAGCATTGGCTGAAATTGTGAGAGTTACTGGGAGAGGCGGTAGAGTTACTGTGTTAGAGATAGTTAGGCCTCGGGGAAAATTTTTTGCCATTATGTTTTTGCGTTACTTTAATTGGTTTACCCCCAAACTGGGGAGATTTTTTGCAAGAGATTATGAGGCGTATAGGTATCTTCCGGAATCAGTGCAGCATTTTATGTCAGCTAAGCAACTAGCGAGTGTTCTTGAGTCAGTAGGATTGCGGGATATAGTCATACGAACTAGGGGAATGGGATCGGTCGCGATTATTTCGGGAGTGAAACCTTAAATCAAGGTCTCTGATTTAAAGTGATTTCGGTGACTAAGGGTGATTTGTCAGAAACGTAGGTCACCATTACATTATCACCCACGTCATAACTCCACAAAAGTGGCAAGAACTCCGACATTGTAGGGGTTGCAATTCCGTTAATAGCTGTTATCACATCTCCTACCATTAAGTTACCATCATCCGCAGGCCCATTCGGGGATATGTGCGTGATAAAAACACCTTCAGAAACTCCAAGGTCATATCTGTTTGAAATCGTTGTGGTTGCATTTATACCGCGAAGGCCTATTAAGGGTCTAGTTACTTTTCCATCTTTGATCAAACTGTTAATCACTGGCAGAGCTACTGAAGAGGAGACCGAAAATCCTATTCCTTGAGCGCCACTATAGACTGCTGTGTTTATCCCTATTACTTCCCCCTTATCGTTTATCAAGGGCCCTCCACTATTACCTTGATTTATGGCAGCATCGGTTTGGATCATATCGTATAAGTCGCCGCTTTCAGTTTGAACCGTTCTTCCCACACCGCTTACAATGCCAAAGGTGACGCTCGGACCACCCCTTAAATTTAATGCGTTTCCTATCGTAAATACCCAGTCCCCAGGTCTAAGACCTTCAGATTCACCAAATTTTATGGAGGAAAGGTTGTCAGCTTTTATTCTTATCACAGCGAGATCTGTTAAAACGTCTAGACCCACTATTTCAGCTGAATAGCTCGTGCCATCAGTTAATGATACTTCTATGTCGGAAGCGTTCTGTACAACGTGATAATTTGTGACGATATATCCGTCATTACTGAAAATGATTCCTGTTCCCGACCCTTCATCTGTGAAATTAAAAAATCTGCCTCTAGAAACTATATCGACTGATATAGAAACAACTGACCTTTGAACATTTTCAACTAAATCAGCTAAGGAAAATAGGTTGTGGGGAGCAGTTTGAATTTGATCAACTTTAGAATTTTCAAATGATATTCCTTCCTTGGTATTGGATACATTAGTGTCGGGAGACGAGGAATGGTTTGCTGAACAAGCAAACATTACCAAGACAACTGCTACGGTGAGGTAAGAAGCAATGGGTTTAGGGTTTAATTGAACGCCCAATTGAATAACCTTTTCTCTTCAGGAATAAAAATGTTTTGTCTAATCTGCTTTTTTCATCTTCTTTGGCTCCATATTTATGAAACATGGATGTTAATTGAGCTCCAAAAAGTAATATGATGGCAGAGATATAAAGCCATGCTTGCAAAGCCAAAAGCGCTCCTACAGATCCATAAACTGCGTTATATAAAGAAAAAGTACTTACAACCCATATGAAACACCACTGTCCGGCTATGAAAGCTATGGTGGCCAAGAAAGCTCCCGGTATTACATATTGCATTCTTACTTTCATATTTGGCATCCAAGAATAAAGTACCAATATAGCTGTGAAGGCCAATATGGGCGAAATTAAGCGTGCTACCAGACCCAGTACAAAATCTATCTGGAAATCTCCATGGGGATCGAAGTATTCCACGAGATCTGTTACTAGGGTAATAATAGGAGCAGTAAAAAGTATTAACAACACTAATATGCCTGCTCCGAAAACTAAACCGATGTCTATTAATCGTTCTCGAAGAAAAGGTCTTGGTCTAGTTACTCCCCATGCGGTATTAATACCCTTTCTAATAGCTCCGAATGCGGCAGATGACGCCCATATCAATCCTAGAAAACTGACAATTCCAGTTATAGTTCTTGCCTCTACTATTCCTTCCATAGTAGAACCAATTAATTCACTTGAAACTGGCAATACCTCTGCCATTTGAATGGCCAATTCAGCCCTGTCGCTATCCGGCCCAATAATGAACCCTGTTACGGAAATAACAGCTAAACCTAGGGGGAACATCGAAAATAATGCATAAAAAGAAATAGCTGCCGCCATAAAAACACAATTTTTGGATAGAAAATCACTAACGGCTTCGTAGAGAAAATTTATGATGGTTTTTATAGACATATCTGTAGTTTTTAGCAGTTGTCAGTACTGGAAAAAAAATCTACCAATGCTGAGATGGTAGCCTTTTTATTGTCATTGTGAAGTCCATGTCCTGCCCCGGGGATTTCTTTAAGGAACCCCTTGTTTTTTGGTATCTTTGATACCATTTCCTTAGCTTGGTCTATGTTAAGAACATTTGAGTTTTCACCCCTTATTACCATTGTCTCACACGATATTTTGGTTACACATTCCCATAGGTATTCACCTTCTTTTAAAGCTGTTCTCCCCAAGAGCCATCGCATCTCAGGGTCAGTTTTAGGTACTAGAATTCCATCCCAATTGGTTCTGTAGGTGTGTTGAACAATTTTCCATACTTGCTCGTCGGTGAGATTAGGTTCTTCTTCCTTGTGCCATCCGAAACTCTGCTCTGGGCTAAAAAAACCTCTGGGTTTTTCTTTAGAACCTTTTGCCATTCTCTGGTTTGCTGTGGATTTACCAGCAGGTGATGGGTCTGGCATTGGACCATAATCTCCTAAGGCCAAATGCGAAATAAGATCGCCGTAATATGCACCGAGCGCTATACCTATTCTAGAGCCTTGGGAATGTCCGTAATAATCAAAGGGATATAGGCCGGTAACTTTTGCAAAATCAGCTACATCAGCAGCGAAGTTTTGAACGGAATATCCATTTCTACTCCAATCAGTGTCCCCGCAGCCTCTAGCGTCTATGGCAATGACGTGCCATTTGGTTGAAAATTCTGGTGCTATCTCATCGAATAAATGAGCGTGACCACCGATGCCATGCATCAGTATCAAGGGTTTTTTCGTTTTGTCGCCACCCCAGTCAAGATAATGCATATTGAGACCATTGGAGACGACCCATTTGTCTTCAGGATAAAAATGGTTCATAAACCCAACCTCTTGTTTCCGTTTATTAATCGAACATTGATTAGTGTAAAAATATTTTACCAACAAAGAATGATGAATCTAATCCCTAATGAGAGTTGGTCTTGTAGAATTAATGAATCATGTAGACATTAAACTCCAGTAGGAACGAGAATTGAAAACTTCGGATTTTGACTACCATTTGCCACAGGAATTGATTGCACAATCACCTTCGGAACCAAGAGATCACTCGCGGCTCATGATATTGGATAGAAGCAGTGGAGAAATTGAGCATCGCAAGTTTTATGACCTGGTTGAGTATCTAAATGATGGAGATGTATTGGTATTCAATGATAGTAGAGTCATACCTGCACGAATGTATGGGCTGATATCGGATACTGGAAGTAAAATTGAGTTGCTGTTACTCACTCAGAATCAACCCAAGATATGGAAGGCATTAGTCAAACCTGGCCGAAGAATGAGAAAGGGTGCGAGATTTCAAATAGATGGCCTAGATGGTAAACACGTGACCGGGACTGTCCTTGATCAGTATGATGATGGTAGTCGGGAGATCGAGTTTGACTCTGAGTTAGATTTTGAATATTTTGGTTCGGTGCCACTTCCTCCTTATATACATCGGAGCACCGCGCCGGCGGAGCGTTATCAAACAGTTTATGCCCAAAAGAATGGAAGCATTGCTGCCCCGACAGCAGGCCTACATTTCACAAAAGCTTTACTTAGTCAGCTATCTAAAAAGGGTGTTTCTCTTGAATTTGTAACACTTCACGTAGGATGGGATTCATTTCGTCCTCTTAATACAGAGGATCCTTCCCAGCATTTAATGCATTCAGAATATTGGGAACTTTCCCAGGAGGTAAGTGAGAGGATAAATTTGGCCAAGCGAGACGGTAGGAGGATTATATCGGCGGGAACCACTGCGGTCAGACTATTGGAGAATGCGGCTAATATCAATGTATCTGCACAGTTGGGTCCGGGTTCTGGGTGGGCTGATATTTTTATTAAGCCCGGTTACCAGTTTCGTGTCATAGATGGGCTGATCACAAATTTTCACTTGCCTAAATCCACCTTATTGATGCTTACAAGTGCCTTAGCTGGCAAGGATAATATTTTAAACGGATACAAGGTGGCAGTAGACAACCAATATAGATTCTATAGTTTTGGGGATGCAATGTTCATCGTTTGAGCTTCAAGAATGCGGTGTATAATCCGCGGTGCTAGCAACCCATAAATTGAATGAGGATTTTTCAATGTATGATCCAGGTAAAGACATATTGGAATCTTTTGGTCTTAATCCTGTTATTTCAGCTACTGGCACGGTGACTGCTTACGGGGGTAGCAGGCTCAGACCAGAAGTCATGGATGCTATGAACCGGGCCTCAAATACCATGGTCAATATGGATGAGCTTAATGTGGCGGTTGGTAAACAAATAGCTGCCATTACTGGTGCAGAGGCAGGTATGGTAACTAGTGGTGCTGCGGGGGGATTAATTCTTCAAGCAGCAGCCGTTGTTGCAGGTAGGGATCCGATTAATATGAAAAAGCTTCCCGATACAACTGGTATGAAAAATGAAATTATCATACATAGAAGCCACAGGTTTCCGTATGATCAATGTTATCTTTCCGTAGGAGCTAAATTTGTGGAAATTGGGGATGGACGTAGGTGCCAGCCGTGGGAGTTAGAAGGAGCATTTACTGAAAACACTGCGGCGGTAGCATATTTATTTTCCCCTTTCATAACGAGAAGGGCATTGCCGTTTGAATATGTCTGTGAGACAGCTCATTCAAGAGGCGTACCAGTTATTGTTGACGCGGCTTCCTATCTGCCACCGAGGGCAAACATCACACGATTTATAAATGAGGGGGCGGATATGGTTATTTATAGTGGAGGTAAAGGAATAAGGGGTCCTCAAGGAACAGGCGTGTTGTGTGGGAGGGCAGATCTAATTGAGGCTGCCTATGCTAATGCCAGTCCTCATCAATTTATTGGTAGGGGGCTGAAAGTTGCAAAAGAGGAAATTATTGGATTGGCTAAAGCCTTAGAAATATTTATTGATGAAGACGAAGAAGAGGAAAATAGAAGATATCAAAATATGTGTGATCAAGTTTTGGATGCTCTTATAGAGATTCCAGGTATTAATATTGAGACAAAATTTGATCCATATGATTACTTAATCCCAACTGCTGTAATAACTTTTGACCCGGAGAGGAAAGGCCTGTCTAGAGATCAAGTTTGGGAACAGATGATCGCTTCACAGCCTGCCATATACCTTAGTAACCTAGGTACGCCGGATGAATTGGCTGTCGATCCATTCAACATTGCTGACTCAGAACTAGAAATTGTCATCGATAGGTTACAGGAATTATTAGTTCAAAATTAATTTTATCCCAGCAAAATGGAGGTAGATTAGAAAGTTATGTTAGATCGATTTAAAGTCCCTAAAGAGGACATTGTTAAAGTAGAGTACGAGTCTTTAAAAGAAACCGTAACTCAAATCTTTGAGAAAATGGGAGTAGTGCCCGAAGATGCCAAAGAAGGGGCAGATGTACTCGTATCAACGGACCTCAGAGGTGTGGAAACACATGGGGTTTCGAACATGCTTAGAAGCTATGTCGAAAGGTACAACGCCGGTGACCTAAACCCTCGACCAGATTGGAAGATTGAGAGGGAGAGTCAAGGTACGGCAACTATAGATGCAGACAGTGGACTCGCAGTCATATTGGGTCCAAAAGCGATGCGGATTGCTATCGATAAGGCGAAAAACGTAGGAATAGGTGTGGTAACCATGCATAACGCAGGACATTCCGGTGCTATTGGTCATCATGCTATGTTAGCTGCCAAGGAAGATATGATAGGTATGACCGCGACAGCTGGGGGGATGAGCGTACTACCTACTTTTGGTGCAGAACCTAGGCTTGGCACTAATCCAATTGCAATTGCAGCTCCTGCTAGGAACAATCCTCCATTTCTCTTTGATGCAGCCACATCCGCAATAGCAGGTAATAAATTAGGGCTTGCTGCTCGAGTTGGGGCGAATCTACTACCCAACTGGATTTCAGGTTTAGATGGGGCTCCAATAAGTGAGGAAGTACCGATGCCAGAGAGAGGAGAGTTTTATCAACTACCTTTGGGAGGCACGAGAGAACAAGGATCTCACAAAGGTTATGGATTTGGTCTTATGTCTGAAATATTGGCTACAGGACTAAGTGGTGCTGTCAGTGCGATGGTTATTGGATCTGGAAAGACTAGTAGAACTGGTGGGACCAGCTGCCACTATTTTTGCGCCTACAACATAGAAGCTTTCACAGATGTTGAAATTTTTAAAAATAATATGGATGACATGTTACAGTCTTTGAAAGATACTCCTCCTGCGCCAGGTCATGACAGGGTCATCTATCCAGGGCTATCAGAATCTGAAGAAGAAGAAGAACGAAAGATAAATGGGATACCCTTGCATTCTGAAGTGATTGAATGGTTCACGGATATAACTAGTGAACTAACTATACCGATGGTCAAAATACTGTAATCGTTGTAGAAACCGCCAATTCATTTATAAAAACTAGTCTTTGACAAGGTTTGCCAAAATTTGCCTTAGAGTTTGGCATAAATTTATTTGGGGACTTACAAATTCTTTATTTAATGGTGATAATTAACATGGAAGGTCACGCAAATAGCGAGGAGATTTGTAGTGAACAGTGAGAAGATTCTCATTATCGAGGATGAAGAAAATATTTTGGAAGCGGTGAAATATACACTAACTCAGGAAGGGTACGATGTATTCACTTCCGTTGATGGTGAAGATGGTCTAGAAAAGGCACAAGAAATCAAACCAGATTTAGTGTTGTTGGACGTTATGCTACCCAAAATGGATGGATTCGAAGTCTGCAGAATTCTCAGGAAAGATTTAGAAATGCCAGTGTTCATGATTTCAGCTAAGGCTGAAGAAATTGATAGGGTTGTAGGTTTGGAGATCGGTGCGGATGACTACATAACTAAACCTTTCAGTATGAGAGAGCTGGTAGTTAGAGTGAGGAATTCTTTAAGAAGATCAGCTTTAAACCGGCAAGTAGACGATTTCGAAATCCTAAAGTTTGGAGAACTCGAAATTCACTTGACCAGCCATATGGCTATAGTTTCAGGGGAAGAGGTTTCTATGAAACCCAAGGAATTTGATTTACTTTACCTACTCGCATCGCACAAAGGCAGGGCGTTTACAAGAGATCAGATTCTGCAGAGACTTTGGGATGATGAATATATTGGCGATGTCCGGACTGTGGATGTCCATGTTAGGTGGATACGGGAAAAAATTGAAGTTAATCCTAGCCGACCTGAAAAATTAGTCACCATAAGAGGGGTAGGTTATAGATTCGACGGTTAATGTTCTTGTACGGGGAGAATGGCGTTGAGAATTCCTAGTTTACCTGTGTGGAAAATTATAGTTTCTTTTCTGTTATTTGTTAGTGTTGTCATTATTTTTTCCGGTTTTTATGTTTTCAATTTAGGGAACGACATTGATGGGGGGCAGGGCGGAAAGTTAGCTATAACAGTTGTACTTATTGGAATACTGATCACTTTTTTATCTCTACTTACCATCATCGCTGTGAGATTGAGAATTAATCGGTCCATGAATAAGCTGACTGAGGGGATTTTCCTGATTGCAGAAGGATATTTGGATCATAGGGTACCTGCTATTTCGAGAGATGAAACCCTAGATCTATCGAATGCTTTTAACCAGATGGCTGAGACGGTTTCTGCAACGGTAAATACCCTTTCATCTGAAAGAAATACTCTTTCTGCTCTTTTGGACACTATGGCTGATGGAGTAATTGTTACAGATGAAGATGGAAATATAACTTTATTGAACAAAACGGCACAGCAAATTTTTAATCTGGAAAATTCGGAATATTTGGGTTTAAGGCTTTCGGATGTAATAAGGGATTTTGAAATAATACAAATGGCATCTGATTGTGTGGATATAGAAGAATCGATACAGGATGAAATAGAAATACCAGAGGTGAGACGTTACTTAAGTGTAACTGCCACTCCTATAGGTTCTGGTTCTGGGGGCGGCGTGTTGATAACTGTCCATGATTTAACAAATATTCGTCAGTTGGAAAACACTCGAAAAGAATTTGTAAGTAATGTATCTCATGAGCTTCGGAGCCCTCTGGCTTCGGTTAAAGCCATGGTAGGAAGTCTTGAAAGTGGGGCATTAGAAGACAAAAAAGCAGCCAACGATTTCATTGCTAGAATTGACAAAGATGTCGATAGGATGACTTCCTTAGTATC
>PBKS01000018.1 GCA_002722155.1 Chloroflexota bacterium
ACTGGCGGATTTTGAGATTCCATTGTCCTTATTTGCATGGGTGATGTATGGGTTCGTAATAATAATGGACGAGAACCATCGGGTAGCACCCTATCTATCCACAAACTATTCCACATATCTCTAGCTGGATGCTCTTCAGGAATATTGAGTTTTTGAAAATTGTATGTATCTAATTCGACCTCTGGGCCTTCTATAATCTGAAAGCCCATTGACTCAAACACCTGGCATATTTCCCTAACTGCAGTTGTAGTCGGATGCAGAGTACCAAATTCTATATTTCTGCCAGGCAGAGTGACGTCGAGGGAGTTTGCTCCGCTCTCTGAACCTATACTGTTATTTCCTTCGAGATAAGATTTATGATCTTGATACTTTTCAGTAAGCGAGTTTTTCAATGAATTTGCCTTGCCTCCCGCTTCTCTTCTGGAGTCGATCGGCAGTTCTGAAATTCCCCGTAAAAGGCCAGTGACCTTTCCGTTACGGCCTAACAGTTCGACCCTCCATGATTCAAGGTCATCGAGAGAATCAATTTCAGTCAGGGCCGACACAGCCTCTTTTTCAATATCATATTGAAGTTTTAGATACGAATCTTGGTCCATTATATTTTTTTTGTGTACCATCTAATGCGATTGATCAAATATAGGCAGAAATTATACCCCACAACATGAACCTCATTGGACACCCATCAAAATTGCCTACCAAGACGAGTAGTCCTTTACCGCCAAAAAAATTCAAAGAATTTGGGTAAAACTAAGCTACATGTTTTTGGTTGTGTCTTTATAATGGACACTGTAACTAGAATTTGAAGAGGGTCAAATAAACGTGGATATAAGCCAACTAACAGATTCTTCCTTAGTTGGAGCGCTCACGGCGGGGCTGCTTCTAGCTATCTTCGTAGTTCTGTCAATATCCCTTCGATTAATCCTGGCTATAATATCAAGACGCATTAATAAGGAGAACAGCGACCGTCTGATCCTGGTATTTATCGATTCCATTAAAGGGCCCGTCGTATTGCTAGTCCTGTCTTTAGGATTGCTATTTGCCTACCTAACACTGGCTAAATTAGAAGAGGGAATCTTCATTTCTCTAAACGATACCGGGGATTATGCTTTCCAAATTTGGAAGGTATCTGCCATAGCTATCGCGACTTTTACCGTTTCCCATCTGACTGATCGCACAATTAGATGGTATTTAAGAAATATAGCATTCAAAACCTCCACTACATTAGATGATACTTTGCTGCCCATATTTAGGAGAGTATTACCAATAACGGTATATGCAATTGGGGCTCTTATAGCGATCGATAGTATAGGAATTTCCATCAGTCCAATCCTGGCAGGGTTGGGAATTGGAGGCTTAGCTGTTGCATTAGCTGTCCAACCTACACTAAGTAATTTCTTCGCGGGAACCTATGTTGTCACGGAAGGCGAATTGAAACCGGGCGATTTTATAGAATTGGATGGAGGGCCTTCCGGTTATGTTGAAAGTGTAGGTTGGAGAAGTACAAAAATTAGAAGCAGGTTTAATAACCTTGTAATAATCCCAAATTCCAAAATGGCTGAAAGTATAGTTACAAATTATTTCAGCCCGACTCCGGCTATGAATGTGATCGTTACTTGCGGGGTGAGTTACGAATCAGATATGGAGGCAGTAGAGAAAATAGCTCTGGAGGAAGCTAGCGAGTTAATAGAAAATTCACCTCATTCGATAAAAAATGTTGACCCGTTTTTTGGATTCTCAAATTTCGGAGATTCAAATATAGATTTCTTCATTTTTATACAAGCCGTGGACCGAAATGGTACATTCGTGTTGAAAAGTGAATTAATGAAACGAATACATGCCAGATTCACCTCTGAAGGTATAGAAATTAATTATCCTGTGCGTAAACTGCTTTTGCCTGAAGAACTAGACGCAGGAAGTGTATTTACCTCACAGCCCGAGGAAAATTAATTTATTAAAAAGAAGTATTTAAGTTAATCTTTTTTGATGAAAAAGATATTGATTCGCGTAACCTGCGAATTGCCCAAAATGTTCTTGGGCCCAGACTCGAAGACCATTATCGGGGATTTTCTTACCACCCTTCAAATAATTCTCACGAAGCACCCGTTTGATCCAAACATCTACTGGAAATGCCTGAAGCTTATCCATTGAAAATAAAAGAACACAGTTAGCGACTTTATCTCCTACTCCTGGAAATCTTATTAGATTCTCCAAAGCTTCCTCGTAACTTAAGCCTCGATAATATTTAAGATCTGTCTCTTCATCAAGGACCATGTTTGCAGCCCTAGCCACATATTTAGCCCTAAATCCCAAACCGATAGCTCTCAATCCGTCCTCTCCAAACTCAAATATCTCATTTGGGGTTGGAAAGGCGTAAAAGTTACCAAACCGATCAATCAATTTCTGACCACAATGTTCAGCCATAGAATTTACCAAAGATTTAATCCTCGGAATGTTATTGTTAGCGGAGCAAATGAATGTAATTAAACATTCCCAAGGATCTTGTCTCAATATGTGAAGCCCGTTGTAAAGTTTTTGAGCCTGGTTAAAGTAGTCATCTGATGACATTTGGGAATATATTAGTGACAAGTCATCGTCAAGACGAAGATATTTTTTCATAGAATCTTCATTGAAACCTGTATCAGCTCCAAACTCACAGTGAATACCTTCTTCATCCTGTATGATTCTGATTCTAGTCCTTTCAACAATTCCCTCGTTCACATCAGAGTTGGCCAATTTGTTCCATCGGAAGGCTTGCCCGCTGTACAAGGTTTCGATAATGTCATAAGGGTGTTTTGATATTAGGACCAACTTAGATACCTAGCCAACTGGAAACTACATTTTCTACCTCTTCAGATTCTGGACGTTTAATTTCCATTTGAGGAAGGGCTTTTATAAACTTGTGCCCATATCTACTATTAACCACTCTACTATCTAAAATGAAAACTGTCCCTTTATCTTGGTTTGAACGAACCAACCTGCCGAATCCTTGCCGAAACCGAATAATAGCATTAGGCAGGGCATACTCCATGAAAGGGTTGGCATATCGTTCCGATCTGGCAGAGTAAACTGGGTCGGTCGGTACTTCAAAAGGAAGGCGGGTTATTATCAACACTTGTAATGAGTTACCCCGTAGGTCAATACCTTCCCAGAAAGATGATGTACCCAACAGCACTGTTTCTGGTTTTCTTTTTATCCTTTCAATCAATTGCCGAGGTGTCCCAGACATACCTTGGGCGAGTATGTCTAGATAATCGTCAGAGTACTGCTCTTTGAGCAACCTGAAGACTGACCTTAGAGAAGAATATGACGTGAATAAAGCCATGGTTCGACCACCAGCTGCCATTGCAGCGTTGTAAATATTCTCTGCCACCTTTTCCTCATAATAAGGATCCCTAGGATCCGGTATATCGTTGGGTATAACCACAGCCGCTAAATCTTCATATGGGAATGGTGAGCCCAATAGCAACTCATGTTCAGGATTAATACCCAATCGTTGTTTTATATGGTCAAACCCTCCATCCGTACTCAAAGTAGCGCTAGTGATAACCACTGAAAAATCTTGCTCAAAGAGTTCACTGTTCAATCTTTCGGAAACCTCTATAGGCGCGCCAGACAAAGTCGCATATTCAGTATTATTGTCTGCAGCAACCCAATACACATAGTCATCCGTTCTTTCAACCAAAAAATGCTTTATCAGCTCATTGATTTCTGTCATGGAATTTTGAGTGTGTTGGATATCTCCTAGTATTTCTGAGACATTTCTATTGTTTTCGTACTTCTCTAATGTCCGGGAGGTCCTAGTTAGTGAAGTAGCTATTGAAGAAATTTGAAACCGAATATCGTCACCGATTAGGATCATGTCATCTAGTGCCGATAACTGATCTTCCTCTTGCAATCTATATTTTTCCGATGGGTTCAGTGGTTTGCCCGTGGAATTCGGATTTTTCATAAGTTCTGTCGCATAAGAAAACAATGAATTAAATCCATTTTGCAAGTCTCTGACGGAAGAACCGACTTCCTCCCTAAGATTAAGAAGATTTCTGCTGTCTTCAGAATTGACTTTTAACGGCTCAATTAACCTCTCCACCTGAGAAAACAAAGAATCCCTTCCTCGCAAGTGAGCCAAGGATTCTCCTGCTAGTGAGTGTGACAGATGGAAACCAAATGCTTGTGTGGCTTGATCTTCGAGATGGTGAGCCTCATCGATTATCAAGGCCCCAAAATCTGGTAAGACAGAACCGGAAGAATTTAGATCGGCCATAAGTAGAGAGTGATTTATGACTACCACATCAGAATTGCCTGCCGTTTCTCTAGCTTGTTTTAGAAAACATTTCCCATTGTCTCCACCACACATCATAGCTCCTTCCGCATTCAATCTAGACCATAAGAATCTGTGCTGGGAGCGTGATAAATTTAATTCGGCTTGGTCCCCTGTTTGAGTGATATCCAACCAAACAATTATTTTGGCTATTAAGACAGTCTCTGTTTTGTCTAGGTGATCCCTAGACGCGAAATTACGAAATTTTCTTAGGCAAAGATAATTTCTCCTACCTTTTAGAACTGAATAAGACACCGCGCTATCAGAAAAAGTTTCCATTCCGCCAACTATTTTTGCCGCTATTGGCAAATCTTCTTCCATTAGTTGATCTTGTAGACTAATTGTATTTGTGGATACCAATACTCTTTGGTTTTCGGTTTTTGCATGTTGCATAGCAGGAATTAAATAAGCCATTGATTTACCAACACCTGTCCCAGCTTCAATGAGGGCAGTTGATTCTCCTTCGAAGGCTTTTTTTACAATCATGGCCATATCTAACTGCTCTTTGCGTCGCTCAAAGCCCGGTAGTAAATCAGCAAGAGTCCCATGATCTGAAAACACTTCATCCAGGTCAGATGATGCTCGGTACCCTGTAGGATTCGATGTTGATATCAGTTTCGATATCTTATCGCTCGATATAGCCGAAGGAGTTTCATTGGCGTTGGCTTTCTCGGAGGCCAATTTTTCTGCAAGGATCATTTGTAATATAGGTAAGGCCTCCCAAGCACCTTTTGCCGCCAAATTATTTATTTGTACTAATGTCTGTAATTTGGCCTTGCGTAATTGTGAAAGTAAATTCATGAACAAACTCATGGTATTTTCACAATCTGCCATCGCTCTGTGGGCGTTGGAAGTATCCAGATCCAAAAATAAGCTGAGCCCTGTTAAGCTGTAGTCGATCTGAGTAGGGTGCATAACATACGACATATCAAGTGTGTCAAAAGAAGCACCTTCCCACTTGAAACCGGATTCATTAAGAAAGCCAACATCAAAACCAATGTTGTGACCAATCAAGACAGAATCACCAATGAATTCTTCTAATTGAGGATTAAGGTCAGCAATTTTAGGTGCGGAACGGACGTCTTGTTGAGAAATACCCGTTAAGTCCTCAATAAATCTGGGTATTTTTCGACCAGGATTTACAAACGATTGAAATGTTTGGTCAACTCCATCTTTGTCAAACCTGATCGCAGCGACCTCAATTATCGCATCAGACTTACTATCGAGCCCGGTGGTTTCGAGATCAATAACACAGTAAGTATTTTTCAATTGAACAGTATTTTGAGCGAGCTGAGTCATATTAATTTTACTAAGCTACTATAACCGCATAGCATTTATCTAAAAAGTCCCAGTCGTATATCATATATGTGCAATAACGAATCACCTTGGTGACCAATCAATGAGTAGCTACAAAAAAGAATCTCCAATAATAAAGCAACTATCTGACACAGTGGGGGGGTTTACTGTCTCTATCCACTATGATCGTCGTTTGTACAAGCAGGACATAAGAGGCTCGATTGTTCATGCTGCAATGCTATGTAAACAAAAAATCATAACTTTAGCTGATAGAGATGCTATCCAAAATGGGTTAACAGAAATTGAAGTTGAAATAGAAACTGACTCTTTCATTTGGAAACCCGAATTGGAAGACATACATATGAACATCGAAAGCCGGTTACACGAAAAAATTGGTCCAATTGCAGGCAAGCTACATACGGCCCGTTCTAGAAACGATCAGGTATCTTTGGACATGCGAATGTTTGTAAAAGAATCTATTGATACAGTCACAAGCCAGCTGACAGAATTACAGCGGATTCTATTGAACCTTTCTTCTCAAAACCAGGACGTGATTGTACCTGGATATACCCATCTACAAAAAGCGCAACCAGTCCTTTTTGCTCATCATCTCCTCGCATATTTTCAGATGTTTGATAGGGATAAAACTAGATTTAAAGAAGCCTTCCAAAGAACCGATGTTTTACCTTTGGGCAGTGGTGCTCTGGCCGGCCTCCCATACGACTTGGACAGAAATTACGTAGCTAAGGAACTCGGGTTCTCGAATATCTCCGCAAACAGCATGGATGCGGTATCTGATAGAGATTTTGTCATTGACTATTTGTCAGCCGCATCCATTTGTATGATGCATATTTCCAGGTTCTCTGAGGAATTAATTCTTTGGACTACGGAGGAATTTTCCCTAATTAAATTACCTCCAGAATACACCACAGGCAGCAGTATTATGCCTCAAAAGAGGAACCCTGATTTTGCCGAAATTTCGAGAGGCAAGACAGGCAGAGTATACGGTAATTTAGTCTCAATGCTAACAATATTGAAAGGTTTACCGATGACCTACAATCGAGATCTACAAGAAGATAAAGAAGGGTTTTTCGATAGTCATGACACATTAACCGCTGTCTTGGAGGTGTTTACCGGTATGCTTCCAGGCATCTCTGTAAACTCTGATAATGCAAGGAAATCTGCAGAAGGAGGGATGGTTTTAGCTACAGACTTAGCAGATTATTTGGTTGGCAAGGGAATCCCTTTTAGGGAGGCTCATGGGATCATAAGTAATCTATCAGATTATGCATCTAATCTCGGTAAAATGTTTGGTGAGATATCCCTAGAGGAATATCGCAAATTTTCTCCTATATTTGACGAGGATGTATATGAGGTCACGGTAGAGTCATCTATTGATGCCAGAAACACTGTCGGAGGCACTTCTTTCAATATGGTACGGCAAGCTATTGAGAGAGGTTATGAACAATTAAAAGAGTACGATGGCTAGATTTAAATTATATCCATCTATATTGTCAGCTGACTTCGCTCATCTAGACAAACAAATAAGAGAGTCGGAAAAATGCGGCGCTGATGGCATACATATTGATGTAATGGACGGTCAATTTGTTCCAGCAATCACATTTGGATCTCCCATAGTCGAGGCAGTGCGAAGATCAACCGATTTGCCCATAGATATACATATGATGACAATTGCCCCAGAAAACCATTTTAAAGAACTAATTGAGGCTGGGGCCGATTCGATTACAATACATTATGAAGCTTGTCACGATGTGAAAGCCACTTTAGAAGAACTGGGGAAACACAGCGTTCAGAAATCTGTAGCAATAAACCCAGCCACCCCTGTTGAATCAATCTCCAATGTGATGGGTATGATAGACCAAATATTAGTAATGTCGGTAGTACCAGGGGCGGGAGGACAGTCATTCATACCAGAAAGTCTTACCAAGATTGCAATCTTGTCCGATCAGATCAAGGCTCAGGGCCTTTCGGTATCGATCCAAGTTGATGGCGGGATAAATTCAACTACAATAGCTGATACTGTAAATAGTGGTGCAGATATTTTGGTGGCAGGTAGCGCTGTCTTTAACGATTCTTTTTCAATATGTGATGGGCTATCAAAATTAAGGGATATCGATTAGTGAATGTATTAGGTATTGAAACCTCGTGCGATGACACCGCCGCTGCAGTCATCACTGACGGCACAATAATTAAATCCAATATAGTGGCGTCCCAGTCCGATATGCATAAAAAATATGGCGGCATTATTCCAGAAATCGCTTCCAGAGAACACTTTACATCCCTTATACCTGTAGTCAATGAAGCTCTTGAACAGGCCTCACTCACGTACAAAAACATTGATGCAATAGCAGTCACTAATGGTCCAGGACTGGCTGGTTCACTTCTTATAGGAGTAAATTCCGCTAAAGGGTTGTCAATGTCCTGGGATAAACCTTTGATAGGTATCAACCATTTAGAAGGGCATATATATTCTGCATGGCTCGAAGACCTAGAACCAGATCACCAAGCCGGGTTCCCATTGGTTTGTTTGATAGCTTCAGGAGGGCATACTGACCTGGTTGTAATGAAAGATCATTTGGATTACAAATTAATTGGAAAGACGAGAGATGATGCCGCGGGAGAAGCTTTTGACAAAGCTGCAAGGGTTCTAGGTTTAGGATTCCCAGGTGGCCCTGAAATCCAAAAAATGTCGGAGGAAGCCTTAGAGACTGTCGCCGCCCTACCTAGACCTGCAATAAAAGATTCTCTGGATTTTAGCTTCAGTGGACTTAAAACTGCATTGGTAAGAAAGGCCGAAGCAGAAGGTTTTTACCCAGTCATAGATAATAATGGCCCAAGCCGGCAGCAAACTACAGAATACTCATTTGCTTTCCAAGAGGCCATAGTGGATTGTCTTGTCAGAAATACTGTAAAAGCTGTTTCTGAAAACAATGCCAAGGGTGTCATTTTGGGGGGTGGAGTTGCAGCAAACAGCAGGTTAAGGCAAAAAATGAATGATGCTATGGACGTCCCAGTTTTTGTTCCTCGACCAGGATTATGCACCGACAACGGAGCTATGATAGGAGCGGCCGCATTCTTCAATTTACAAAACGGATTACCATTTGAATTAGACATGGACGCCATCCCTAATTTAAGAATGGGAATTACCTAGGAATAAATATCCGTTTTTCCCTGTCCTCAGAATAAAGGTTAGTATCCACATGTACGAGCAAATCATCTCTTAATTGCCACAACTGATGTTCCGAAAGGCTTTTACCTAGTGGGATTTTTGTGGACATGGCATTAGATTGAATTACAATACATGATTGATTGATTTGCGAATAATGGTCGAACAATAAAAATGAGCCCATCAATGTGAATACGCAAAGTGCAATTGTTTTCATAAGGAAATTATCCAGGCTGACCATGGAAACAAAAATCAAAACGATGAGCATTGCAAGCCATATAAATGGAAACTTAGACTGCCTTTTTATTGACTCAATGTAAATAGACTCCACGAATTCATACTTGATAAAGCCTTCTCTTTTCCCATCCTTACCTGTAATTAAATAGGAGATGCCATTTCTCGATGGAAAAATCCGCTGAGTTTCCCATGCTTTTTGGCTGATGTCTTCCATATCTTAAGAAGATCCTCCATCTGTTATATTAATAAATATGTTTGTAAAGGTATCATAAATGGAAAGACCAATCTCAAAGCCTATTGGGCAGCATTTTTTGGAACTAGATACTCCTACTTTGATTATTGACAAAAATCTTTTGCAAGCGAATATTGAGGCTATTCAGGCCGATCTAGAAAAGGCCAGTATTGATTTGATCCCAAATGCCGCTGCCCACGGGACATCTGCAATTGCCCGCATGCAAACCGGTAACAATACAAAATCTCCAATCTTTGTCGATACGTTCCAACAAGCAGAGTGTTTTTTTCAGGCCGGATTTGAAAACATAATTATTCAAGCGCCACCACTTAGTTTTACTAAAAAAGGTCTATTAAGACACCTGCAAGATTCACAAACCCTGACTTTGTCCATTTCAAACATTTCTCACTTGGACGCCATAAGAGGAAATCATGGAAGTCCTATTTCTGTTTTACTAAAAATAACCAATAAATCAGACTCAGTAGGATTTAAAACACGCGAAGAATTAATAAAACCCATTGAATATCTGGCAACCTTTGAACATTTGCGTTTTGAGGGTTTGATCACAAATGCGAACGAAATGGAGTCTATGGAACAAGCATGTGAAGTACTAATATCTGCTGACGAATATCTTGATAGAAATTCAATTTCTTCTGATCAACTACTGCTTAACGCTTCCAACCTGATATTTGAAAAAGAATTTAATAATATTCCAAAAGGAATAACTGGCTTGATATCCGGTACCTATCCCTTTCACACAAAAACGCAAGACACAGTTTGCTCAGTAATCAGCACCGTGATCAGCACTCCAGAACCAGGAAAAGCCTATGTTGATTGTGGTCAAAAAGCCATAAGCGTGGATCGCGGAGTTCCTTCAGTCATAAATTATCCAGACGCCGAGATTGAGAAAATGAGCGCCGAACATGGCTATGTCATATTTGATAGTAATAAATTGCATTTGAAGATAGGTGACAAAATTTTATTGTCCCCAGCAAGCTATTCAGATACTTTCAACCTGTATGACTTCGTTAATATCATTGAGGAAGACAAGCTAATATCGATAATACCAACCGACTCACGTGGTGCCTTTAAATAACTTCAGGAAAACTAAATGAAATTTAACCAACCTAACATAGGGAGCTCCATAGCTGACCTTGAAACTCCAAGTCTTATAATCGACCTTGAGGCTATGGAATCTAATTTCTCTGTAATTTCTGAAACCTATGCAAACAGCACCTGTAAAATGCGCCAACACGCAAAAAATATTAAATGCCCAGATATTCTGTGGCGCCAAATTGAAATAGGTGGGACTCTGAACGGTGTGTGTGCGGCAAAAGTTTCTGAGGCAGAAGTTATGGTGGAAGGTGGAATTAGAGATGTTTTGATAACAAGTGAAGTCGTTGGTGAGGACAAGCAGAAAAGACTGGCATATTTGGCAAAGAGAGCCAATATAAAAGTTTGTATAGACAACAAAGAAAATTTGACAGGTCTATCGTCAATTGCCACTTCAATCGGATCTGTAATCGGAGTCTTGGTAGAGGTTGATACTTCTATGGGACGCGCCGGTGTCAGAACACCTCAGCAAGGATTAGAGTTGGCGCAATTGGCAGATTCGTTAGAATCTGTAGAATTTTTAGGCGTGATGAGCCACCAGACGGTGGAAGGCTTTGCTGATAAAGAAACCAGGTTCCTAGAAGGCAAAAAATACATAGATATGTGTTTAGAGGTGGGAAAAACCATTCATGATTCTGGTATTGAAATAAAGGTAGTTTCCTCAGGGGAGACATTCTCCTATGATGTCGCCCCTATGATAGATGGAGTAACTGAGGTAGAAGGTGGCACATATGCGCTCATGAGCGGTCCCACCGCATACATGGAGGAATTTTCTCTGGCGGGGAAAGTACTGACCACTGTGATAGATGTAGATGATGATCAAATCGTAATAGATGCCGGTATAAAGTGCCTAGGTGGTCCACTTGGTGTTAAACCAGGCATTGAGGGAAATAGACATATAACCTTCGATCAGATGTACGATTCCTATAGTACCTTAAGCCGAAAAGGAAAGGACAACTACAAAATTGGAGATACTCTTTTAATCGAAACTTCGCAGCAAGATATATTGGTGAATAGATGGGATCATTTTATTGGGGTGAGGGATGGGGTCGTGGAAGTAATTTATGAGATAAGTGCCCGGGGATGCCATCATTAAAACGGTTTAGCGATGTCAATTTCAAAATGGTTCTTTGCCGAATGGTACGATTTACTAAATTCCATCGTGGAATCTAAGGTCATACCATACCGACAGCTGACCGCAGGTAAAAGTCAGGGTGACACCTTAGAAATAGGGAGCGGCACCGGCGCAAATTTACCTTACTTTCTAGATTGTAAGTCATTGACAATGCTCGAGCCCGACATACACATGACCAAAAAACTTATAACTCGTGTTAACTCCTGTGGAAAAGATGTACAAATAGTTAAATCCTTTGGTGAAAATTTACCCTTCAAAGACAATTCTTTTGACTCTGTAGTGACTACTCTGGTTTTGTGCATGGTCGAAGATGTAAAAAAAGTGGTTGCTGAAATTTATAGAGTCTTGAAACCGGGAGGTAAGTTTTTCTTTTACGAACATGTAGTTGCTGAAAGTATACCTGGTCGGATACTACAACATTTGTTGGATCCAATGTGGAAATTAGCGACAACAGGATGCCATTTAAAAAGAGATATATTGGGTGTTATCGAAAGTACCCCTTATACGGAGGTAGAGCATCAAACTTTTAACTTAAATGTGGGAATCCCAATTACTATACCCAACATTGTGGGCTCAGCTTCAAAATGAACATTAATCCCTACAATATCAATTCATATCTTGACTGTAGAGGTATTCCTTTGACAAAGGTACCTGACGAAATTGGAGTTTCTGCTTCGGCAGTAATCTTTGATCGATATGGGCATGTACTGCTGCAAAAAAGATCGGATATAGCGTGGTGGGGACTCCCCGGTGGCAAGTTAGAAATAGGTGAGAATTTTCAAAATTGCGTCGTGAGGGAAGTAAAAGAGGAAACTAACCTACTGGTAGACCCCAAAAAGTTAATCACCGTTTATTCCGACCTTTCAGACTATACGGCAATCGAATATCCTGACGGCAAATTAGTTCAATACATAACCGCTCTTTTTCTCTGTGAAAAAATATCAGGTTATTTAAATCTTTCCAATGAAAGTACCGACATCGGGTATTATGACCCAAACATGTTCCCTGACAAGACATTATTTTCGGCGAAATTAAGGGTGAAGCACACCCAAGAATTTTGTAAGCGCAACAAAGGAGAGTTTGATGTCGTTAAATTGGAAGAATGATCCTGATCTTAGTTCTAAAAGCGATATGGATTATTTACAGGATCTAATAGAATCGCTGACCTCAATGCTACATTCCAATCCAAAAGACACAACACTTTTATTCAAAAGAGGAAACGCATATCTAGACAAAGGTGTTTATCAAGAGGCTATATCTGATTATTCTTCCATCCTGGCAATTAATCCTGAAGACCCAATTTCTTTAAATAACAGAGGAATTTGCTACAGATGCATTGCTGATCCTGAAAATGCCATTCGAGATTTTAATGATGCCATTTCTATCGATCCCTTTTATCGGGATGCATATAACAACCGCGGGATGGCTTTATCAGACAAGGAAGAATACTCGAATGCCGTAGATGATTTCACAAAAGCAATAACAATTGACAGCCAATATTGGTACGCTTACAACAATCGCGGCATGGCATTATGGGCTCTAGGGAACAAGGATGGCGCGGTAGCTGATTACAACATCGTAAGATCCTTGATGGGATCCTAGTCCAGTGATTTATACAGAATTCCCTTCTTGCTCACAATATGAAGGGTTTTATGTGGGTCTATTACAGGTGGCCCATCTGCGCTCAGCACAACAGTAACAGAATCTCCTTCCCGAAGGGGAATAGATCGCTCCCCATCCAATGCTATTGTGCAAGGAGAACTATTGACTACATATGCTCTACCAGGTTCCATTTGGGAAACGCTTTTTATTCCAACCTTTGAGACATTACCAGCTGTCACTGGTGCCAAAACAAATTTATTCGTTGATTGCGGGTCGATCTTTACATGAAGGCCATTCAAATCACCTTCTGGTATAGGTGATGCCATTCCCCCAATTGATGAGAGTCCGATACTATCCGGTCTAGCCAATGCCAAGAAAATTTGGGAAACGGTATCAATTTCCCATATGGCCCTTGCTCCAACATGACTTTTTGCGGAAACGGCAATGTCAACCAGAGCAACATCGAGCAAATCCATTGCCATTTCTCTACTTTTATAGACGCTAAGCTTTTTGCATTTAGGAGCACATTCTTCTTCATCTACCAAACCTAATGCCACGGTGGCCGCAGCCATACCAGCCAAGGTACCCTCTATAAAAAATGGGAAAACATTATTTGTTCCTGTGGATAATGGAAGTATTGGAATTTCGCAGGTCCCCAATGCAACCGCGCGATTGGTTCCATCTCCGCCCAAGGTAACGATGGCACTAACTCCCTCTTCCTTCATTTTTTTTGCTGCCGTAATGGTATCTAGCTCCGAATTTAAGACTGGCATTTCAAGAAATCTTACAGAAATCTCGTCTCCAGCCGTAGAGGCAGCTTCTTGGGAAATACGACCATAATCAGGCATTAGGACAACTTCTTCTATTCCTACACCAGAAAGGCCTTCAATTACCCTCCGGACAATATTCACTTTCTCTTGATTGGAGACAAACCTACTTTGTGAAATCAGACGTCGTATGTCTTTACCTGCCGAAGGGTTAGCAATTATTCCTACCCTAGCCATCAGAATTCCTACACACCTTTCCTTTTCATTGAAATTAATTGATTATAGTGTTTTATAAGGATAGATTGTTTATATGAGCCGAATCAAAAGTGGATCCAAAGCCAAACAAGCAAAGGTAAAAGAAGTATCTTCTCTGCTTTCCCAAATTTATGGACCCATCCCATGGGAACCTAGATACAACGCTGCGGAAGAACTCGTATACACCATTTTGTCACAACACACCTCCGACATAAATTCGGAAAGGGCCTTTCTCAACCTAATGAAAGTGTTTGGTGATTTAGACACTATTACCGATGCAGCGGTGGAGAAAATAGAATTGGCAATCAGAAGGGGAGGGTTGTCAAAAACAAAAGCTCCAAGGATTAAGTCCATACTCAACGAAGTACGAGACGTAGTAGGTTCATTTGATTTGAGTTTTCTTTCTGAAATGCCTTTGGAAGATGCGAAATCTTGGCTGATTAATCTAAAGGGCGTTGGGCCTAAAACAGCTGCCATAATACTATGTTTTTCCTTTGGTATGCCTGCAATGCCAGTGGACACGCACATATACAGAGTTTCACAAAGGCTAGCTTTGGTTGGGAAAAAAGTTTCAGCTGAAAAGGCTCACGACCTCCTGGAGTCTATAGTGGAACCTGAAGAAGTATTCCAGTTTCATATGTACTTAATCAAACATGGTAGAGATACATGCAAAGCTCAACGACCAAGGTGTAGTGACTGCACTCTCACAGACCTGTGTCCGGCTTTTAAAAAATATAAGTGAAGTTTTATTCATTCCAATGTACTAGAATATACGTCCTTGAATTTTATATTTAAAAGATGAAGGTTTGCCATGAAAGTAGGAATAATTAATGTTACAGGTTATGCAGGTGCGGAGGTTGCTCGGATACTGAGTAGACATAAGGAAGTTGAAATAACATGTGTAACTGGTAGAAGTGGCGCTGGGAAGAATCTGGGAGATATATTTCCTCATCTTTCAAATCTGGACATGGAAATATCACCTGATTTAGACAAAAGTGTGGACTTTGTATTTTCAGCATTACCACATGCTGCTAGCGCAGAGGCGCTTAGAGAGGCCGTATCATCAGGGATCAAAGGTGTGGATATCAGCGCCGATTTCAGGATCAGGGATTTAAACACTTATTCTGAATGGTATGACGTTGAACATCCCTGCCCTGAACTCATGGAATCTAGTGTGTACGGATTACCCGAACTCCATCGCTCCGAAATCAAACATTGCCAAATAGCTGCCAATCCAGGCTGCTATCCCACAGCCTCCATTTTAGGACTGGCACCAGCCTTAGAAGCTGGAATTATCGAACCAGAAGTAATTGTGGATGCAAAGTCAGGAGTCTCTGGAGCAGGCAGAAGCTTGTCATTAAAGATTCATTATTCAGAAGTAAATGAAAACATCAGTGCGTATGGTCTGGATGGGCATCGACATATGCCTGAGATATCTCAAGAATTAGACCTACTCTCTGAGCAACATGTTAATCTAACGTTCCTACCGCATTTAATTCCTATGACAAGAGGGATTCTCGCCTCTTGCTATGCTCCGTTGAAAGATAGCTACATAGCAAATACCTCGGACTTGAAGTCGGCAATAAAAACTTTATACAAGGATTTCTACGAAGATGAAAAGTTTACTCATGTTGTAGATACACCACCTATGACCAAGCATACCCTGGGAAGCAATGATTGCATAATATATCCGACTGTCGACATAAGAGCAGGAAGGCTAATGGTCGTAAGTTGTATCGATATCCTCGTCAAAGGGGCGGCAGGGCAGGCCATCCAAAACATGAATATCATGTGCGGTATGCCTGAAGATTCCGGTCTAAATCAATTAGCTATATATCCGTAGGATTTTTTCGACTAAATAATCGTTGCTCTATCAAAGCTTAGGACATAGACTATTTAATGTTGCTTAATTGAAGGGCAATATTTAATGCTTGATTAGGCCCCATCGTCTAGCGGTCAAGGACACCGCCCTTTCAAGGCGGAGATCGCGGGTTCGAATCCCGCTGGGGTCACCAATAAAATGCCGAAAAAGGACTTAATTTGCAATTTAATTCATTGGGATTAGACGACAGGCTAATGCAGGGTATCAGGTCAGTAGGATATGAAACTCTCACCCCAATACAAGACAAGACAATTCCAATTTCCATAGAGGGTCGCGACGTTCTAGGACTGGCCCAAACTGGCACGGGTAAAACAGCTGCTTTTGCAATACCGATGCTGGAAAAATTATCAGTTGGATACAACGGAAAAATAAGAGCTTTAGTAGTTGCTCCTACAAGGGAATTAGCCGACCAGATTCACCAGAACATATCTCAACTTGGTTCCTCAATGAAAACCAAATCAATAACCTTATATGGCGGGGTCTCAAAAAACCCTCAAGATGACAGATTGGCGAAAGGGGTAGATATAGCAGTGGCCTGCCCTGGGCGTCTCTTAGACCATATTCGCGAAAAAACAATAGATTTATCTGGCGTGGATATTCTTGTACTCGATGAAGCGGACACTATGTGTGACATGGGTTTTCTTCCTGATATTAGAGAGATAATTAAGCATCTCCCTAAGAATCGTCAAACTTTATTTTTTGCAGCTACGATGCCTAAAGACATTCGTAATTTAGCAAAAGATATCCTGAATGACCCAACGGAGGTTCAAATAGGAATAATCGCCCCTGCAAAGACAGTTTCACACTCTCTTTATCCAGTTACAGAAAAATTAAAAAGTGAATTGTTTTTTAAATTAATTGAGTCCACTGCTACAGGTCAAGTAATAGTATTTACTAGGACCAAACATAGGACAAAAAAACTATTTGCTGATCTGGAGAAAAGGAAATATCGAGCTGCTGCGCTACAGGGAAATATGTCTCAAAACAGAAGAACTCAATCTATTGAAGGTTTTAGGAAAGGTAAATTTGACTTCCTTGTAGCTACTGACATCGCTTCCCGTGGCATCGACATACCAGATATTTCCCATGTGATCAATTATGATATGCCAAACACGGTCGATGCCTATATTCACAGAATAGGTCGGACGGGGAGAGCGGAAACTCTTGGACAAGCGATTACTATTACTACTCCTGACGACGAATCAATGATAAGAAAGATAGAACAGGTTTTGAAATCTCCTATAGATAGGCAGAAGGTCGATGATTTCGATTATGGTAACCAGTCGGAGTCAGCAGATCGTAAAAGGTGGTCAAATAATAAAAACCGAAATAATCCGTTCAGATATCGTAGGAAATCGTCCGACCAGAAAAGAAAACAATACCCTTCCGAACAAAGAAAAGACAATAAAATTCAGGCCCGATGATGCATATTCAGTCAGACATCGCTGAATACACCAGTGAACGCAACTCTCTTCGCACATTGAACTGACTAGAAGGTAAGAGTTGGGTCATAAATACCACCGCCATATCTTCCAACGGATCGATCCAAAAAGCTGTGCTTGCAGCTCCACCCCATGCCAATTCTCCTACGCTACCCGATACCTGTGAAGCTGCAGGATCTAATAAAACCGAAAATCCTAATCCGAAACCGACTCCAGTATATGAAGTTTCACTCCAACGTCCATACGCGCAACTTCTCAAATCCTTGCCATTCTCTAGATGGTTTGAACGCATCAAATCTAAAGTCTTGCGACTTATTATCCTATGATCTTTTGATTCACCACCATTTAGAATCATTTTACAAAAAGACATATAATCATCCAAAGTAGAAACAAGCCCTCCTCCTCCAGAAAGAACCTTTGGTAGGGTCAAATATGTGCCTGTAATAGCGTCATCCACTAGTTTGGGTTGTTTCAGTTCGCGGTGCTGGTAACACGATGCCAGACGGGATTTTTTACCAGATGGAACATAAAACCCTGTATCAACCATATTTAATGGTTCAAATATTTCCGTTTTAAGAAATTCATCCAGAGTTTTACCAGTTATTACCTCTATAAGATAACCACACACATCTGTCGACACTGAATAATTCCAAGCCTTCCCAGGGGAAAATTCTAGAGGAATGCTGGCCAGCGACTCTACAAATTCCTCTAGGCTCTCTTGTGACTCTTTTTCAATACCAAGCTGACGATAGGCTTCATCTACACTAGTACGTTCCATAAACCCGTACGTTAAGCCTGACTGATGAGTCAGCAAATCACGCATTGTCATTTCCCTTTCAGGACTACTTGTCATGAAATTCCCTATTGCACCCTCTTGGTAAACTTGAAAATCACGAAAGGATGGTATGTAATCAGAAACAGGATCATCTAATTGAAAAAAACCCCTTTCGTAGAGTGTCATCAGGGCTACTGAGGTTATCGGCTTAGTCATCGAATATACACGGAATATGGTATCCCGCTTGATGGGTCTTTTTCCTTCTCGATCCATCAACCCCAACCCAGATACATATCCTAGCTCACCTCCTCTATATATACCCATGAGTGTTCCAATATATCGGTTGGTGTCTATGTACTTACGCTGTAAATGCTCCTCGATGAAAGCAAGCCTTTCTGGGGCAAATCCAAAGTCATTCATATTAAATTAACCTTTTTCTCATTAAAAATATTCCTTCTGAAACGATTTTCCTCTATCTTACTAATCGTTTTCTGTCACACTCTTTTCAGATTAATAGCTGCCTTGGTGAGGATAGGTAGACTTTTTTACTCTTAAACAGCGACAATGATATTTAGGGTCTTTATTGCCTTTATCTATAAAAGATTGATGATAAGAAGTCAATTTGTTCAAAAAAGTTTTCTACATATTACCCATCTTATTCATCTATTTTTCTTTGATATTCTGTCAGAATGATTCTTTTGATACTGGACGGAATATTGTCGGTAGTCAAACCACACCTATTACGAATACCTACGACAGTCCAGATAAGATCGTCAAAGCAACAGTACAAGCGCGACTAGACATATTTGAAATTAGCCAGGCTGTAAATGACCAACTATCGATAGCATTAACAGCGACATCTGTTGCTTTGCATGGCACCCCTACAGTTACAAAAACACCTTTGCCAACAGCTACAGTTACCCCATTACCGACCTCTACAAACACTCCAACTCCTCTTCCTACTTATACCCCGTTCCCGACTTACACCCCTGTACCGACGCATACAACAACTCCTCCGACCTACACTCCTGAACCAACACATACACCTTCCCCACAACCTACTCGAACCGCTACAAATACTCCAACGCCTACCGCCATTCCAACCATTACACCAACACCAACTGCTACGGCAATGAATATTTTGGAGAGCGCAAGTAAAAAAGTGGTTAAAATCATATCCGGCACAAGTGGCGGCAGCGGGGTATTAGTATCAAGCGGAAATGACCAAACTACCCTGGTTGTAACAAACGAACACGTTATTGAAAATGCTTCAGACATGCTCATAGAATTGCACGATGAAAGTAAATATGAAGGCCTTATCCTATTTGAAGACCTAGAAATAGATATCGCCATAATTGAGATAAATGCCGCCAACCTCGAATGTTTCCCAATAATTCTTGGAGGCTCGCCTAATATTGGAATGGATGTATATGCTTTGGGTTACCCGCTTAACGCAAATTACTCGGTTACTTCAGGTATAGTGTCGGCCAATCTATACGAAGAGAAAAGTGGTATACAGATGGTTCAAACTGATGCAGCCCTAAATCCAGGTAACAGTGGAGGGGCCTTGATTACTAGTGAAGGTAACCTAATAGGAATTAATACGAGTAGAAAGGAGGAAACCTCATCCGGGCGGATCATCAACAACATTGGGTACGCTACGCTGATTGATGAGGTATACAACCGAACACCTCATCTCTTCACAATTGACACAAGCAATTAATATTTTCCAAGCCCTCTAACCTAATAACAACTCCGACTGTCTTTTCATTCTTTCAGAATGCTCATTGGCAAATTTGGCTACCGCATCAAAAATAGAACTTGGATCCAGTCGGGCTTCTTTCAAGACTTCCCCCTCAGATCCCCCACTCAACCAAACATCGTCATGGTCAGACACAAGTGAGTATTCTTCCGTAAGTGGTCCAACTCCGGTGACAGGCCACATCCTCTTTGTTCCAGTACTAACTATCATCATATTGTACTTAGCCGATTCAGGAAGTACCTCATCTCTGTATTGCTTCGATTGCCTATTAAATAATTCCTCGGAAACAGCCGCTATGATTCGCACATTATGACCCGCATTCTGTATATCATCCATTTGAGCCACTAAATTACTGGTACAAGATGAGCCTTGAACTACTATATACCCTTCCTTGGGTTTGTTAGGATCAAAATCCTTTAATATGTAGAATCCCTTCGCAGCAGCTTTTATATCCGTATCAGCCAATCTGGCTCTATCCACCACTGGAAAATCAGGACGGGCAACTTCAAGAACTATCACTCCCACTTTAGGGTCTCTTGCTGCTATTTCAGCAGCAGCCAGATATCCGGGAGCCACGTCATTGTAATCCCAAAAATTCAAATTTATTACTTGATCCCTAGGAAAAAGCTTCCAAACTTGCGGAGAGAAAATCCCGAAATGGGTCCGCGCGTCTGCAGCAGTTTCAGGTCCGGAGTGCCCGGCCAGAATATTCAAGACTCCCAACCTAAAGGGACTGTCTTGGTTTTGCTGGCTCCACACCCTAACAGGTAAATACATAAGAGGAGTAAAGGCTCCATAGGTTCCACTCAAGGCCCAGACACCCGAATGTTTTTCCGGATCTAATGAGGCCGATTGACTAACTAGGCCTACCGCTGTGGATACATTACCGGCTTCCTGTATCGCCGAACGAAGCCGAATGCCTGCTGGATTCGTAACGGGATCGAACTCTCCCCATATGGAACCTTTTTCCACATTTATTGAATCAGCCAAATCGGCTGCAGCCAAAACAAGCCTATTGTCAGTTACATAATTGACCCATTTTACAATCTCAGAAATCGCTCTCCTGCTACCTTTCTCTACCCCAGGTTCTTCGAACATCTTTATTTCTAATTCTTTCTGTTCCCCAGATATAGGATTGGTGGCTGTCACGGTTTTCGGCTCAATGGACAGATTTCTGTAATCTAACCTGTCATCCAAAAATGGATCTTTAGTGACATCCATTCTAGTCATCAGATTATCTTTAACCTGTTCTCCAATTTCGACCAAGCGATCAGCGACCCAATCTCCCAGTCCATTTTGATCTAATACAGACATCACAACATCTATATTCTCTTTATATTGGATTAGTCGTTCTTTTTCATCGATTATAGCGCCATCTCCGATACCTTTGAATTTAACACCATATCTATTCTCGAAGGTGGAAGCCAGTGCGGCAAAATAGTCGGAATTCATAGCAAAAGTGTATGGGTGACTTTTATAACTGGTTATTTGATTTCCATAACCAGGTATTTGCCCATTTTCTGCTCCAGGCCACCATCCTTTTGTCGTTTTGCCTACCAATATCATAGGTCTGCGATCGGAGGGGTCTGTATCTTCCATGGCCTTAAAAGCAGCTACTACCTGTTCCATGTCATTCGCATCGTCTACAGTAAAAACATTCCAACCGTAGGAAGTCCATTGATCCACTATTCTATACGAATCGTACTGAGGTTGTATCACGCCTCCAACCAGTTCATCATCAATCCCCGCGTTGTTATAGGACATCAACACACGTAATCGTTTTCCGACCTGCTGTGCAACGGCCTGGGTTTTCATCTCTTGTGAATGACCCGAGGTCATGGCAAATTCACCCTCCACCGCCATTATCTTTGGAGAGTCTGAAGCTCCGATAATGTCCCAAAAGGTAGCTTTGCCTGCAGCAGTTGCTATACCTATACCGGAAGGTCCGCCATTAACATCATTTGTGACATCTGTACTTTCGGAGTGGCCAGATAAAGCCCGAATTCCTCTAATCTTAGCTTGCTGCATAGCAGGATGATCTGAAAGCCCGTTTTCCGACAAAATGCTTTCCATACCCCGTTTTGATCTTCTAAATCCTATACAATCTATCGGCAATAAGGTTTGGTCGTAATCAGCCAGATACTTTTTATTGCCTGTATTTTCGTATTTTCTGTACAGTGCCTCACCCAACACCATCCATAGTGCGTATGTAACGGGGGCGTTGTGCCCTCCCGCCAACATAAATTTGTCAGAATATGGATGCTTTGGTCGCCGGTAATCATATTTCAATCCGCCCAAATCTGGACCAATTAGGTGAGATGCGACGGTGTATGGCGTATATGCCAACGGTCCACCAAAATGGCCTGTCTGGCAATAGTTTCCCATCAAAACCAATGTCATCGCTGTGACAAAGGAAACGTCATCTAAATATTGTTTATCAAAATTGGGTAGAGTCACTTCACGTGCATCAAGAACTGATGACAATGTGACCGTGCTTACTTTGGGCATCTGCTAATTACGTCCTGTTTATTATTTACCGTCATTTCATTTTCTATACCTAGAATCTATATATCAACTCAGATTTACCTTAAAAGGCGTCCCTTTTGATGCTCATAGGTAGAAACCGGCCATTGAATCTTATTGGAGGTCAGTCTTCCAGTCAACCAAATTACGCGATGAGATAAGTCACTCAAATGGATGGAAATCTATCAAATTTATGGACTTCTCATAAGTTCTGGCTATGCGACAAAGAAGCTCTTCTGACAAAGGATGTCCTGAGATCTGAATACTAAGTGGCAAGGCATCATCGTTTAAGCCCGCCGGGACTGACACCGTCGGATACCCGTTGTAATCAAATGGCACGGTGAACCTCTGAAAGGAAGTTCCCCTTCGATCATCCATAGGACCATAGCTAATAGAATCATCGACGTCGTGGGGTGGTTTTATCACTGTTGGAGACAACATAGCGGTTATTCCATTAAATGCTTCTCGAATTCTGCCATTACACAATTCCCTTTCGCGAGAAGCGTCTATGTAATCTTGAGCTGAAACAGAAGTACCGTGCTGTAGCCAACCTCTAAACCAGAGACCATATTCTTCAGATCTCTCAGGGAAAAATTCAGAATGGGCGTTGAATGCTTCAGCAGTACATATTGTCTTCCAAGCGGGTAAAAATGCATCAATGCCTTCCAAATCGATATTTTTAATTGTTGCCCCGTGGTACCTTAAAATATCAGCAGCATCGTGAACAGCCTTCACAACCTCCTTGTCGACACCTTCTTCTGAGTAAACTTCCGAATATCCTATTATGACACCATTTAAATCTGTCTTTTCAATATCCTCAAAATGAGGCGGCACGACGGGAAGAGTCGTAAGATCATTAACGTCGAATCCGGACAAAGCCTGCAGAATAAGAGCAGCATCTCTGACGTCCCGAGTCATCGGACCTACATGGTCTAAAGTCTGTCCTAAATCCAAAACACCGTATCTACTCACTCTGCCATATGTTGGTTTAATCCCTACTAGGCCACATGCTGCTGATGGAAATCTAATGGATCCTCCTGTATCACTACCAAGGGATCCTGTACAAAGTCCGGCAGCTGTTGAAACTCCCGAACCGCTGGATGAAGAGCCGGTCCATTTTTTAATATCCCATGGATTTTTAGGCACAGCTCTTCGCGGGTTGTATCCGCCCATCGCTCCTTCCGTAAGATTTAATTTACCGAGAATCACTGCTCCGAATGACCGTAATTTAGAAACGACTGTCGCATCATGATTTGGAATATTCTCCTCCAATACGGCAGTGCCTCCCATGGTCCTAATTCCTTTGGTATAACACAAATCCTTAACTGCGATGGGAATCCCATGAAGAGGTCCACGAATATGATTTCTGGACCATTCTTCCGACAAAATTTCTGCCTGTTTTAACGCCTCATTTCCCATAACAGTTGCATAGCTTAGATAAGTTGGATCGAGAACTTCGATCCGTTTCAAAAAATGTTCCGTTATGGTACTTGCGGTTTGTTCCCCAGAAGAGTAAGAAGCTGTAATCTCTTGAATGTTTTGGTAATGAATTTGATCTTTACTCAAATTTCTATCCACAATGCCTACATCTTTCATTTTCACCGGAAAATATTGTTTTGGCATCCATTTCTTGAATTGCGAAGTCAACTAGAATTCTAAAAGCCTTCGAATCATCAGGTAACCCAAATTCTACCGCCTGCTGAGCCAACCATTCTGCTTGATCCTTCTCCACTATAAGCGTTATATCCGTCTTTTCATGGGCCATAATTTCCTCTCCATTTCAAATTGCCCTATTATAACCATGAAAATTCAAACCATATGTGTTTATTTATAGAGCAAGCCTTAACACCTATAAATATGCTGACTAAAGTTATACGGAGGATTCAGATGTCGAATGAAGATCATAATTGGGAATTTGGAGTCAGAGATGATGGACATTCAGTTATTAGTGAGGAAGACACCAAGCCGGTTATATTGGGTGAAGGAAAATTCCAATATGAAGTATCTGGCCTAAATTGGGGAAACCTGCCAGAAGGGTGGGTATATAAAGAAGCAACCGCTGTGGATGTTGACTCTAAAGACCGAGTATATGTGTTCAATCGGGGAACAAACCCAGTGATTGTATTCGATTCAAATGGAAATGTTGTTGATTCCTGGGGAAATGGCATTTTCTCAAATCCTCACGGTATTACCGTTGGACCTGACGATGAGATTTATTGCGTAGATAACGGAGATCATACCGTTAGAAAATTTACAGCGGACGGGAAATTATTGTTAACTATAGGGAACCCCGGACAATCCGCGCCAGCAATGAGTGGCATACCCTTCGCCAGGCCAACCCACGTCGCGGTAGAACCCAATACTGGAAATTTTTATGTTGCTGACGGCTACGCCAATGCCAGCGTACATAAATTTTCTCCTGATGGTACCTTGTTGTTTTCATGGGGAGAATCCGGAACAAATCCAGGTCAATTTAATATCGTTCATGGAGTAAATGTGGACTCAAACGGATGGGTGTACATTTCCGATAGGGAAAATCACCGAATCCAAATATTCGACAGCAAAGGCAATTTTGAAACTCAATGGGTAAACCTATCACGGGCTGCGATAACCACAATTGATTCTGGAACTGGAGAAGAGTTGATGTATGTCGGCGAATACTTTGCAGGCATCGGATCCAACGACATGGGAACAGATCTCGGACCTAGGGTTTCAATTTTGAACCTGAAAGGTGAAGTAATAGCTCGACTTGGTAGACAAAGTTACGGGGAACAAAGTGGTAGATTCTTCTCTCCTCATGGCATAGCGGTCGATTCGAAGGGTGACATATATGTTGCTGAGGTTTCATGGAGCGACTACGGAAGTCGAATGGATCCTCCAAGAGAATTACGATCTATGCAAAAGCTAGTCAAAGTTCAATAGACCGATTAGGGTCCCAGTCTCCCTGGGACCCTAATCGGTTCAACCTAAGATTTACCCAATGCCTGTAGTCCTGCTTCCAATGTTTCCACGATCTCATCCACGTCAAAAACACATCCACCCCAAGTCCCTCCGGAAGCCGATTGGAGTGCAGCCCAAAGCCGGGTATCTTCAGGAAGTTTAGGATGAGGAACAAGACCTTCTGGCATGGGCCTTTCTACAAGCTCTTTATCCCCCCAGTCTGAGCCCATCACAGTTCCAGCTGATCCGACCAGATTAATAGTTCCTGACAAATTGACCCTGTCGACAATTATTTCTATTTGATCTCCATCTTTCAATTTTGCTATTGGGCCACCTGCTAAGGCTTCTGGGCCAACATGTCCAATACAAGCCCCTGTTGAAACGCCCGAAAATCTTGCATCAGTTATTAAAGCCACATTTTTCCCGTAGGAAAGATGTTTTAGGGCAGCCGTAATCTGATAAAGCTCCTCCATACCTGTTCCTTGCGGTCCTCCGCACTTAACAACCATGATGTCACCGGCCTTAATTTTCGCAGAATCATCATTACTTTTTATCGCACGTATTGCTTCATTCTCGGATGAAAACACCCTGGCAGGACCAGTGTTTCTGTAAACCCCATCGTCATCTACAACGGAAGGGTCAATGGCAGTACTTTTAATAACAGAACCCTGTGGAGCAATATTTCCCCTAGGGAAAGTGACTGTACTTGTTAGACCTCTTTTCTTGGCATTTTCGGGGTTCATAATCACATGATCTGGATCGACAGAATTAACCTCGCTGAGTCTTTTCCTTACGTCATGTCTTCTTTCTGAACCTTCCCACCAATCTAAATTGTCTCCCAATGACTGGCCCGTTACGGTCTGAACCTTGGTATCTAATAAGCCCATGGACCTCAGATGGAGCATCACTTCAGGTACCCCTCCAGCCGTGTAAAGCTCAGAAGTAGGGAAGCCGACAGGCCCATTAGGTAGCACATCAACTATTCTAGGAGTATTGTTATTTACATCATTCCAATCATCCACTGTCATTCTATCTCGGCCTGCCGCATGAGCTATCGCAGGTAGGTGCAAAAGCAAATTGGTCGAGCCTCCGCAGGCAGCATGCACAACCATTGCATTTCTTAGTGCGGCATTCGAAATAATATCTGAGGATAATGTGTTTCTTGATTCCATAAGCAGCAGGGCTCTTGCGCTACGTTGCGCAACATTTTTCCAAGCTGTTGTCCCAGACGGGCACAAAGCACTATGTGTTATAGCCAAGCCTAATGATTCTGCAATGACTTGAGAGGTCCCAGCTGTCCCCAAAAAGTGGCATCCTCCACCAGGCGAGGCACATGCCTTGCATCCGACATCTTGAGCATATTCCAAGGTCACTTCCCCTTGGGCAAACCTAGCTCCAATAGATTGAATCATCCCTGTGTCTTCGCCTTCACGTATTGCCAAGGTAGACCCACCAGGCACTACAACAACCGGTAATTCTCTAAGTCCAGCTAGTGCCATCATCATTGCGGGAAGACCCTTATCACAGGACGCTATCCCCAATATGCCTTTAGCGGTCGGTAAAGATCTAGCCTGTCTTCGAAAAACCTGAGCTGCATCGTTTCTGTATGGAAGAGAATCCATCATGCCTGTAGTTCCTTGAGTCCTCCCGTCGCAGGGATCTGAACACATCAAAGAAAATGGGATAGTCTTCGCATCTTTAAATTCACGGGCAGCAGCCTCGACTTGGAGTGCTAATTCAAAGTGGCCCGTGTGTAGTCCTAAAGCGATGGGAGACCCATCATTATCTCTAAGGCCACCGGAGGTCGACAATATAAGAAAATGCTTTCTCAGAAGCTCAGCTGGATTCCATCCCATTCCAGCATTTTGACTCATCCCAAAATGAAATCCACTCGATTCGTTCACCAGAATTTCTTCCGTAAATGGCAGCACACCAGAGGGTCCGTCAGAATGCGTGTCAAATTTCCATGTGGAATCTTTTGGATCTATAACGTCACCAACACTAAAAGATATTTGATCTACCATTTAAAGGCCTCCTTTGGATCGCTTTTGGAGCAATAGTGTACCAACTGAACTATTATTGGTTAAATATCCATAAGGAGATAGTATTTGAAAATTCATAAACACCTTTCTGGAATCAAAGAAGGCTGGGATTTAATGTCCTCAAATTACCAAGCCACCAGCGACATATCTTTAAAAGATATCCATTATTCTCCCTTATCCTATGGCGAGAAATCAGCCAAGCTGATCGGTGAAGTAGCCGGAAAGAAATATCTTGAACTAGGATGCGGTGGTGCTCAAAATTCAATAGCTCTAGCTAAATTGGGGGCTTATGTTACGGCAGTAGATATATCTTCGAATCAATTGTCTCATGCGGCTTGCACATGTGAAAGACTTGATATATCAGTTAATTTACTCCAGGCAAATATACAGAATTTAAATTACTTTGCCGACGATGAGTTCGATGGGATTATTTCTATTTTTGCCCTTGAGTTTATTGAGGATATTGACATATTTTTCTCAGAATCAAACCGAATCTTAAAAAAAGGGGGCGCTTTGATAATCAGTACCACACATCCCCTTGGAGCCTTCGAATGGGATAATGAGAGTAAAAATTTATTGGTAACCGATTACTTCAACCCACCTATGGAGATATGGAGAGAGCAAGGGCAAATGAATCATGGAGTCACTTATTTCAGAACAATTGAAGAGCTCTTTTCTAGAATCACCAATAACGGATTTGTAGTAACAAAACTCACCGAACCAAAACCGCTGGACCCACAGAACGAAAATTTGAGTCCATACAAAGGTAATTATTGGACTGAATTCAGAGACAGATTAAATATGGTTCCGTTCGCAGTAGTCATTAAAGCAATAAAAAACTGAGCTAGGCCCTTTCTAAGAGCCTCCACCTATCGCTTTCACAATTTCCAACGAATCCCCCTCACTTAAAATTATTCTTGCATAATCTCCCTTCTTCAAAACCTCACCATTCAATGCAATAGCAATTGCCTTTCTTTCAGACAGGCCAAGGTCGGCAATAAGGTTTATTAGGGATAATCCAGCTTTAATTTCATGTGCTTTACCATTCAAATTTACAAACATTGTCACACTTTACTTGACTCTAGTGCTTCTAAAATATCATGTGCGGCCCTTTTCGGACTGTCAGCCTCTGATATAGCTCCGATAACTGCGATCCCTGCAGCTCCTGCTTTCATGACCTGTAGGCAATTTGCTTCTGTTATCCCTCCGATTCCTATAATGGGTATCGGTATATTCCTATGGCTTTCTTCTATAATCCCAGTCCCAGAAACTGGTCCGTTTGGATGTGACGCCGACGGGAATATTGTTCCTATCATCAAATAGTTCATACCTTCTGAGGTGGCTTTAGCTGCTGATTCGAAACTATGTACTGACTTCCCAATCAGGAAGTTTTCTTTCAGATTATCAATTGGGCCATCAAAGATTTGTCTTTCCGGAAAATGAATGCCGTCAGCCCCTATTTCTTTCGCCAGATCCACGTCCCCATTCACGATGAAAGCAGCCCTATCCTTGGCTAATTCTCTTAAATTCCTGGCCATTTTTAATTTTTCTGGTTCTGTAGCATCCTTATCTCGAAATTGGATCATATTCACGCCACCTGAAATGGCTTCATTTACGATGAATCCTAAATCTCTTCCAGAGGTTCTTTTACCATTGGTCACCAAACACAATATCGGATTGTTCATCATTTCAATATTCAAATTCTAACCAGAATTAATTCCAGCGCCAGGGCTACTTGATATCGCTGACCCTCTTCTCTCAATGCGACCCCCTAGGTAAGCCTTACGGCCAGCGGAAACACCTAGTTTAAAAGCTTCTCCCATAGCAACAGGATCTGCAGCCTGAGCAATAGCTGTATTTACTAAGACTGCGTCTGCCCCAGCTTCTAGCGCTTTTGATGCATCTGAAGGAACTGCCAAACCAGCATCTACTACTACCGGAACCTCAACATCGTTTATGATGATTTCAATTTCTTCCATGGTCAATATACCCTGCCCTGAACCTATAGTGGAACCAAGAGGCATAACAGTCGCACAGCCTAAAGCAGCCAACCTATGGGCTAGAACAGGATCAGCATGGATATAAGGTAGTACATCAAATCCGTCTTCCACTAATTCTTTAGCGGCTTCAAAGGTACCTATCGGGTCTGGTAACAGGTGTGCTATGTCTGGAATCACCTCCAGTTTAACCCAAGAGGAACCTGTTACTTCCCTAGCTAATCTGGCAGTCAATACTGCTTCATCCGAGGTTTTACTACCAGCTGTATTGGGGAGAATCGTGTAATCATCCCAGTTGAAATGATCCAAGATTGTTTTTTCGTTAACATCCTGCAAATTCAATCTACCAATCGCGACCGTAATTATCTGGCTACCAGAGGCCTTTATGGAATCCACCATCTCTTCCATAGTCCGGTGCCGTCCGGTTCCTACCATCAATCTCGAAGAAAATTCCTTACCAGCTATAACTAGAGGATCATTCATATTGCATCTCCCTCACCCTACAAATTTTTTAGACAAAAAAAATCACCCTTGGAGGGTGACTGGAGAATGCTTCCATAACTCCCTCCGCTGGCATTATCCAGTTCAGGTCTCGGGTCGGCTTTTCAAAAACCCTCTCAGCCGTTTAAGGCTCCCCGTCTACGCAACTTTATTACGCAAGAATATATTCAACATACGTGGTAAAGTCAATATTATTCGATTTTATGAAATTCAATTTGGCTGGATTTACTTCACTGATATATTAAGGTAAGAGAGCTGTGGTAATACGTCACTTCACTGCTACCGGGTACCTCATATGGGACAGAGGGGTATTTCTCCACCGACATCCAAAAATTGGACTATGGCTACCCCCCGGAGGACATGTAGAGATTAATGAAGACCCTGTAGAAGCTGTGCTGCGAGAAATAAAGGAGGAAACCGGGTTAGTGGCATCCATTTGTGAGGAGCCACCTTTCAAAAATATGAATTTTGATTACCCAAAATCAATCACCCCACCAAGACATATCTTGGAGGAGCATATAGATGACCCCATAGTCGGATTCCACCATCACATAGACATGATTTATTATTGTAAACCTATTGATACGATAGAGGCATTGCACCAGGGCTGGAAACTATTCTCGGATGCAGAATTAAAAAAAACTCTTGAACTTTATTACCAGCAGAAAGATACCTTTGATAGCTCTCTTTACCCCCCTTTAGACGTATTAACCCTAGGGATAAAGGCAATAGAAGCAACTTCTTAGAACCTGTTTGATGTGAAAAGACCCGCATTCGGGTATTATTTGACGGCCCCAAATTCAATAGGTATGAGGTGTTACTAATACTATGGTTCAAAACAATATCGCTGTTATTAGAGGGGACGGAATAGGGATCGAGGTTGTCGAAGAAGGTATAAAAGTTTTAGAGGCTGTATCTGAAAACTACAGTTTTAATCTTTCCTTCAAGGAATTCCCATGGAGTTCCCGATACTACATGGATAATGGTGTAATGATGCCATCCGATGGTTTGAATACGCTCTCAAGCTTTGAAGCAATTTTTTTAGGAGCGGTGGGCCATCCTGACATACAGGATCACATAACGCTCAACGGACTGTTGCTACCAATACGACGAAGTTTTGACCAGTATGTCTGTGAGAGGCCCAGCGTTCTATACCAAGGCATAGAATCACCACTTGCGGGTAAAAAACCCTTTGACATCGATATGGTGGTAATCCGCGAAAATACAGAGGGAGAATATGCCAACGTGGGCGGTTTTCAATACATGGATTTCCCTGAGGAGATCGGCATTCAAACCGGTGTGTTTACGCGTAAAGGATGTGAACGGGTAATCAGATATTCATTTGAATTAGCCCGTAAACGAAACAAGAAAAAGCATCTTACATCAATCACTAAATCCAATGCTCAGGGTTATGGGATGTTAGTGTGGGATAGAGCATTTGAAAGAGTTTCAGCTGAATACCCTGATATATCAACTTCCTCCTTGCTTGTGGATGCAGCAGCAATGGATTTCATTAGGAAACCTGAAGATTTTGACGTCGTTGTAGGCAGTAATCTTTTTGGAGATATTTTGACTGATATAGCAGCGATTATTACTGGGAGTATGGGTTTAGCCTCTAGCGCAAACCTCGATCCGGAAGGCAGGTACCCTTCAATGTTCGAACCAGTGCACGGTAGTGCGCCAGATATTATGGGTAAAGGCATCGCCAATCCGATGGCCCAAATTTTGACAGGAGCGATGTTACTAAAACACTTGGGTCATACGGATGCTGCTACTGATATTGAAAAGGCGGTATTGTCGATACTATCTCAAGGTGAAATCGTGACACCTGATTTAGGAGGTTCATCCTCCACATCTTCAGTTGGAGATGCCATAGTAGCGGAATTAGGTAAGTAATTAAATATTGGTTTAGAGACAGATATATGACACCCAAAACCATAGAAACTAGATTTCCACACGCCAATATAGAAAGTAAGTGGCAGAAAAAGTGGCAAGAATCCAACCTATATAAGGTTGATGACAACGATCCCCGGCCAAAATGGTATGAGTTGACAATGTACCCATATCCGTCAGGTGATTTACATGTAGGTCATTGGTATGCAATGACTGGTGCTGATATACATGCAAGATTCAAAACTATGCAAGGATACAATGTTCTCCACCCTATGGGGTTTGATGCATTTGGATTGAATGCTGAAAATGCTGCTATTGAACGAGGTATTCATCCGCATTCCTGGACAATGGACAACATCAAGAGAATGCGAGATCAGTTGGCCTCGATGGGTCCAATGTATGACTGGGATCGGGAAGTTGTTACATGCGTACCTGAATACTACAAATGGAATCAATGGTTTTTCTTACAGTTCTATAAAAAAGGGTTGGCTTATCGGGATTACGCTCCTGTAAATTGGTGCCCATCTTGTGCGACAGTGTTAGCAAATGAACAAGTAATTGATGGTACCTGTGAAAGATGCGATACAACAGTTACTCATAGGGACATGAACCAATGGTTTTTCCGTATTACAGAATATGCTGAAGAATTATTGGACCAGTCAAAAATGGATTGGCCCGAGCGAATCAACACTATGCAGACCAACTGGATAGGTAAAAGCGATGGTGTCGAATTCAAATTTGATATCTCAGAACATAATTTAGACACTGACGAACTTATAACATTCACCACTCGCATTGACACCGTATACGGAGTTACGTTTGTTGTACTAGCACCTGAACATCCTCTGGTAAGCCTTCTAACCACTCCAGACCAAAAAGCTGCTGTAGGAGACTACATAAATAATGCCCGTAAGGCTTCTGAAGTAGAAAGATTAGCAATAGATAGAGAAAAGACAGGAGTTTTCTTAGGGAGTTACTGTGTTAATCCTTTAACTGGAGACCGAATCCCAATCCTCATCGGTGATTATGTACTAAATACATATGGAACTGGAATAGTGATGGGTGTTCCTGCCCATGACGAAAGGGATTTTATATTTGCAAAAAAATATGACCTACCCATAAAGGTCGTAGTAGCTCCAAAAGACTGGAATGGCGAAGAATTAGATGCGGCTTACATAGATGTCGGAACACAGGTAAATTCCTCTCAATTCGACGGCTTCAGCAGTACTGAAGGTAAGAAGCTAATTGCTGATCACATTGAAACTAATAAACTAGGGACTAAGACCATAAATTACAGGATGCGTGATTGGCTAATTTCAAGGCAGAGATATTGGGGCACACCGATTCCCATGGTGTATTGCGATGATTGTGGGATCGTACCTGTGAAAGAGGAGGATCTACCTGTTTTGCTTCCAGAAGATGCAGAGTTCCTCCCGACAGGAGAATCACCCTTAGCAGTACACGACAAATTTGTGAATACCACCTGCCCTGATTGCGCTAAACCTAGTAAAAGAGAAACAGACACGATGGACACATTCGTGGATTCATCTTGGTATTTTCTAAGATATGCCAGTCCAAAATACTCCGAGTCTGCGTTTGAAGAAAAATCTGCCGAACTCTGGAACCCGGTGGACCAATATACGGGAGGGGTTGAGCATGCAGTGATGCATTTACTTTATTCCAGATTTTTCGTCAAAGCCACCCGTGACCTCGGGCTGATAAAATACGATGAGCCCTTTAAAAGACTTTTTAATCAGGGCACCATAATATACAAAGGTGCAAAGATGAGTAAGTCTAGGGGAAATGTTATTGCACCGGACGATTATGTAGATATAGTAGGGGCAGATACTGTCCGAACATACCTGATGTTCATCGGACCTTGGGAACAGGGCGGTGAATGGAATGACTCCGGAATAAATGGTGCTGCTAGGTGGCTAAACAAAGTCTGGGATATTTCCAATTTAGATCTCAATACTTTCGCATTGGCTTCGAATCCTGACACAGAAAGAGATTTGAACAGACTTTTGCATAAGACCATTATGCGAGTAGGTGAAGACATAGAAAAATTCAAATATAACACCGCTATATCCACCTTGATGCAGTTCACCAATGCCCTCTCGGAAGACAAAATTTTTGAGAAAATTGATATTGATCAGTGGTTGCATTTGACACGCAGTCTATATGTGATGATGGCTCCAATAACGCCGCACCTGTCTGAGGAGCTGTGGGAAAAATCAGGTATGAAATCCAGTGTGCACACTCAAAAATGGCCTAAGTACGATGAAAACATGGCTAAAGACGATAAAATCACTCTCGTAGTCCAAGTTAATGGGAAAGTAAGAGCCAAAATCTCTGCCTCCGCTAACCTAACAGAATCTGATGCGAATGAAATTGCAATGGAAGATTCCGGTGTTCAAAAACACACTGAAGGCTTAGAAATCCGAAAAATTATCTATGTTCCAGGAAAATTATTGAATATCGTCGCAAATTGACGAAGAAACTCTAAATAAACGGAGAAGTTCATGAAAGCATCCATAGCAGTACTACCCGGAGATGGAATCGGACCGGAAGTAATAAATGAATCTATAAAGATCCTTGAAGCCGTAGGTAATCGATTTGGTCACGATTTTCAAATTGAATCTGGGAGGGTAGGGGGTAATGCTATTGATGACTTTGGAACCCCTTTACCTCAGGAAACCATCGATACCTGCAATGCTTCAGATGCCATTTTATTTGGTGCTGTTGGAGGTCCTAAATGGGATGATCCGAACGCTGACGTTCGTCCGGAGGATGGTATTCTAGCAATCCGTAAATCATTGGGTTTATTTGCCAATTTAAGGCCAGTAAAAGTTTACCCTACGCTAATAAATTCAAGTCCTCTAAAACCTGAAGTCTTGAAAGGGGTTGACATGTTGGTACTACGTGAATTGACCGGCGGGCTCTATTTTGGAAAACCTAAAAAGAGATGGAATACCTCAAGGGGTCGTAGAGGGGTAGACACTCTCAAATATACGGAGTCTGAAATAGTCCGCATTTTGCAGGTTGGATTTGAGCTCGCCATGGAAAGAAGAAAAAAGCTGACATCAGTCGATAAACAAAATGTTTTGGAATCTTCCAGGCTATGGCGAGAGATAGCTATCGAACTAGGTCAAGATTATCCAGAAGTGGAATTGGAACACATTTTAGTAGATAACGCCGCAATGCAGTTGATCAGAAACCCTTCTGATTTCGATGTAATTGTTTCGGAAAATACATTCGGGGACATTCTCACAGACGAAGCCTCCGTCCTATCAGGATCGATGGGAATGCTGCCGTCGGCCAGTTTGTCCAGTTTGCCGGGTAAATCTGGAAGGCGAACTAAAGTGAGCATGTATGAGCCGATACACGGCAGTGCTCCTGATATAGCCGGCAAAGGAATAGCCAATCCGATTGGGTGCATATTAAGCACGGCCATGATGCTCAGGCTTTCTTTTGGTATGAGTGACGAAGCAAACGCAATCGAGAACTCTGTTGACGCAGCCTTAGCAGAAGGATATAGAACCGCAGACATTGCTAGTGATGGTGGAAATGAAGTAGACACTAGCACGATGGGTAACGTTATATCGGGTTCTATCTAATAAATTTTCCATTAATCCCCTGAAAACGTTTAACTGATCATTAAATCTTGCTAGTGCTTCAAGTGTTAAATTACAAAAATAAGTTTAGTTTTAAAAAGGCAAATCAGCTGCTATGTTGTAGCCCTCAGCCAATGATATAAGTTCACTCCAAGTGGATTCTTCTACAAATATCCCTTCTTTACGTTGGCGGGCCTCATTTCGGTATTCGATCTCCCCAGGGTACAAAACTTCGTCAAAACCAGGAGCCGTCTCTGAACTTTTTAAATAGGATGCGAATTCAGTGACCTCATCTTTGAAATCCTGTATGTCCCTAAAAGCTGAAACATTAAAAACTGAAATAAAACAACCATCATTGTGTCTTCCAGAGGGATCATGCCCAAATCCTAGTCCAGTTAAAATTCCTGAAAATATTTCCACTATAGATGACAACCCGTAGCCTTTATGGCCTTGGTCTCCTCCTAAAGGTAGAATGGCCCCTCCATTCTTCAAATCATTTGGATCTGTGGTAGGTTCGCCATCTTCCTTAACCACCCACCCACTTGGAATAGATGTGCCTCTAGCCTGCGCCAAATTTATCTTGCCTGCAGCTACCGCGCTAGTCGCCATATCAAGGAAAAATGCCCCATCCAGGTTGCTAGGCATGGCAATAGAAATCGGATTTGTCCCCAACCTCTTCTCCCGACCACCAAATGGAACGACAGCTTTAGCCGATCTGCCCGAGTCCGCTGTAATCATTCCTATCATGTCAGATTCAGCAGCCATTAGAGGATAAGCTGCCAACCGACCGATATGGCTTTGCCGATATACGGTGGCAGCTGCGATATTCTGAGTCCTAGCTTTCTCTATGGTTTCTCTCATGAGCCGCTCAGTGACAGAATAACCAAATCCCCAGTGTCCATCTACTACAGTAGTCGTGGGGGTATCTTTAACAATCTCGTATTCAGCGCCTGGAACTATATGGCCTCGGTTTACCCTATCAATATATGTGGGAATCTGAATTATCCCATGCGAGTCATGGCCAGCTAAATTGGCAGCAATAGACAGCCGAGATATTACTTTCGATTCCTCCTCTGAAGCACCGGCCCCAATAAGCAGTGCTGTAGCAATTTTTTCCAATTCATCCGGCATAATTGAAGGCATATATTATCTCCTATAACTGTGAAGCCCATGTTTTTGATGTCACCACCGCTTTTGACCATTCGTTCAGTTTCCGATTTCTTTCTATCTCTTTCATGAACGGAGTATATACCGTTTGAGATTGCCACATTGCCGCAATATCGGACACAGAATCCCAGATCCCTGAACCAATACCTGCGATGAAAGCTGCACCCAATACTGTGGTTTCCTGAATAACTGCGCTGTTAACTTTACAATTACTGATGTCTGCTTGCATTTGCATCAACAGACTGTTACTTGTAGCTCCACCATCCACCTTTAATTCCAATATATCGTTACCGGAATCTTGTCTCATTATCCGCAAAACTTCCTCGCATTGATAGGCAATAGCTTCAAGGGACGCTCTTGCTATGTGAGCTTTGCCAGCTCCTCGAGTTAATCCAACGATAGTTCCTCTGGCATCCATATCCCAATGAGGTGCCCCGAGCCCAGTAAAAGCTGGCACGAAATACACTCCTTCAGTGTCGTTTACTGAACGAGCAAGCTGTTCAACCGAATCAGCAGAATCAATGATATTTAATTCATCTCGCAGCCACTGTACGATCGCTCCAGCTGAGAAGACGCTTCCCTCCAAAGCATATTCAATTACACCTTTCACTTTCCATGACACAGTCGACAGAAGACCCTTAGCCGATTTTTTAATTTCGCTGCCAGTATTCATTAGCAAAAAGGCACCAGTGCCATAAGTACATTTTGCTTCCCCGACATTGAAACAGGCTTGACCAAATAATGAGGCATGCTGATCACCAGCAACCCCAGTAATAGGAATTTTCAGGTTATCCAATACATCGATTTCACAAATTCCAAAGTCAGCATCTGAATCGCAAACCTGAGGTAATAATTCCATTGGTATGTCCAATACACCTAGAATTGCGCGAGACCATTCTTGAGTTTCCAGATCAAGGAGCATGGTCCTTGAGGCATTGGTTACATCAGTCACATGATTCTTCCCACCAGTCATATTCCAAATTAACCAACTGTCCAAAGTCCCGAAGGCCAATTTGCCCTGCTTGGACTTTCGATAAGCCTCTGGGACTTTCTGCAAAAGCCATTTGATTTTAGTAGCAGAGAAATAAGGATCAATGGATAGGCCTGTGATATTAGTAATCGTTTCTGAATCAGATGTGTTCAACAATTCTTGGCATATTGGACTTGTTCTTCTGCATTGCCAAACAATAGCATTATGGATCACTTTGCCCGTTTCCCGATCCCAAATAACTGTTGTTTCCCTTTGGTTTGTAATCCCAATAGTGAATATATCTCTTGGCGCCACCTTTGAGACCTTTAGTAGTTCCTTAATACAAGCATAAACACTTTCCAAAATTTCATAAGGATCATGTTCTACCCAGCCTGGTTTTGGATAGAATTGCGTAATCTCCTTGTAACTTGAGGCAAATATCTCACCTCGTATAGTCACCAGAGCAACATTGGTTCCAGTAGTGCCTTGATCAATTGCAAGAATGTATTTTTCTGACATATCTATCTTCTAATACCAAATCTAAATTTAAGATGGAGTCATATGGTATGGTGAGCCGACAGTATGTCAACTTTTTATCAGTAATCAAGGATAGGAAATCTCATGAATGAACGGTCGATAACCATTAGCGCTGGCAGTCTTGAAATAGGGGCCATTATTAACGATTCAAATACGGCCAATGACATATGGGATTCTTTACCCATTTCAGGTTCAGCTAATGTTTGGGGTGATGAAATATATTTCGCAATTTCTGTCGATGCTGCCGAGGAGCCAGACGCATCCGATCTAGTTTCATCTGGAGATATAGCTTTTTGGCCTCCAGGTAACGCGTTCTGCATTTTCTTCGGTAGAACTCCAGCTAGCACTGACGAGCAACCCAGAGCAGCCAGCCCTGTTAACGTGTTCGGAAATATTGACGGTGATGAAAAACTTTTCAGAGCTGTGGCACCGGGAACAACTATCACAATAGCCGCTAAGCAATAAAAGGGATTTAATATGAGCTACACCGCGCTACTCCGAAAGAAAGCCGATAGCCTTTGGGAAAAAGAATATTTGCATCCCTTCGTGCAAGGGATCGGTTCCGGGACTCTGGAACTGGAAAAATTCCAACATTACATGAAACAGGATTATTTATTCCTGATCGAGTTTTCTAAAGTCATATCGCTGGCTATTGCTAAATGTAAAAACCTAGAGGACATGGGATGGTTTTCTGCCTTATTGAACGAGACTTTAAACACAGAAATGAGCCTCCATGTAAGCTTTTGTAAGGATTTTGACATTGGTGAGAAAGAGCTTCTAGACACTAAAATGTCTCCGGCCACACATTCTTATACACGTCATCTTTTGGAAATAGGATATTCTGGATCAACTCCTGAAATCGCTACAGCTATATTGCCCTGTTCATGGGGTTATTCTGAGATTGGGAAGCGGTTATTTGCTCGAGGACTACCTTCAAATAGCCCTCTGTATTCAAGGTGGATCGAAATGTACAACTCAGATGAGTTTGAAGACCTCGCTATTTGGATTCGCCAGTTTATAGATCGGGAGGTTCAAAATATGACCCCTAGCAGCCAAGAGGATCTGGAAAACATCTTCTTTACCAGCAGCAAATACGAATACAGATTCTGGGACTCTGCATACAACCTGGAAACCTGGTAGTCAAAGAAGAGAATTTTCCTTAATATTATAAACTAGAATAATATTTACAATATTCATTACAATATGATATATTCATCTTATTGGAATATAACCTGATGTAATCGCAAAAGGCGGTAAAGTGGCAAATACGAAGTCCATAGATACTATTCAACCAGTAAATGGGGACACTTGTGCTCACCACTGGATCATCGGGGATCCAGATGGCCCGACCAGTTCAGGTCAATGCAAGCGTTGCGGCACCCAGAGAGATTTTATGAATTATTTTGAAGGTTCATCCTGGGGCTCAGATATTTCTTTAGACCAGTTGGGGAAATCAACCGGTGCAACAAGAGAAGCTTCCTATGGGCCAGCCCTATCAACAGTCAAAGAGGATGATGAAAATTAGTTACCGAAAAAGATCATTTTCTTTTGCCCTTAAAAGAGATTCATAATAGGAATTTTCGGGGTTAAATTCGCTCCCTCTTATTATAACAACTGGAATATTCAAAGATTTACCGGTAGCTAGTTCTGATGCTGCCGCTAATTCATCGGCAATGCATATGGTGGTGACTTTCAACACTTGGCCTACCGCATCGATTGTGTCTTTATAATCTATGAAAGGGCTCATACCCGCGCATCCAATGGCGAAATTTACGTGACCGTCCCTCCAAGGCCGTCCAAAAGTATCAGAAATAATAACCCCTAGGGATTCCACATTTGCGAGGCACTTTAAATCGTTTAGTATTTCTCTAGCAGAAGCGTCTGAATCCTTTGGAAGTAAAGCAACCTTAGTCTCTCCTTCTACATTCGAGGAGTCTATTCCTGCATTCGCACAAATGAAGCCGTGAATAGTTTCTGTTATCAAAACCCCGCGCTCAAAGTCGGTCCGCACGATTTCTGTAGATTGCTCCAATATTAACTGAACCAACCTGGGGTCTTTACTGAGCTTAAGAGCCAGTTCTTCTGCCTCAGAACTAGGGTAAATATCCGATAAATCCCGGATCATACCTTCAACTTTGGAGACAATTTTTTGGGTCACTACTATTACATCTCCGGATTGTATTCCTTCAGCTGAGGATAATGCCGCATCAAAAATCATTTCAGAAAGATTATCTGAGGTATCAAATTCAGGTAGCCCATTTAGTCCGATGATTTCTATTTTATCCATACATGATTATCCTATTAGTTCTTAATGTTATACTCGCCGAACCATAATTTTGTTAGCTCTCTAACATTTTCCTATTCAGGAGGTATTTTCCTTTGACTTACATAAGAAGTTTACTATTCGTGCCTGGTAATCAGCCAAATATGCTGGCCAAAGCCGCCACATTCACACCGGACGCTTTCGTACCAGACATGGAGGATTCTGTAGCATGGGACGATAAATCACAAGCCAGACAAGTGGTTGCGGACCATTTGGAAATGCTTGGAAATACGGGGATAAAGGTAATACCTAGGATAAACTCCCTTGATACAGGTCTTTGTGAAAAGGATTTGTCGGCCATCATTGGACCACAAATATATGGTGTCTCTGTAGGAAAAATTAATTCGGCCCAAGATGTAAGCTTGATTTCGAAATGTATTGCACATTTGGAATCTGAAAGAAAAATCACCAAAGGTTCTATTAAACTTGTTTTATGGATAGAAACCGCTGCTGGTCTATTAAATGCTTACGACATATTATCCTCAGATGATCGAATCATCGCCGCCGCCTTTGGCGCTGAAGATTTCACAAACGATATGGAAATCAAACGAAACGAAGATGATCGCGAAATACTTTTCGCGAGAAGCCAAGTAGCAATAGCTGCAAGAGCTGCGGGAGTACTGGCATTAGACACCCCATTTTTTGGTTTTAAGGATCCTGATCGTTTAAAAATAAACTCGGAACTATCCAAATCTATCGGCTTCAAAGGCAAATTTGCAATACATCCTTTACAAGTTGAAATCATTAACAAATGTTTTTCTCCTACTAAAAAAGAAATTGATCACGCATTAGAAGTAATCAGAGTTTTTGAAGAAGCTGCCGCTAAAGGCAGAGGTTCTACATCTTTGGAAGGTCAAGTAGTAGATGTACCCGTAGTGAAAAGGGCTGAGGCACTGATCGATCAGGCCAAACAAATGGATATTATCTCTTGATGGAGAACAGGGACCAAATTATTCTTAAAGGAATGAGATTTTATGGTTACCATGGTGTTAATCCAGAAGAGCGTTCCAAAGGCCAGAAATTTGTCGTTGACTTAATAGTGGAATGCTCCTTAATAAAACCTTCTGAATCAGACAAGGTAGAAGACACAGTGAACTACTCTGAGCTATTCAGAATCGTTAAAGCCATTATAGAAGGGAAACCGCACAACTTACTGGAGAGCCTGGCAAAAAATATTTCAGATAGAATACTTCTGGATTATGATATCTACTCAGTTTCTGTGACAATCAAAAAGCCTGAGGTTCGTATAAATGAATCGAACTTGGATTATCCTGCTGTTACATTGACTCGATATAAAAATAAATAAATCTTTTAAAAGGTTACAGAGTGCCAGAAAATCTACCAGAAACACTAGGTGAATTGATTCAATCCGGTTATACAACCCGCACAGTTAAAGAGGAAATTCGCACCAATTTAGTGCGAAGAATAGAAGCAGGCTCCGAAGTCTTCCCAGGCATAGTAGGTTTTGACGATTCAGTCATACCGCAAATACAAAATGCCATCCTAGCGGGCCAAGACATCATCCTGCTTGGAGAACGAGGTCAAGCCAAGTCCAGAATAATCCGGCTTTTAGTTGATCTACTTGATGAGTATATTCCTTTCTTAAAAGGATCCGAGATAAATGACGATCCGCTTGACCCAATAAGCCAATATGGAAAAGAAACCCTTGCTTCCGACAAGAAAAATACAAAGATCGACTGGCTGCCTAAAGCCGATAGATATGCTGAGAAACTTGCTACCCCAGATGTTTCAGTAGCGGATCTGATAGGAGAAATCGACCCAATAAAAGTAGCCGAAGGAAGATACCTATCAGACACAATGGCCATTCACTATGGAATGATACCCCGAACAAATAGGGGGCTGTTTTGTATAAACGAACTCCCTGACCTCACTGAAAGAATCCAAGTTAGTTTGTTTAATTTAATGCAGGAACGAGATATTCAGATCAAGGGCCACCAAGTAAGACTACCTTTAGATATGATCATTGTGGCGACAGCTAACCCTGAGGATTACACAAACAGAGGCAGGATAATAACACCTCTGAAAGACCGATATGGAGCACAGATCCGCACTCACTACCCAAGCGATGTTTCGCAAGAAATGGACATAGTGACTCAAGAATATAAAAAGTTTTCTGATTCTGATGAATTGGTAAAAACACCGGAATTCATGAAGGAAATTATTGGTGAAATTACTCATTTAGCAAGACGTAGCCCTGAAATAAACCAAAGATCTGGGGTTAGCTTACGAGTATCTATATCCAATTTTGAAACTATGATCGGACAGGCCTTCAGAAGAGGTCTCATCAATAATCGCATTTCTTCCCCTAGAATCAGTGACCTTCCCTACTTAATAGCTTCCACGATAGGAAAGGTTGAACTTGAAACCGTAGAAGAAGGGCTCGAAGCTAAAATCGTTGGTGACATTGTTGACAGAGCCGTTTTAAACATTTTTACGAATCATACTGAACCAGATGAATTTGATTTCCTATTAGAGGAGTTCCAAGAAGGAATCATTATCCAAGCCGGGAGTGCAATAGATAATGACAAATATATGTCCTTAATTAACAAATTCGAAAATTTAACAGATAAGTTATCAGCTCTTTGTGAACCAATTAAGGACGATAGTGCAATAATTTCTGCATTTGAATTTGTTTTAGAAGGTCTTTATCTCAGCAAGAAGATAAGTAAAAAATCGGAAGATAAAACTGCAGAATACGCAATATAGGTGACTCAAACCACCTGTCCAACCAATTAACTTTTCGTCATTAACAATTTATTGTTCGGAGAACACATGGACCAAAATAACAATTCCTCAAATATGTCCCGTGCATATAATCCGAGCGATACCGAGGGCAGAATTTACAAATCCTGGGAAGATTCTGGTTACTTTCAACCAAATACCAGCTCTGATAAACCTCCTTTTGTCATGATAATGCCGCCCCCAAATGTCACCGGGGAACTACACATGGGGCATGCTTTGACGGTTGCTGTGGAAGATATGATCGTACGCTGGCACCGTATGAAGGGAGAGCCAACACTGTATTTACCTGGTACAGATCACGCCGGAATAGCAACACAGGTCGTCGTAGAACGATTATTAGCAACAGAAGGGTTAAACAGATACCAACTAGGCAGAGAAAAATTCGAAGCACGTGTATGGGAATGGGTTGAAACTTATGGTGATCGTATATACGAACAACTTAGAAGGCTTGGAACTTCATGTGACTGGTCAAGAAGTACCTTTACTTTGGATGAAACACCTAGAGCAGCAGTACGTAAAACTTTCGTGGATCTTTACGAAAAAGGATTGATATACAGAGGTGAACGAATAGCCAATTGGTGCCCGCGATGCTCAACAGCCTTATCTGAGTTGGAAGTGAAATACAAGGAAATTGACGGGAACTTATACCACATAAAATATCCATTTGCAGATGGATCTGGCTTTTTGGTGGTAGCAACTACCAGGCCAGAAACAATGCTAGGGGATACAGGTGTTGCAGTAAATCCTGGAGACGACAGATTTAAAGGGAAAATCGGTAAAAAGATCAGTTTACCGCTTACAAATCGTGTTATTCCGGTAATTGCTGATGACGCAGTCGAAGTAGAATTTGGGACAGGAGCACTGAAAGTTACCCCAGCACATGACCCCATAGACTTCGAGATAGGCTCACGGAATGAACTCCCCTTCATAACCGTTATAAACAATGACGGCAAAATGAATACTGAGGCCGGCAAATTCCAAAATACAGACAGATTTGAATGTAGGAAACTCATCCAAAAGGAACTTGAGGCCAAAGAATTATTGGTTGAGACTGAATCATTCCGACATTCTGTCGGGCACTGCGACAGGTGCGACGAAATCATCGAACCACTTATTTCTAAACAGTGGTATGTTTCTATGAAATCGTTGGCAGAACCTGCCATAAAGGCCGTGAAGGACGAGGAAATCCAGATTATTCCTGAAAGATTTACTAGTGTTTATTTTGATTGGATGGAGAACATTAGGGATTGGCCAGTCAGCAGGCAATTGTGGTGGGGTCACCAAATACCCGTATGGTATTGCAAAGACTGTTCTGCAGAAACAGTACCTTTAGAAGATCCTACCAACTGTCAATCTTGCGGATCAAAAGAGATATATCAGGACCAAGATGTTTTAGATACTTGGTTCAGTTCTGGATTGTGGACTCATTCCACTTTAGGATGGCCAGATGACACAGAAGACCTGAGGTCTTTTTATCCTGGTTCAGTAATGGAAACAGGATACGATATTATATTTTTCTGGGTAGCAAGAATGATTATGTTAGGAATGGCCAACATGGGTGAGATACCATTCCACACAATTTATCTACACGGTCTTGTTTTGGACCCAGAAGGGGTAAAAATGAGCAAAACTAAGGGTAATGTCCTAAATCCACTTGACCTTATAGACGAATACGGCGCTGATGCTCTACGATTTGCCCTCACAACAGGCACAACTGCTGGCAATAACTTGCGTATGAATGAGCAGAAATTGGAATCCAGTCGCAATTTTGCCAATAAACTTTGGAACGCCTCTAGATTCGTGATATCTAATCTGAATTCAGGAAAAAAAGCTCCTGATTTTTGTCGACCCCAAAACGTAATTCATCGACACGATCAATGGATACTGTCGAGACTCAACCAAGTAACTGCTGATGTCAACAGATTGATGGGTGATTTTCAATTTGGAGAAGCTCAAACACAAATTCATGATTTTCTCTGGAATGAATATTGTGATTGGTATATTGAATTAACAAAAGATCGCCTAAGGACAGAAGGGGCTGAATCCCCCATACCTACATTAGCCTATGTGTTGGAACAGACACTGCGGTTACTACACCCTTTTCTACCTTTTGTCACAGAAGAGATATGGGGGAACTTGTGCAAAGTAGGTGAAACTGGAGACGAGTGGCCAGATTCACTCATTATGGCAGAATATCCAGAAATCCGAACATCCGTGATGAATGATAATTCTGTAACAGAAATGACAAAACTAATTGAATTCATACGTGCGATTAGGAATATGAAATCAGAATTCAACATTCAGCAGAGACAAAAAATAACTTGCAGGGTAGCAGCTGGGACAGAATCTAGTTTGATGGAAACGGAATCTAGCACCATAGAGAATTTTGCGGGTGTTTCCATATCTGAAATCAGTGACTCAGCTTTGCTTGAAATGCAGACAGGAGAAATATCAATAGTAGCGAATGTGGCAACCGCCTACTTAGAACTGGGAGATAATGTAGATTTAAGTGCAGAACTAGCACGTCTTCAATCAGAACGCGACGAAATTTCTAAATATATTTCCTCTTTAAACAAACGTTTATCGAATCAATCCTTTGTAGAAAAAGCGCCAGCGGAAGTTGTGGAAAAAGAAAAAGAGCGATTACAAAGGTCTCAAGACAGAGAAACTAGAATAAACGAGATCTTAGCGACATTAAAATAAATTATTTATCTTAATTAGGCAGCTAACCCGCAGCACCTTTTGTACTTTTTCCCACTCCCACAAGGGCATTGTTCATTTCTACCAACCTTGGGCCCGGCAGGTTTTTTCGCCATTCTTGAAGAGTTATTGGTCTTAAAAACTGGCTTGGGCTGATCCGCCACCATTGGCTTATGTACGGCTTGAGTGCCAAGCTCGGGATCAATGGGGGTTCCTGTCTTGAAAATAGTATGCACAACATCGTCAATAATTTTAGACTGCAAGTTTTGAAATAATTCATGGCCTTCTTTCTTATACATCACCAAGGGGTCTCTTTGACCGACAGCTTGTAGACTGATTCCTTGACGAAGATTCTCCATCGCCGTGAGGTGCTGCACCCAATTGGCGTCAATAGTTCTCAGCATTATGTATCTTTCTATCGATCTAGCGTTTTCATCTCCGACGACTGCCTCAAAATTTTCGTAAATTTTTTCTATGTGAGCGATCACTTCGTTTGGGTAATTATTTTGTCCGGCGTCGAATACGTATTGAGGGTTCATTAGATCACTGGTTAGAGGGATTATACGTTGAAGATCTGTTATGACCCCTTCGATGTCCCAATTTTCATTCGCTGCACTTGACATGCCTTCAGCTATAATAGCCTCGCATTCCCCTTCTATCATTCTCTGGATCTTCGGTCTCAATTCAACACCGTCTAATACAGAATTTCTCTGCTCGTATATAACATCTCTGTGTGAATTCACTACATCGTCATACTCGACCAAATTTTTTCGCATATCAAAGTGAAAAGACTCGACTTTTACCTGGGCACCCTCGATGGACCTCGAAATCATCTTATTTTCAATCGGAGTTTCGTCATCCATACCAGCCCAATCCATAATAGTTTGAATTCGATCACCACCGAACCTTTTAACTAAATCATCATCCAGGGAACAGAAAAATCGGGTTTCTCCAGGATCTCCTTGACGGCCGGATCTACCTCTAAGTTGATTATCTATTCTTCTAGCCTCATGCCTCTCGGTGCCAATTATAAAAAGACCTCCAACATTCAAGACATGCTCATGATCTTTCTCCCATTGAGCCGTATCTCCTTCAGCCAAATCTAGAGAGCCGCCGAGCACAATATCAGTCCCTCTCCCTGCCATGTTAGTGGCTACAGTCACTGCTCCAGGTTTACCTGCTTGTGCAACAATAGCTGCTTCCCGATCATGTTGTTTTGCATTCAGTACTTCGTGTTTGATACCTTGATTTTTTAAGAGCCCACTTAATATTTCTGACCGATCTATGTCTGTGGTACCGACCAGGACGGGCTGTCCTGCCTCAACTCTAGATTTAATTTCTCGTACAACGGCATTGTATTTCGCAGCTTGGTCTCGATATATCAGGTCTCCATGGTCAGATCTCATCACAGGGTTATTTGTAGGTACGCTAAGAACCTCAAGTTTATAAATTTTCCAAAATTCCTCAGCTTCTGTAGCCGCAGTACCCGTCATGCCGGACAATTTAGAATAAAGTCTGAAATAATTTTGAAGGGTAATAGTCGCATAAGTCACTGACTCTCTTTGTACAGTGATATTTTCCTTAGCTTCAATAGCTTGATGTAGTCCATCCGAATACCGTCGACCATCCATCAATCGACCAGTAAATTCGTCGACAATCACCACCTTGCCATCCTTCACGACATACTCTCTATCTTTTTTGTATATCACTTCCGCTCTAACAGCGTTCTCGACAAAGTGCACTTGTCCAAAATTCTCAGCGTCGTATAAATTATCAACTTTGAGATATTTTTCTATTTTACCTATCCCATTTTGTGTAAGTGAAACAGAGCGGTGTTTTTCTTCGATAATATAGTCTTCCTCTATTATCAAACTTGGAACAATCTTCGCGTATTTTGAATATTCACTGGGGTTCTGCTGAGATGGTCCGCTTATGATCAATGGCGTCCTTGCTTCATCAACCAAAATATTATCGACTTCATCCACTATTGCGAATGATCTACCTCTTTGAACTCTCCTCTCAACGATGTCAACCATGTTATCCCTGAGATAATCAAATCCAAAATCATTATTCGTGCCATAAGTTATATCGGATTCATAAGCCTCTTTTCTGTCGACTTGTTTTCCTAACACCTTCTCACCATCAAAGTTGTCAGGGTGGAAGAGATAAGCATAATCATGCTGCAAGGCGGAAACCGATACCCCTAGAGAATTATATATGGCTCCCATCCACTCAGCGTCCCTTTTTGCCAGATAATCATTCACTGTGACCACGTGAACTCCTTCTCCTGAAATGGAGTTAAGAAATGCCGGCAACGTTGCAACTAATGTTTTCCCCTCTCCTGTTCGCATTTCAGCGATTTTTCCCTGATGCAAAACAATCCCGCCCAGTAGCTGGACATCAAAATGCCTCTGGCCAAGCGTCCTTTTAGCAGCCTCCCTTACCGCCGCGAATGCATCTGGAAGGAGGTCATCTAGAGATTTCCCGCTTTCATATTCAGTTTTAAGTACTGCCGAAACGGATTTCAACTCCTCATCTGATTTAGATGTATAACGGCTTTCCAAGGTATTTATTTGTTCTACCAAGGGATCGAGTTTTGAGAGAGCTTTTTCGTCTGAGTTACCCAGAAGATTTGTTATCGCTTTTAAAAATGCCATACTTTTTGTCATCAATCCTTACTTCACAACAAATTATACGGGCACATCATTTATGAGCACCAGCAATTCACAACCAAGTTAACTTAGCCTATGATTGGAACATTGCTCCTACGGAGAGACCGCTGTGAATCCTATGTATTGCCTCTCCCAGCATTGGGGCGATTGATAGAACGGTTAATTTTGAACCGTGTTTCTCATCAGGCACAGGCAAAGTATCCGTAACAACCGTTTCTATCACTTCACTTTGGGCCAATATAGTACTTGCTTCACCTGACAATACGGGATGAGTGACAGCACAATAAATATCTTTTGCCCCGTGTTTTTTGAGAGCCTCAGCAGTTGCTATCACTGTTCCCCCTGTTCCTAATTCATCGTCCACAATAAGAGCAGTTTTGTCCTTCACATCTCCTATCAAGCTTACAGCCTCAACTCGGTCTTCATTACCTATTCTGTGTTTTTCAACCAAAGACATTCCAACATTTAAAAACCTTGCAGTGTCCCTCGTTCTTTTTACGTCTCCTGCGTCGGTTGCAGACGCCACCTGTATCCCTATGCTATTGGCCTTAAAGTGTCCTGCCAGCATTTGCACCGCTGATAATTCGTCAACCGGAATATTGAAAAAGCCCTGTATTTGACCAGCATGTAAATCAACGGTTAAGACTCTATCCGCTCCTGCAACAGTAAGTAAGTTGGCCACTAATCTAGCTGTTATGGGAACTCTAGGTTGATCTTTTTTATCGCTACGACCATATGAATAATGTGGTATTACTGCAGTTATACGACCAGCAGAAGCTCTTTTTGCAGCATCTATCATCACAAGTAGTTCCATTATGTGATCATTAACAGGTTTGCAAAAAGTCTGCAGTAGGAAAACATCCCTTTCTCTGATGTTTTCTTTAAAACTTACAAATGTGTTGTCATTACTGAATTTAAATACATCGCACTGGCCTACTGGTATTCTTAAGTAATCACAAATGTCTGATGCGAGTTTAGGGTGGGAATTACCGGAAAAAATTCTTAAATCATCCAAAGACGGCATATTTAGTTCATCTCGAAGTATTTGATATAGAAACAGTCTATCTCACCTGTTTACAGGAAGGCAAAGCGAGCCGAATTATAGCACAGCAAAAGATGACAAATGTTTAGTGTTTTATTGCCAGTATTGATTATTGCTGTGATGTGACTGATACTTTTCTTTCCCATCATTTCGATGTTAATCAGGATAAAAAATGTCAAAACGATTACCAACTAAACCACAGCTACGGGATTTATCACCTCGATGGGTTCAAAGAGAAGATGGAGTTTTTCTTCACCTTGAGGATGACCTGGGAATGGCACAAACTGCTGTACAGATACCACAAAACCTAACACCCATACTTATTTTATGTGACGGCACAAGGACAATACAATCCATAAACGGAGGACTGCTTCTACAAGGGATTTCCATAGGAGAGCAGCGAATATATAACCTAATTGAACAATTGGACGATGCTTTACTTTTAGAAAATGGCAAATATTCTGCGGCAAAACAAAAGGCAATCCAAAAATACAGGAGCAGTAGAAGTCGACCAATGTCTTTTGCCGGCACTATATATCCAGCCTCCATTTCTGATTTAAATTTGTTCATCACTGAGGGCAAATCTCAATTTGAGCGTTCTGGAAAAGCGGATAAGCATCAAGGAAATATCCAAGGGTTGCTTTCCCCACACATTGATTTCGCGAGAGGATTTGCAACATATGCACAATTATGGAAAGAATGTGAAGGCCACCTAGATGATATAGAGCAAGTAGTCATACTAGGAACAGATCACACTGGAGGACTAGGCTCGATAACTCCAACTGTGCAAAATTACCAGACTCCTTACTCAGATATCGAAACTGATATAGCGGGCATTAAATTGTTGGAGTCAGCAATTATTGAAGGAGATCCTTACAAAGAGGAATTGCATCACATAAAGGAACATTCCATAGAATTATCTTTGATCTGGCTGCACAACGCCTTGAAAGGACAATCTTTCAAACTTTTGCCAATATTGTGTGGCTCCCTTCAGAAATTTGTCATAGATAAACAGTTACCCAGCGAGGATGAAGCTATTAACAATGTGATTGAAGCTCTTATTGAATATCGAAAGCAATCTAGAACTTTGGTTATTGCAGCTGGGGATTTGGCTCACATGGGACCGGAATTTGGAGATACTGCTTCCATGGACGAGCTATCACGAGCAGACCTCGCTTCTAAAGACCATATTTCCTTGGCCACTATCGAAAAAGGAAGTCCTGACGAATTTTTTGACATCAGTGCAGAAGAATCGGATGCAAGAAAAATATGTGGACTAACACCAATATATTTAATGGGTAAAATATTAGACGGCTGTAACGGATACAGCGTCGGATATGATCAGTGCCCTGCAGACCAGCAAAACAATTCTGTGGTTTCAATAGCTGGGACTGTGCTTTTTGGAGACTGAAAGAGGGTAAATATGACCAGAGTAGCATTTTTATTGAAGGTAAAAGAGAAATATATAGATGAATATAAAATCCATCACAAAAATGTATGGTCGGAAATGAAAAATGCCCTGTCCAGAAATGGATGGAAAAATTACTCCCTTTTCATGAGGCCAGATGGTCTACTATTCGGATATTTTGAAGCTGACAAATCTTTAGCGGATTCTATTAAGGGTATGGGGTCAGAGCAAGTAAATACTGACTGGCAAGAATTGATGTCACCATATTTTGAAATCCCTGAAGGCTCAGCGCCAGACCAAGCCATGATCGAACTTCAAGAAGTTTTCCATCTGGATTAAACAGGCTAGAATGAACGGGAGTGAACAATTATGAGACTAGCATCCAAAAAAGTAATTGTGACCGGAGGAGCCTCGGGTATAGGCAGATCTATATGCAATATATTTGCTTCCGAAGGTGCCTCAATAGTTATCGCTGATATCGACGAATCTGGATCGCATGAAACCTCGGCTCAAATAAAGTCAGCCGGAGGCAAATCCCTCGCAGTAACAACAGATGTTTCTTCGGACGAAAGCGTCTCAGATATGATCAAAAAAGCCTCACATTTCCTAGGTGGGATTGATATTCTTGTAAATGATGCCGCGGCATTCATATTCGGCAAGGTAGAAGATGTCACACAAAAGGATTGGGAAACAGTGTTCGGAGTCAATGTGATAGGAGCCTCAAACACCGTTAAATATTCTCTACCGTACTTGAAACAATCTACTTCTCCAAACATAGTAAACATCGCATCCGTAAGCGGATTTATAGCGCAACCTTCCTTTGTGCCATACAACGCTTCAAAAGGAGCTTTGCTACAACTGACAAGATGTTTGGCCATGGACCTTTCCGAATTTAACATAAGAGTAAATGCAGTTTGCCCAGGGGCTATTTATACCCCGGCAACAGAAAGGCATATAGCTTTTGAAAAAGCAGATAGAGATGAATTTCTTGAAAAAGCAGGACAAGCCAGCTTTCTCAAAAGAGTCGGCACACCTGAAGAAATCGCGTATGCGGCTCTTTTCCTAGCCTCAGATGAGGCCTCCTTCATCACTGGCAGCCATCTAGTGGTGGACGGAGGGGCCACCGTATGAACTCTAATGAAGATTTTAAATTCGTAGATGCGCACGTTCATTTCTATGACATGCAACATCCAACACTTTATTACGGACACTGGCAGCCAAACGAAGACCATCCCTTTCTTGGAGCACAA
>PBKS01000019.1 GCA_002722155.1 Chloroflexota bacterium
ACGTGAAACCCTGCGTTTGACAGGCCTGTGGATAAGCCACCAGCTCCACTAAAAAGTTCCACGGCAGAGGGTTGATTCTTTTTTTTGAATCCTTTTGTGGGAGAAAATATTATTGGTTCCCCATTGTTGTAATAGGAACTCACTTCAACCCTGGTTTCAGGGTTCCAAATTTCTTTAGTATTCAATTAGGACAATCTCCATATCTGGTATATATCGCCATTGTAGTACAAATGTTCTTTTCAATCCAATGCCATTAATGCCTTTTTTAGATGCGTCGCAGTTACTGATAAATATACCTGAGTCGTATTCCAACTGGCGTGACCAAGTAACTCTTGAACAACCCTTATATTTACTCCTTTTTCCAATAACCTCGTAGCAAAATAATGCCGAAAACTATGGGTGTGAATGGGAACATCCGATTTCTTAGCCCAGTCGTTTATTTTCAATCCCAAACTTTGGGGAGTAAGACCAAAAATCCTGTCATTTGATTGCTTATCACAACAAAGCTCCTTTAAATCCACTTCTGATTTTTTGCTGATAGGTATCACTCTGTTTCTAGAACCTTTTCCCCCAACTACAGTCAATGAACCTGATCCGAAATTGATTTGCTTGACTGGCAAATTAGCCAGTTCCGTTCTTCTCATCCCGGTTTTAGTTGCAGTTTCAACAATCATTAGATCCCTAAATACAGAACCTTTATGAGTCATATGGTTGGCTATTGTGTCTTTTAGTTTTTCAATATCCTTTTCATAGACATGCTCAGGTAGTAAGTGGGGGCGTTTTATAGAAATATCAAAATCGATTCCTAGGTACTTTAGAAATCCTTTCAAGTATCCAGCATATCTAACTTTACTGTTCTGACTTAGATGATTATGGAGAGAAAGATATTTAATAGCTGATCGGGTAGAAATAATTGAGCTCTTGTTTACAAAACCTTTTAAAAAGGTCCTGTTTCCTTCAATATATTAATCAAATAGGTTTCGGGTGGAGAGAAAAGATAGATATTCCTCTAGTTTCTCAATGGCACCAGCAATATCATTATTAGCAGTACATATTTCATGTTGGTTATTGTTCTTTTCCACAAGACATACAAAATTTAGTCATCCAGACATTGTAGGGCAGTCGTTGGGAAAAGAAAGAGTATTTTCACCTGACGCTATCCTAATAATTGAATAGTGTCCTCCGGATAGTCAGTCCGTACCACCTGTGATAATGTCGTTCCCTCATCATTAAAATTTAAGTGTTTATAAAGGATATTTTCAATGAACATTTGTGTTGTATCTAGTTTTGAAGGAGAGGTCGAAGAATTCCTCTCGATGGTTGAAGAATTTGCTGACGAAATTAAAGCAGCTTCTTCAGATTTTGAAATTGGCATTGTTAATACAAACAAACCAGGGTTTAGCAAAATCATCACGATGGTAAATATCACTGATGAGGAACGTTTTCAAGAACTTATGTCGTCACCAAAAATGGTTGAATGGGATAAAGCTCACAATAATACGGACATAATTTACGCATTAGAAAGGATAAATTAGAACTTTCCTAACGATTCTATAGTTTTCCTCAACCCATCACTTCCACTAGAATTAGACAAGATTACTATTAGAAATATGTACAGATCGTAAGGAGAAATGTGATGGGAGAGATGATTACGTATACCACTAATGGGCGCGAAGGAACCGGGTATTTGACGAGACCTGAAGGCAACGGGAATGGGAAATCTGTAATTGTTATACAGGAATGGAATGGTCTGAATGATCATATCAAGGATGTTGCTGATAGATTTGCTAGGCAAGGCTATCTCGCTCTTGCACCTGATCACTATCATGGCGTCATTGCCGAGGAACCAGATGAAGCCGGAAAAATGTTTATGGCACTGAATATAAAGGAGACTGAAGAGGAATTAAGAGGTGGAATTGAATTCCTATTTGAGGAGACGAATAACCCTGTAGGCGTTACTGGATTTTGCATGGGTGGTGCTCTTGCTTTATTTGCTGCCTGCCAGAATGGAAGTAAGGTTGGGGCGTGCGTGGATTTCTATGGCATTCATCCTAACGTGGAATATGATTGGGATTCCCTCACGGCACCTTTGTTAGGAATATGGGCAGAGCATGACGATATGGTGAATCCGCAGTTGCCAGATTTTGCGAGAGAATTAGCAAGTAGGAAGCACGACTTTCATTTTAAAACTTACGCTGGTACGTCTCACGCATTTTTTAATGATACAAATACCGAAGGGCATGATGTCGATGCAAGCACAGATGCTTGGGATTTAGCTCTAAATTGGTTCGAAAAATATTTGTGAATTCAGTGGAAAATTGTAAACATTTAATTACTCTAACAACCCAATAGCCTCCTCCAGGCAACCCGCCATGACAGATAGATAGAACTGAGTGGTGGCAGCCAAATTCTCATATCACTCTTTCAATTCAAAATTCCATTCCCTCTTCCCATTGTTACATTTCCTCAATGTTGAATGATGCACTTCTAATATCTTTGCCTGTTGCCTAAGATTCATTACCATCCTCGTTAGTTCTTCTCTTTAGATTGAAGTAATAATGAAATGTATTGTTTTGTTCTTTTTCAGCCTCGCCATCGGCTTGTTTTATTAGATTAGTCCAAAAATGTTTTATATCATCTCTTGGGGTCAAGTTAGCTCCTTCGGAAGAATGCCACGCTCGCCACAACCACTTCACCTGTCTACCAGTCGCCATGTGCCCGGTCTGATGGTAATACTCACTATTTAGATAGTTAGCCAGTTTTCCATCCTGCCACGGTATTTCATATTTATTTAGGGAGCGCCACTCATATTTTTTATCCTGCTCACTTTCATTGAAGGAAGCTGAATTAAACTCCTTTATCCAACGCGATATTGTTCTGGAGCTAACAGCCTGCCTTCCATATCTTGTCCTCAGTTCCTGCAAAATAGTTTTTTGGGTGTGAATTCGTTCACCCCACAGCTGATAGGCCTCTTTCATCTGGTCCATGTTCTCTTTAATTTTCGGCATTTTTTTGCTCACCAACGCTATTAAATATGACAATGTTAGCCGTTATAATTAACTTTCTAAGACATTATCTAGACATTATTATAAAAGGCACATCGTATTGAGTGGTTCATGACGCCATTCTAAATAATTCAAAAACCTGTGCCATACCATGCTTGCTGAAGAGAGATAGCCAGTTATTTTAGGCAACCCCGTCTATGATGATGAACTGTGTTGTTGCATTCTCAATTCGTCCCGGAAGTATTGCTTGATATTCTGAGCTTTTTTTCCAATTGAGAGCTGATTCTCTATCTGGAAATTCTACAATGACGTTTAAGTCACCTAATTTCTTTCCTTCAGAGTATGCAATTTCACCACCACGAACCAGAAATTTACCACCAAATGCTTTGATAGTGTCCTCAACTTTTGAAGCATATTGCTCTACGAATTTTTCTAAATTGATAAATGTGACATGAGCAATACCGTAAGCTTTTGCCATATATCTACTCCTTGTTTTATGGGAGGTTGTTTAATTTCGCCATTATAGAAATCTTGAATTACATGCAAATTATTGTGATGACACTTCTTGATAAAAATCTGTAAAGCTATCGCTGAGGCGATAGAATCCTTGGAACCCTATCCCTACCCTACTTTCGCTTTATTGACTATGGACAATCCTACTGACTATTCTGATAGGAGATTGCGTCAACAGGTCAGAGATGTTTCCCACATTACTCTTCCCAATCAAATGTTGTCCTTCTTGGATGCCTTGAAGATTTTCCGCAAATCTTGAAACTCTTATTCTGCCAGCTGGACCAGCCAAAGGGACACTTATAACAGGCTTTACTTTGTCAGAAGAGTTGGCTCTGCCTTCAAGTAGGGCATTGACTAATTCCTCTCTTTTGCCAGGTTTAAAATTTAAAATTGTTCTCGATATTATTTTGGGCTCGTAGCCGTCAGGCAGGGAACTAATTGGTTCACTAATTATTTCCGAGACAACCCAGGTTGTCCTTTCACAAAGAGCATCGATAGAATCAAGTCTCTGCATCATTACACTATCATTGAGTGATTCCTCTTGAAGAACATCAAGTTCATCCAATGACTGAAACCCAGCAATGAGACTTACTATGCTTGGTCGGTCAGTTGTGGGGTTTGTTACCGAGACCGGTACGGCTACATTTCCCGGTCTACCAACGGCTTTCACAGATTCTTTCACCCCCTCTAAAACAGCGCTGGTTTGGCCCGGATTTGGATATCTGATGAAATTCATAAAATATGACATACCCAGTACTCCTTTTATTATTTATTGCAACTATACACATATGTGGTTATTAAACATTGAAACACTTCGGATGTTTACAAATATTAATAATTCGTGTCTCCATCTTAGATAATTCAAAAATCTGTGTGGGAGTATGCTCGCTGAATAGAGATAACTAGCAACCAAGAGTATTCAAATGAGTGGTGCTAAATACGTTCTCATAAGCTGAGTCTCTTTAATCTTCATTTCCCTTTGATGTAAAAGATGATTTTGCAAATAATAATGAAGCAAGAGCTGATGGACCTGCTGAAGCAATTAAAGCAAAGGAAACTGATTTTATGACAGATACCGTGGCCATTATTGGACCAGCCGTCATTTCTCCAAAAGATGTGCCCTGATTGATTATTGATATCAGAGTCGCTCTCTCAGAGCTTTGAACACCTCTGTTTACAAACCCTATTCGTATTGGATACATAGACTCCTCTAAAGCAATTAAAATCCAATAAGAAAATAGTGCTATAAGAAACCCGTTGGCGGTTCCAAAAACCAAAGCAGAGAAACTCGCAAGTAAAGTTAAGAAAGTCAAAGCACGGGATATGGAACGAAGGCTCTCAGTATTCACCAATTTTCCTACAAAGAAAGTTCCTAAAAGTGCCGCTGCATAGCAACCTCCTTCAATGATCCCAAACCAGACAAGTTCGCTTGATTCAGAACCAGAGGTGGCACCAAATGTAAAATAATTCAGAAAAAGGATATTCGGCATATCTTGAAGGTTAAGCATGACATGGGGCATGAATCTCATTGAGGTTTCCATAGTCACTGCTATGCAAATCGACGTAACTATACCGATTAGCATGAGGTGATTAGCTTTGAGCCTAGACCAGAAACCTTCGGGAAGAATATACAGGCCTCTTTTTACATTGTCGGCACTTCTAATAAATCCTTTCTCCGACATATGGACCAACAAAAATAACATTAATAAGACATAGAAAACTGCTGCTATAAAGAACGGAAGGTGGGGTTTTATCCCGGCAAGAGCAATGGAAGGAATGATACTAAGCACTCCCCCAGTCATCTGCCATTGAGCACCTTTAATAAATGCTTTATTGGCCCTTGACTCACCAACTTCATCAGAGAGCCAAGCTTCTTGCGCCCCACTTACAAATGAATAGCCAATCCCCCAGCAAAACATCCCTAAACCAATTCCAGTAAAAGTCGGAAATAACCCCACGATCGCAATAGAAACGCTCATTACCAAAAGACCAATTAATATAGAACCTTTCCTAGTATATAGGTCGGCTATTATTCCTGTCGGAACCTCTGTTACAAAAATAGACAGCTCCATTGCAGTACCAATAAGTATTAATTCGTATGCTTCCAAATGAGCATTCCGCACAGCGTAAACCCCATAAGTGACAGTTGCCAGAGAAAAGAAAAAGCTGACACTAAAATTTATGAGGTAATAGAGTTTTTCAGCCTTCATCAGCGGCTTCAAATAAAGGGGTAATGAAATTTCTTAGGAGCCTTTTTAATCATGGCGCCATTATAAATAATTCAAAAATCTGTGTCGGCGTATCGTCCCTGAATAGAAATGGTGGCAGGGGAAGCTCCTCCGTGCGAGTGATTGTGGAGAAAACAACACCGAAAATTCCTAGCTAGGTTAATGTCATTGTGGAATGATATGAAAAATATTAGGGAGGTTTGAAACATGGCTTCTGAAGGTACTCACAGCATGATTGAACGGATGATAAGAGCCTCTCGTCTTGACATAAATATGTTCGAAGAGGTGGAGGCAGACACGTCGGCGACAAATCAGGCCCTTTTGATTGTTGCCCTTGTGGCATTAGCGACGGGAATAGCATCTCTGGGAACCACAGGACCCATCGGACTATTCGTAGGGGTTGTATTAGCTATCGCTGGATGGGCGCTTTGGGCTTGGATAGTGCATCTCATAGGCACGAAGATAATCCCATCACATTCCACTCACGCAGATTGGGGACAATTAGCACGTACTTTGGGCTTCGCTCAATCCCCAGGCATATTCAGAGCGTTGGGATTCATACCCGTCGTAGGTAACATTATCTTCGCGGTCGCATCTATCTGGATGCTCGTCGCAATGGTCGTAGCCGTACGTCAGGCCCTGGATTACACATCAACGTTGAGGGCGATTGCCGTAGTCCTGATAGGTTTCATCCCGTACCTGGTACTCATGTCCATAGCATTTGCCCTTCTGGGGGCTCTAAAGTGAATGAGTAGGCGGAAAGACGAACCCCTTTCCCTTCACCTACTGATTAAAAGTCATAGTGAAATTAGGTGCCCATGAAAACAATCACTTTAATTACGCTAATCACGGTAGTGACGTTGACCGCATGCGGCGGCGAGGAAAGAAGGTCTGAGGCCTCTGCAACGGCTGTCGCCAAACAAGAAATACGGAAAATAGTACAGGAAGAACTAAAAAAAGAGTTGATGCACCTCCAAACCTCGGAATCAATCAGAAGGATAAATCCAGTAGAAAAATCTCAGAAAATAGAAGTACAACATGAATTAGAAAGACAAGCGGCTGACTGGCGGAAAGAACAAGAAGAGGTCGACCGCAAACTCCAAAAAATCGCTGAAGAGGAGCAGAGGCAAAGGTGGCAGCAGGAAGTAGATAGAATGTACGGCCCCTGAAAATATTACTTATTCAGATGTTGTAACAAAACTATAATTAAAACATTTTAAAACTTTGTATTGTATGACTAATCTGAGACCAAAATTACAAATGGACAAATTTGACAGCCACTCTATTTGGAAAACCATACCCCAGAATAAACGCCCCTATCAGGAGAAGAAGTCATCAGAGATGCCATGTCATAAAATACTTTTTGGACGGTATCCGATGCAGCCTGTGCAGCCTTACTGCTTTCATAAACCCCTATAATTGTTATTTCGTCCTCTCCAGTTACAGCAACGGCAAGCCCGATCATTCCGTCGATTTCTGTAACTAAATTAGAACGAGAATCTATGAATTTAGATACTTCTTCAAGTTTCCCTGGATGTAGACTAACAACGGTTTTAGATATTCCTGCCATTCTGATAACTCCTTTAAAATTTAAATACCTTTCACTAATTAAATATCCTCACCATTATAGATAAATGGAGATAATACATGCCATCTCGACATTTTTCTTACCTACCTATAACAGAATTCGTATTACTCCAAGGTTTGATTTACACCAATAGAATTCCTATAGTTCATGCAAGGAAAAATACATAGAAATAATAGAAAAAAATGAGAAAGAGGTGAGACCTAACCTTCACCTCTTTCAACAGGCCTATCTAACCACAAAGAGGTGAATCGCAAACCCAATAAGGAGGTAAAAATGAGGTTTGACAAAAAAGTAGCCATAGTTACAGCGGCTGCCAATGGAATAGGAAAAGCTACATCTAAAATCTTTGCAAAAGAGGGAGCTCAGCTTGTAGCGGTTGACATAAATTCACAGAGGCTTGAAGAATTAACCAAAGAGATAGAGGACGATGGTGGGACAATTATCCCTGTTGAAGTTAATGTACTGGAAAACCAACCAGTTAATGAATTAGCCGAATTCGTAATTTCCAGATTTAACAAAATTGATATCCTAGTAAACGCCGTTGGCGGTAGCACTATTATTCCGAATAGTACATCAACAGTCGACAACCTTTCCCTAGATGACTGGGACAAGATCATCCAATTTAACTTAAAAGGAACCTTTTTATGTACCAGCGTGATTATCAAGCAGATGAAAAAGCAGGGACATGGAAAAATAGTAAACATATCCTCTGATGCAGCACATAGTATGGGTGATCCCAGTAGTGCTTACGTTGCAGCTAAGGCGGGTGTTATGGCCTTCACAAAAAAAATTGCCAGAGAAGCTGGACCGTATGGTGTGAACTGCAATGCCATCGCACCTAGCGTAACTTTAAGTGAAAGAGTCAGTCCAAGATGGAAACAAAGATCAGAAAAAATAAGGAACAGATTCTCCAGGAAATTCCTCTAAGGCGCGTGTCTCTACCTGAAGACCAAGCTAAAGTTATAGCTTTTCTAGCATCCGAGGATTCTGACTACGTTACAGGAGTGACGATTGATACTAGCGGAGGCCGCTATTAACACAAATGTTTCTACCCTCTTTATTCATATCTTTCACCCTACAAATAGTGACAGCTCTAAAAGACAATTATTCACTTGACCTCATTAAAGTCACCCCAAGAGCCACACATGACAAACAAAACCCAATATATCCAACCGCGATTAGCGGGTTATTGTAATCTACGACACTTATTGCTGCAGTATAAAGTCCGCTGATAACCATAAGTCCACAGATCAGCGAATGAAAACTCTTCTGTACTAATATTCCTATTCCTACCAATGCAAAACCGATGAACATCGCGCCTGTAGCCAGGGCGCCAATGGAATTCGCGGCAGCAAATAAAGTTTGAGCCGTTTGGGACCATCCTCCCGCAAACGTTGTCGAAGCGGCATCCGCGACTCCGATCTGAAGTGCTGCTCCAGCAATCAATCCAGCAACGGCAATAACCATAATCATCAACCCAAATCCCACTACAAAATATCCAGATCCCCCATCCATAGAGGTTTTTATAAAACTTAAACCCCCTATTAGTAGAAGAAGAAATAAACTAACGAGAGGGAAAATAGTTTTTACAAGGTTTTTGTTTTCCCCAAGTGATTCTATATACAGTTGCGGTTTATGTGGATTAACTTCAAAACCTAACATTACACCCAATACTGCCCATCCTAAAAGCAGTATGATTGGAGAAACTAATAAAGATAAACTAGCCAACTTTTGATTGTTCATAACATCCTCTTTTACCATTCAAATATCAAGTTAACTGAAGGGTATTCTTAAAGTCCGACCTCAATAGCTAACTTATCAATTAAAACTTGTTGTCAAAGCACTATAGAGTTGCATTTTAATCTGAACCTATAATTAACTGACAAGAACGGTTTTGCAATAAGATTTAATCCCAAAATGATCGATGTAGTCATGTGAAATAATATTAATTCCGCTAATCTCTACGCTCATTTTAATGCCCGGATTCCGGCCCACTCTCATGGCAATCATATAATTTGGGAGCAATATGACCAGTAGGTGAAATTCACTTTCCTATCAATCTTTTCGACATTCTATCGCCAGAGTAGCAAAAAATCCTACTAAGATATTTCCAGTTAAATACATTACAAAATGTATATCTAGCACAAAATTGGTTTGGTAGACTATCACACATGATTTGCCCAACGTGTCAAAAGGAGAATGAAACCTCTGCAAAATTCTGCGGAATTTGCGGCACTCAGTTGATTGAAAAACTGATTGAAAACCCGATATCTACCTTTCAAGACACTGGTTTGCAAAATCCGATGGTCGGCTTTGGAGAAGCAATTAGTCTCGGATTCAAAAACTATGTGCATTTTGAAGGCCGCGCAACGAGAGCAGAATATTGGTGGTGGGCCTTATTCGCGCTCCTAGGCGGTGTAGCTACTGGAATTCTAGACTCCTTGGGTGCTGGATTCACTCAATCTCTTTTCAATTTAGCAATTCTAATACCAGGTTTTGCCCTTGGAGCTAGAAGACTTCACGACATAGGAAAATCTGGATGGTGGCAATTACTGTATCTACTCATTTTGGTCGGTTGGATTGTTTTAATTATTTGGTTTATCAGACAAGGTAGCACAGGCGCAAATACCCACGGGCCCGACCCTCGCATTACTCCTAATTAAGCGGAGATAATCCAGCCTTCAGATTATAGTATGCTATTCCATGTTAACCACGATATTATCCGGTCCTCGCGTCAGAAACTGCTCGGAAGGAGAATCATAAGGATTTTCCTCAATATGCCAAGTATTAGCTGGAACAAATAAATAATCCCCCGGACCAGCCTCAACATACTCCTTAAAGCCATCTCCATAATAAACTCGGATACGACCAGATATAACGTAGGCTGCTGTTTCTGCCTCTCCATGATGATGCGGTGGCCCTTTTTGATTCGGGGCACATGTCACTGTTCCAAACCATATTTTGCTCGCCCCCACTGAGGACTTATGTATGGCAGGTTTTCTTTCCATCCCTGGTGTCTGCTCAGTTTCCGTGGCAGCTTCAGTTCCATGAACTACCATAGGAATCTTACCTTTCTCGATTGTTTCCATATTCACATCTCCCTACAGATTCCTATTAGTAAACATTGATAATATGCATCATAACCAAAAATGCATATCAAAACGACTGGCACATTTTGATATTTAATTTGATAAGGTACGTAGTCATATAAAGATTTCTTAAATTTACGTTGGAAATTAAATGCAAGACGAACTGTGTACTGACTGTAACTTTAATGCTGAAACCGAAAAACTAAACGATAGTATAAGTCCATTAATACTGCTGATGGATAACAACTTAAGATGCAAAAAACACGCTTTAAGTTTTCTTGATCAAAGGGAAAAAATGCTTAAAAATTCTACTAACTTACCGACATCCATTACGGAACAAAGAATGCTGGATGAAGTTATGGTAATGAAAGCAAAAATTAAATGATCGATTAGGAGGATTATTTAAGAGTGGTAGCCATTTTTTCAGATATAAGGATTCTGGATTTCAGTAGAGATATTCAAGGGATGTATACATCGCTTCTGATGAGTGATATGGGAGCTGAAGTCATTAAAATCGAACCTGTTGGAGGAGATCCTCTGCGTTCTGATCCAAATTACAGATTTTATAATCGAGGGAAAAAGAGTATTTGTTTGGATCTCTCTATAGAAAATCAACTGGAAAATCTCCACGCCCTCATTAAATCTTCAGATGTAGTTGTCACAACCTGGCTGCAATCGGAAGCCAAATCCACTTTCCTTGATTATGAAAATCTTTCCAAAATAAACCCTTCTCTTTTATATTGCTCTCTGCCACCTTATGGAGATGTGGGACCAATGGCAGATGTACCAGGAGATGACGGTACTGTTGGCACCTACACAGGTATCCACGAAGGACAGGGAGGAGAAATCGGAACTCCCTTGTACGTCCAACTACCCTTTGCTACCTATGGAACCGCCTTCACTGCCTCTCTTGCAGTGGCAGCAGGTCTATTTGAAAGAGAATCCAGTGGATTGGGACAAAAAATTGAAGTTCCTTTATATGCGGGATCCACATCAATGCAAGCTACAGGGTTTATAGCCGGTGAAAAAGTAACAACCCCAAGACGTCGAGGCCCCGGTCCATCCACTGGATTACCAGTATACCGCTTATATAAATGTTCAGACGAGTGGCTCTTTCTAGCCTGCGGAAACAACGTTTTCTGGAATAAATTATGTATCGCTTTAGAATGCTTTGATTTATTAGAGGACGAGCGTTTTTCAGAGGCGCCTTGGAATATACCTGCGGAGTATTGGGAAGATTTAGCAGCAATTTTGGAACCAATTTTCGCTTCTAATTCCCGAGAATATTGGCTAAATACACTAAGGCAAAGCGATGTTCCATGCGCCCCTGCGGAAACCCGAGAATGGTTTTCCAGGCATCCTCAAGTTCTTTATAATGAAATGCTTCTACAAATACCGGACCCGGAATTAGGGATGACAACACAGGTGTCCCCCCCTGTAAAATTCTCCGTATCAAAGTCTCCTGTGCCAGTTTCTGCCAGATCTCCAGGAGAAGATAATGAGTTATTCACAAGCAGCATTTCCAAAGTGAAGATTCCCCAAGGGAGAGGCAATCAACATCCTTTAGATAACGTTAAAGTAGTAGACCTTACAGGTTATATAGCAGGAGCATACGGGACCACCTTATTGGCAGACCTTGGAGCCAACGTACTAAAAATCGAGTCCTTCGCGGGTGACGGATTCAGACAAAATGGAGCTGCATTTCAAGGGTGGAACCAAGGCAAAGAAGGAATGATACTAGATTTAAAAAACCCTAAAGGTCTAGATATTTTTCATCAATTGGTACGAGAGGCTGACGTAGTAGCTGAAAATTTCAGGGCCGGAATTGCTAAAAAATTAGGTGTCGACTACCAAAGTCTTAAAAAGGTAAACCCTAAGATTATATATTCAACAGTAAATGGGTATGGTTTGAGTGGCCCTTTTAGCGAGTACCCTGCCTTCGACCCACTCATACAGGCCCAGGGAGGAGCAATGCGTGACCAAGGGGGTGGAGGAGACCCAGTGTTTCTAAGGATTGCAGCATCTGACTATACTTCAGCGATACTATCAGCATACGGTATAGTTTCTGCTTTGTACTATCGATCTCGACATAATAAAGGTCAACATGTGGAGATTTCTTTGGTTAATGCCGCTTTTGCATATCAAGCCGCGGAATATTTTGATTACCCGAATAAACCCGAGAAACCCAGACTAGGAATTGTCGGCCAGTCAGTCGATTACAGGCTCTATAAAGCAAAGGATGGATGGTTTTTCCTGTCTTGTAGAGAAGACACTGAATGGAACAAAATGTGCGACGCAATAGGAAGGCTTGATTTAGCCAAGCATAACAAAGATGCCAGGGTAAGGAATCAAAAAGTTCTCAACCACACACTTGAATCGTTATTTTTGAATAACGAAGTGTCAGAATGGATAAATCTTTTTAGGCAGGCAGGAGTAAAGTGTGCCCCGAACCAAACTCTGCGAATAATTCACGATGATCCTCAAGCACAGGCACTCGGCTTAACTACTGAAACCGATTCGTACAACTTGGGCCGCATAAAACTCCAAGGGCTACCCTTCAAATTTTCACGAACTCCAGGAAAACTTGAATTACCTGCTCCCAGCCATGGAGAACATACAGACAAAATATTGAAAGAACTGAAATTTTCTAAAAAAGATATATTATCCCTTAGGTCAAAAGGAATAGTGGGTTAATCATGTCTTTATACGGATGTAATAAATGAAAATAACTTCTATTGAATATGTAATCCTTGATAGCCTTTATCCATTTGTTTTTATCCATACGGACGAAGGAATTACTGGTATTGGAGAGTGTTTCAGGCGACAACCTCTAGTAACAAAAACGGTGGTTGAAGAACTACTTGCACCTTCTATAGTAGGTAAAGATCCTATCGATACAGAGGCCAGATTTAGAGATATGTCTTCTGCAGGTCAAGCTTTGGAAATTGGCGGAGCAATATGGATAGGTATTGCGGGCTTAGACATAGCGATGTGGGATCTGAAAGGAAAATTTCTCGATCTACCAATTTACAATTTACTCGGTGGGAAGGTTAGAGAAAAAGTCCCAGTATATGCTAGTTCGATGACCCGAAACTTAACCCCCCTTGAAGAAGCAAATAAAGCCTTATCATTTGTTGATAAAGGCTACACCGGCTATAAATTACATAGTGCGGTACCAGGGCAAATTGACCATCCTTCTGATCAAACCATAGCGACTGTTACAGAGGTTCGGAAAGCGGTAGGGGACAACATAGATATATTAGTGGATGTGAACGGGGCTTATTCGGTACACAATGCAATTGAAATAGGTAAACAGTTGGAGCAATTAGGGGTATTTCATTTTGAAGAACCCCGTCCCCATTACGATCTGCTCGGTCTAGCTGAAGTAGCAGGGGCACTCTCAATTCCAATAGCGTCGGGAGAAATGATATACAGCCTATATGAATATAAGGAACTTATGTTACGAGGAAAAATTGACATAATCCAACCAGATATCGTGAAAACACCAGGCTTCACAACTTTGACCAAAATATCGCATTTAGCAGAATCTCTTGGAATTCCTATAACCTGCCACAATACTCAGCCAACTATCAGTACTGTAGCCCATGCCCATTTTGTAGCAGCGACACCAGGTGCACCTTACTCACAAGAATACAATATTGAATCCATTTCTATTAGAGATAAATATCCTATATTGTCTGAGCCACTTCACATACAAGAAGGATTTCTGGAAGTTCCTACCGGGCCAGGGCTCGGAGTCGATCTAGATATGAAAGTAGTAAACAAGTTAAAAAGTTGATTTCACAAGCCAGATAGAAAATCCTCCAGCCATCACTTGTCTTCATGGCTGAAGGATACCCTCTGCCGCCTTATTATCTGGAGGAGCGGCTTAAATTGTCAGTACATCTTAGATTATATGTTCTACATTGTCAAGATCTATTAGAACATAAGAACTAACACTGGATAACCGTCACGTGGATTTCGCATTGCTTCTGGCCGCTTGAACACTATTTCACAATGGAAAGCCTGCCGTTATCATACGAGCATAAGGTGATTAATGTGATTAATCCAAAACCAAAGTCGAATGATGAAAGACCTTACTTAAGGTTAGCCAACTTAGTAAAAGATAAAAGGCTTGAAAAAGAACTTTCTCAAAGGGAATTTTCTAAGATTCTAGGTATGAGCAACTCTTACGTAGCACATTTAGAAGGAGGAAAAATACAACCTTCTGTTGGCACCTTGCGAGGTATTTCTGAAACTTTGGGAATTCCGTATAACAAGTTGGCAATTCTGGCAAAATATATCGATGAAACCGCATTTAACCAGATCACCCAGACGAACACTACTCATAGAGATATGGCCTTTTCGGACCTAACGGAAAAGGAATGGATCTCCGTTATGGACTACGTGGACTACATCCGCAGTAAAAGAGAAAATTGACTCATACTATTATGCCTATGTGGTGAAGAGTATAGGATTCCTCATCCTTGGGGCTATTTCTGTCTCCGAGAGTTCCACAGCATCCTTCTGATAAATCTGTATTCTGTGATTTCCAAAGTCGGTAATAAACAACCTGAATTGATCGTCCACTTTGACCGTCATTGGGGCATTTAATCTCTGAGTCTTTTCAAAATCACCATCTGAACGTAACCTCAGGGTGACCTGGTTTGCCAATACATATTGCTTCCCAGACCTTGAGAGCGTGGCGTTGCCATAGAAACTTTGTATATACCTCTCAAGCTTGTTGAAAAGCTGAACACGATCATTCTGCCAATCACAAACATAAATATCACCATGAGCATCAACTGCTACTGAAGATGGTCTTCGAAACTGTCCTTTGTCAGTACCGTGTGAGCCAATAACAGATTTGAACCCTCCTTCTGAGTCGAATCTCTGTATTCTGTCATTTTTCCAATCGGCTACAAATATATCCCCAAACTGATCCACCGTTAAACCCCAAGGCATATTCAACTGCCCTTCTTTATCACCAAACTCACCAAATACCTGTAAATGTTTGCCGCTTTTGGTAAATCTTTGAATTCTACTATTCATAGCATCTGAGACAACTATGTTACCTTCTGAATCAAATGCCATTCCCGACGGACGGTTTAGTTGCCCTGGTTCGGACCCTTGTTCTCCCCAAGTTTCAATGTGCTCACCATCCTTATCCATAACGACAACTTTATGATTAGCCTCATCTGTTACATATAGATTCTCATTCTCATCCACTAGAAGAGCAGCGGGCCATTGGAAAAGACTCGAACCTCCTCTTACACCCAGATTCTCATCTTCCCAGTTAATGACCCTAACCTCATTTCCTAGTCCGCCACGAGTAAGAACATATACATTCTCTTTTCCAAACCCAATATCAACAGGATTAGAGGTAACTCTTCTCTGACCTAAGGTCATATAATATGGGTATCCCGATCTCAGTAAATCGAATGGTACTGTCATGGCCGCCACCTCCTAATTTTAGTTTGACCTGAAAGGATTAATTTGTTCGAAGTTACCATAAACTATTGGGGAAGCCTCGAGACCCAACCATTGTTCTAGGACAGTTCCATATATCCCTCTAAAATCAATTGTATGAGCTAAATCTTCACCTTTTTCCCACTTGTCACGATCCAAGGAAGGGTATTCCGAATATAACCCACCGGCTATTGGTTTACCGACTAAGTATGCCCCTCCTCCTGAACCATGATCTGTACCAGAACCATTATCATAGATCCTCCTGCCGAATTCCGAGAAAATCAGCATGACTACATTATCGTCAGCATCATGTTCCTCTATATCCGTGAAGAAATCATTAACAGCCCTCGATAAATCTCTAAACAATCCCGGTTGCGTAGGCAGCTGATTTGCATGCGTGTCATACCCACCTTGCTGGGTATAAAAAATGCGGGTTCCCAAATTAGCTGTATGCACTCGAGCTACGTCCCTCAATGACTGAGCTATCGGATTATCACCATACTCAACAGTCGATTCGTATTGCTGCGGTGCCACCTTAATCAAATCAGCTCCAGTCAATACATCCATACCTGTTCGAGAGAGATAATCCATAACTGGCCCTGAACCAACTGCTTGCCCATACATATCTTTAAAAATTTGCAAAGCGTGCTCTCGCTGCTGTTGAGCTGCAATCCCACTCATCAAGCCGTATTCGTCTAGGTTAGATACACTTGTTACCGGCACTCCCGTCTTGGACATTGCTCTGGGCAAACCAACCCCAAAGTTTACCCCGGTAAGAGGGTTTTCGGCTCGAGGATCCAATTGCTCAATAACATTACCTAGCCATCCCACGGTTGATACTTCATCTGGGGCACAGGTGTGCCAAATATCCATTCCTCTAAAATGGCTACGGTTAGAATCGGGATATCCTATTCCTTGGACCACTGATACCATTCCTTTGTCGTACAATTCTTTAAAAGGGGCCATCTCTGGATGCCAGCCTAAAGTACCATCAATAGGCAAGACATCTTCTTCCGCAATATTCAGAAACTTTCGATTATCGTAATATGCGGAATTCGAATACGGAACCAAGGTGTTCATAAAGTCATTGCCACCTGACAGTTGCACCACCACAAAAACAGGATCTTTCTTAGTATATGTCGTCATTGTTATTTCCTTTTAAAAAATCTATCTAAACACATCTATTATTAAGCGAATTGATATTCCCTTGTGGAAACAATCAACTGAATCATACGGGCGATTTTATGAGCATTATCATCCCTATCCTCATCGGAGGTAAGGTCAACGTCTCCAACCTCTTCAGCGTAATTGGTTAAAGCCGTCCGGGTTTCATCACCAACTTCAATAGGTCCTACTAGATCTAAACACCTATCTACGAGTTCACCAGATTTAACAACTGATCCCAACCGTTCCATTATCTCCCTAAATCCCGGACTTGAAACATCGTTGAACTGATTCACAGCGAAATTAACTCTTTCATTCAGTGTCCCGCCATCTATCCACTCGTGTCCTGTATGCCACCCTTCGACAGTGGGAGGGTTCATTAGAGCCTGACCCATGACTGCCGCGGTACCATATAGTTTTCCTACATCTTCTCCTTCAGCAGGCATCACTCCATACCTACCAGACAACTTAAGAGTACCTGCAACTAATTCTGAAGGGTTTTTAACTTTCTTATAAAACGAATTTTTGAAAAAATCCGAATTAAACATATAGCTTAGTAATGGTCTGACTTCTCCATCATTGCTCATAAGTACATCAATCATCGCATCGACCGCTTCAGGATTGCGGGGAGGCTCAATGCTCCAAGCGGGAACCTGAGGTTCATCTTCAACAAAAAAGTTATACAAATGTCTGCAAATGAACAAGGCTGTAGCCCTCTCTTCACATATAATGTCAATTATATCTCCACCATCAAATTTACCTGTTCGACCAAGAAATGTTTTTTCACCGTCATCGTGGTCCGTCTCATCAAAAACGAATTGGGTTTCGGAATGACCATAAGGATAGAGTGGCAATGGTTGCTCGAACGTCCATCCGGTGAAGGCCCTAGCTGCTTGCTTTATGTCTTCCTCACTGTAGTTACCCACACCCATAGAAAACAATTCTAAAAGCTCTCGCCCCCAATTCTCATTCGGCTGATCAGAATGATTTTCACAATTATCAAGCCAATAATTCATTGCCGGATCTCGAGCTAAATCAATAAGGATCTGCTTAACATTTGTTAATCCATTTTCCCTAAAAGTATCGATCTGACTCACTATAGAGGGAGTATGCTCTGCCTTATAGTGTCCAGTTGCAAACACGTGGTGCCAAAAGAGGGCCATCTTTTCCTCTAAAGGACGTTTGGTGTTTACCATTCTCCATAACCACTTACCTGCATGAGTTGGATGAGTGTCATGGTATGAAGTCTCAGGGTTATATCTTTTCAGATAATCTTCATCGATTTCTTCAAATCTCTCGGGGTGAATCAAATCTTCCACAATCTCTTCATAAGACTTATCGGAAATCTGTTCAAGTTCCGACCTTGACGCACCAAAACCAGCCCTCCTCAAAAGATGAGCCTTAAGCGCCAAATCGTTGTTACTCATTCTAAACCCTCCTACTCAACTGAATTTATTCCTTAATAATTTTCTTTGTTTGTTACCGTTCAACAGTTTAACGGTCATTCTAGCTAAATCATAATCAATCATCAACGGTCACACTTTTCTTTTCCTTCCCTCTAAATAATCAACCAACATGTATCGCCCAAGCTGGTCAGGCTTTGTATAAAAGGATCTGCCATTATTAATTTTTGCCATCTGATCCATGAATTCCATTAAAAAATAGTTCATCTCAAGCATAAACGTGTTTATAACGATTCCCTCTCTTGTACATCTTTTGACTTCTTTCAATGTCTGATCCAGGGTTCGTGGAGTAGGCGGATAGGAAAAATAGGCTTGTCCGCCTTCCATATGGGCAGTAGGTTCACCATCAGTAACCATTAAAATCTGCTTATTCGCCACATTTTGACGCGCTAGAAGTTGTCTCGACAAAATAAGTCCGTGGTGCATATTTGTCCCTGCAACCCAATGATTCCAGGTAGATTCTGGCAAATCTTTACCCTCAATGTTCATTCCATAATCTGAGAACCCAACTACGAATAATTTATCTCTAGGAAACTTGGTTTGTACTAACCAATACAGAGCTAGGGCAACCTTTTTTGCAGCAGTAAAAGTTCCATACATTCCCATGGATCGGCTCTGATCGAGCATCAGAACGGTAGCAGATTGGGTAAGATGTTCATGCTCATTGACTTCTAAATCTTGCTTTTGCATGCGTAAAGGTATGGATGAGCCATCCCTAACAACAGTGTTGAAAAGGGACTTCTGAAGATTTATTTCAAAAGATTGGCCAAATTCATATGGGACTGTCTGACCAGTGAGATCTCCCCAATCACCTTTCTTAAAAGTATCATGCGCTCCTAAATTACCTTTCCTCATCTGTGAAAATATTTCTCTCATCGCATTTTGAGCGATTTCTTTAATCGCCTTAGACCCTAATTTAAACCTGTCACGGGTCTTCAATAGATATCCAGCTTCCTCAAGAGCTGTGATCATTCGAAAGATTTCCTCTATTTGCACCCTAGAAAGGCTCCCCAACAATTCTTCTAAAGCATCTAAATCCAAATCACCAATCTGACCCGACTTCATGGCCTCAGTGATCACTTCATTCAATTCATTTAGTCGTTCCATCTTCGTCAAAACCTGCTCTGCCAATTCAGGTGTTAAAGATTCAGAGCCAAAAAATTGATATTTTTCTAACTCTTTAAGAATGTCGGAAGGTAGTTCCTGATGATTGGAATATTTTTCAAGTAAAAACCTTCTTTCTTCCTCAAGTTTAGTGAGGATATCCTTTAATCCACCTACAGGACGATCATCATTTCCGATGAATCCTTCCTGCACAATGCTGCGCATAGCCTCGTTGACATCACCAATCTCCAGTATCTGGTCTGCCAAAACATTAAAGGCTGAATCTCCTTTCTCAAAAACAGATTCGGATTCAACCTTTTTAGAATATAGATTTACCTTGGAAAAATTCACGGTTCCTCCCAACCTCAAAATAATACAGGACTGCCGAATTTTAGCATTTCTATAGTCACAAATGGCTCGTGCTAGAATCAGATGCTTGCCAGCTACTCAGGACCTTTAGTCATAAGAGGAAGTAAATATGAAAATTACAAATATGCGACTGGAAAGCTACAGATGGCCAAAGCCCAACCCCCAAAGCAATGGAAAACACACTTACACCCATGATGGCAGAAATTTTATTTTTATAGACACCGATGAAGGTGTCACTGGCGTTGGCCTCATAGGTGGAATACATACATCTGATGCTATTAACAAAGCTATTTTTGAACATTACAAAGAATCCGTTATCGGGGAGGACCCTTTTTGCAATGAGAAAATTTGGGACACTCTTTGGGAACCAAAGATATCCGGGCGCAGGGGTATGACTACTAGAGTGATAAGTGGGATCGACATTGCCCTGTGGGATATAAAAGGCAAGGTGGCAAACCAGCCAGTTTATAAACTTTTGGGTGGGTACACTGAAAAAGTTCCGGTATATATAGCTGGCGGATATTACGAAGACGGAAAAGGTTTAAAGGAATTACAAGAAGAAATGCTAGCTAGCGTCAATATGGGTGCTAATGCCGTAAAAATGAAAATAGGTGCTGTTAGCATCAACGAAGATATTGAAAGAATTAAGGCAGTTCGAAAAGCCATTGGGTCAAATGTTAAATTAATGGTGGATGCAAACTGTGCCTACCGCTTTTACGAAGCAATCGAGATATCAAAAAAAATGGAACCTTATGACATATTCTGGTTCGAAGAACCGATAGCTCCTGATGATTACAAAGGTCATCAACTCATAAGCCAATCAACCACTATTCCTATTGCTACCGGTGAAAATGAATATACTAAGTATGGCTTCAGGGATCTAATAGAGAGCAGGAGTGCAGCAATATTGCAACCTGACGCACTCATAATGGGGGGCGTTACAGAATTCATGAAGGTGTCGGCACAGGCACAAGCTCACGACCTTCCAATAGCTCCACACGGTAAACAGGAAGTCCATATACATCTACTATGTGCTATACCTAACGGTCTAATCCTAGAATATTATAGAGAAGAAACGGACCCGATATTCAACCAAATATATGAATTTACCCTTGAAGTAAAAAACGGATATGTTAGTCCTCCAAATCTCCCTGGATTTGGTATAAGCCCCAATATGAACATACTGAATCAATACAGAGTTTCATAATTTAGCCAGACCTAACTCCATGGTCAATACTAGGGGCAGACTCATAAACTTTTTGGTCACTCATATACCAATCACCTCATCACTATGGATGGTCAGGTAGAAACAAACAGCGTTTTAAAACCGATCCGTGGAGATAGAATAATCAACTGCGGGAAAATAATTCATATAGGAATAGGGTTCGGAGGAAAAAACCTAATCCATTCTTGTCACCAACCTAAATCTCAAGGTGGCTATCTTTTGTATGGCATCTGTGTATCTAAATTGTCCATGTAGTAGTGGACTTGCTGAACCCCAAAATTCTCCTGCAGTTGGATGGTCAAGCCACCATCAACAGGTAAAGCGTGACCAGTGATAAAAGATGCCTCATCTGAACACAAAAAAGCAGCCGCATTGCCAATATCCTCTGGAATTCCGGTTCTTCTTACAGGATATTGATCTTCAAAAAACTTTAGTCCTGAAGGATTATTTTTCCAAACATTTTCCATAATCCTTTCGGTTACAATATGGCCTGGACAAATTGCATTTACCCTAATTGCATTAGGCCCATAATCGACAGCCATCTGCTTCGTCATTGCTATCACGGCCGCCTTTCCGGTTTCATAAGTCAAAGCTTTCTTCGCTACCAAAAACCCATGAACCGAAGAAATATTTACGATTGAACCTCCACCAGCTTCCATCATTAATGGGATCGCATATTTTGAGCCCGCGTATACTGAGGTGACTAATGCCCTAATATCACTCTCCCACCTATCTTCTGTGACTTCTAAGGCGCCCCCTTGCTGACCTTCAGCTGCCGCATATGCATTGTTGACTAAGATATCTAATTGTCCCCAATGGCCCATTGCAACCTCAACCATTCTTCTCAAATCGTCATACGAGGTGACATCGGTCTTTATACATTCCACGATCCCTGAATCCTTTGATATCTGATCCGCGGTATACCTAGCCATATCTATGTCAATATCAGATATTAAAACCTTTGCACCTCCTTGCGCCAAGACCCTTGAAATTCCACCACCGACACCTTGTGCGCCTCCGGTCACGATTGCAACTTTACCTGACAAATCAAACATAACTATCCACCTTCAAATCGGTAATTTAAAAAGAACCAAACTAAAACTTTATTTCACATCGAGAGTTATTTCTCCCAATAAGTCCATTTCTAAACTTGCCCTTACGCCAGATTTAACTTCAATGGGAGGGATCATGCTCCCAGTGATAACGATATCTCCCTTTTTTAGCGACCCACCCCTAGAATTTATGGCATTTGCTATCCATAACATTGGTTCAACAGGATGACCATTAACATCTGATCCGAGGCCTGTCCCAACTGATATACCGTCTAATTTTAGTTCACATTTAGCCGAAGGAATATCTAGTTCTTGCCAATCAATAACAGGTGTACCTAGCACTACGCCTGCACCATGAATGTTGGTTGCTATGGATTGTATTAATGAATTCTCTGCAGCGAATTTCCTGATATCTACAATCTCAAAAGCTAACTGCAAATATTCGATAGCCTCAAATAAGGATTCTCTATTCACTCCATCTGAGTCTACTATCAGATCAGACCCCATTCTTACAGCAACCTCACATTCAACGGCCAAATTAACGTAGTTTTCCATTGCAAGCGAAGCCGGTGATTCGCACACAGAATCTAACAATATTCGCCCAAAAACCGGCTGAGATGCCCCTACTCGTTCCTGCATGACTTTGGTTGTATACGCTATTTTATAGCCTGCATATCCTCCTGCATCTTCGGCACGCAGGGACATAAATTCCCTCTGAATATCGTATGCCTCAGATTCAGAAACAGGAGCTAATTCAGTATTCATCAAAGAATAGGGAATTTTTTGAAGGTACTCTTGATACAAAATTTCGGCTGCCTGAACTGTCTTGTTTCCCATTTTTTACTCCAGTAAATTATTGTTTTCGAAAAGGAGCGTCCCTCCACTCAAGTGCAGCCTTCAATCCCTGTTGAGCTGAAATGTCGTTGAACTCTTTGACAATTGGAGACTGGTGAGCAACAGCGTCTGTCTCCGCCGCTATCACTTGCATCATATTACGTCCCATCAAATCCAGGGCTTTATTAACTATACTTTTGTTGGCAGCCAACATTTCCCACGGAATTTTGGCCATTTTCTTGGCCAAATCTTCAACAGCTGCATCCAAGCCCTCCGCAGGAACAGATTTCCATACTAACCCCATATCACTAGCTTCCTTCCCAGAAACTGTTTCTCCGGTGAGCATAAACCATTTAGCCCATTGCGGACCAACCATATAAGTCCACATATGAGTTGGGGGAGTCCCCATGGAACGTACAGGTGGGAAGCCTATATTCGCATCGTCAGCAGCGATGATGATGTCGCAATGCAAAGCTAAGTCAGTACCTCCCGCTATCACATGGCCATGTATGCCGGCAATGACCGGTTTACTCAAATCAAATATTGAAGTCATCAACCTAGCTGTTTTTTGCAACCTCTGCGTATCCGACCGAATGTTGCTTCGCCTAGCTTTTGTAATTTCCCTGTCCTCATCCGATTGAGGCGGGGTGATATCATATCCAGCACAAAATGCGCGTCCAGCACCCCTAAGAGTTATCACTCTGATATCAGGATCCTCATCGGCGTATGTTAAACACTCAATTAATTCGGATTGTAACTGAGGGCTTAAAGCATTGAGCTTTTCTGGTCTGTTCAATGTTACCCTCCCGACTCCACCAAACGCTTCATATTCGATAAATTGGTATGACATGTAAACTTCTCCTTCTCTAGAATCGTTCAAATGTGTCTATATATAGTTATATTGTTTTTACTATGAAAAAGTTAGGAACGGCGAAATATTATCACGAAGAAGTATTAGAATTGAGTTTTGTGTTTGTCGATTTGATGAGTTGACAAAAGATTAGGGAATATCCTTGAAAAATTTAGTTAAACGTATCTACCGGTGGCATCCATCTCCACCTTTCTTTTACGGTTGGTTAGTTTTGGGAACTGCCTCGATAGGGGCCCTGATAGCCACATCCGTAGCTCAGACTGTATTTGGTGGAGTTCAAGATCTGATAGCTGGTGAAATTGGATGGGATAGGAAAACTATCGCCTTGGCTGCAACTCTCGGAACATGGACATCCGGTTTGACAATGCCATTTATAGGAAAACTTGTCGATAGATTTGGGCCGAGATGGATGATGCTAATCGCTTCATTATTGGTTGGTGTTGGAACTATCTATTTTTCTGGGAGCCAATCCCTATGGCAATTCTTCACTGGTTATATCATCGTCCGATCCGTCGCTGGACCCAATCTGCAAAATTTAATCCCTCGTACTGTTGCCGTAAATTTTTTTGAAAAGAAAAGAAATTTTGCCATGGGTATTACTTCCTTAAACAGGATAATCGGGGAATCTATTAACATACAGATAATAACGGCGATTTCCGCAGCTTACTCATGGCGAGTGGCATATAGAATAATAGGAATATTAGCCATCCCATTGTCTTTACCCATTTTTTTATTAATTAGACACAAACCTGAAGATGTCGGACAGCTTCCTGATGGGGCCACACACGACCATAAAGAATCGCCAACCATCAAGATTCCAGAAATAACTTGGCCTATTTCTAAAATAATATCTCTACCATCATTCTGGTTCATAATGCTCGGCGAATTCGTTGCCGTTACATCAACCTCAATGGCACTATTTCAGGTAGTCCCGTTTCTTACGGACGGGGGAATTTCACAAAATACTGCAGCGGGGGCTTTAACATTAGGAAATATATTGGGAGGGCTTTCTGTACCTTTATGGGGATATATTACTGATAAATTTACAACCAAAAGGATTGCTATTTTAGCCTTAAGTATGGCCATATTGCCAACTATCCTTTTCACAAAAGTAGACATTTCGACCTACGGATTTGTTCTCGTGGTAGTTTGGACTGCTATTACTAGTCTTATATTTGTACTAGGTAGTATGATGCTAGGAACAGTTTTTAACAGATCATCCTTCGGAACTGTAACCGGCATAACCGGACCGACAAGAACCGCTGCGATGGGTTTAGGACCATCAATTGGAGCTTTTACGGTAGCGTGGACCCATAGTTATACCCCTGTTTTTATAGCCGCCACGATCGGATACTTTTTGGTTATATCACTATATTACAAAGTCAGGACTGGAAACTCTCAGATATAAATGTTCGCATCCTAGATCTGACTTTCTCCGCTAGTTGAGTCGGTTGTCTTTCAAAGCCGTGAGTAGCGCCAGGATATACGTTTAGTGTCGATGGGTTTCCAGATGCGAACCACCTTGAATGCATAAATAAGGTGTCGTCTAAAAGTGGGTCAAGGGTGCCAACGGTAAAAAGAGCAGGTGCTAATTCATGTAAAGGAGCGTAAAGAGGTGATACGTCAGGATCCATTCTATCTTCATTCTGCAAATAATGGTCAAAAAACCAATTCATTGTTGGGGTACTTAGCACTAAATTACGGTCTCCCCATAGTCTGAGGCTCGGACTGCCCGACATGTCATATACCCCATACACTAAATTAGCACCTGAAAATTCAGAATAACCATGTTTATCTCGCATGCGGATCATAGTAGAAACAGATAGATGACCTCCAGCCGATTCTCCTCCGATTGCGATTTTTTCTGTGCCGAATTCTTTCATAGCATTGTCAATGACCCACATCGCTACCGATTCACAGTCGTCCTGAGCAGCCGGATAAGGATGTTCTGGAGCAAGACGATAATCGACAGAAATAACCGCGGCGTTACAATCACTCATGATTTCCTCTAAATCATCATCACGATGGTGTGCTCTACCCAACACCCATCCTCCTCCGTGGATATGAAGATAAACCCCATTTATTTGATCTTCTGGTATAAAAGCTCTTACTGTTACAGTCCCTTCAGAACCCTGTATTTCTCTCTCAATTGCTTTATCTGACAGAACAGGTTTCACATAACGTCCGGTTCCTTCTTCCTGTTCCTTTCTAACTTGCACTATATCTCTTTCATAGAGCGGTGGATAATCAGCTAACTCTTTCTCTAAATTGGCTACAAAATCCCTTACCTCCCTTTGCATTTCCACCGTATAAAAAATATTCTCTTCTTGCATTAATAACACCTCTCCGAAATATCATTGGATCATCTGAATTTATTTCCTGATATGCCCATTCCCTAAAACTACCCATTTATAAGATGTGATTTCCTTCAATCCCATAGGGCCTCTTGCATGCATCTTATTAGTACTTATAGCCACCTCAGCTCCTAATCCCAATTGACCACCATCATTGAATCTTGTAGAAGCGTTTACCATAACGGCACTAGCATCAACTTCTCTGACAAACCTGTCGGCAGTTGAGTAGTTGTTGGTAATAATGGCTTCAGAATGCCCTGTACCATGATTTTCAATGTGATTAATGGCCTCATCTACCGAATCTACAACTTTCACTCCAGCTACCAAAGACAAATGTTCAGTATCCCAGTCCTCTTCATTCACCGGAACCAATTTAATATCCTCTCGAGGGCCGAGCAAAGATAGTGCCTTTGTATCGCATCTAAGTTCAACACCGTCCACGGCCAAAATTTCCGCCATTCGAGGCAAATAGTCAGGTGCGAGAGAAGAATGAACCAAAACCGTATCTAAAGCGTTACATACTGATGGTCTCTGAACTTTAGCGTTTCGAACAATTTTTACAGCCATATCCAAGCAAGCTTGCTCATCTACGTAGGTATGGCAAACTCCAATTCCTCCAGTAATTGACGGCATCGTGGATTCATTTCCAACCATATTTACTAAATCTTGCCCACCTCTCGGTACCATCAAATCAATATATTGATCCAGTTTCAACATTTCTGAAACTAAACTTCTGTCAGCGCTCTGTACAATTTGAACAGAGTCTTTGGGTAGATCTAGCTTGGATATCACATTTCTTATGACCTTGGCCAAAACCTGATTTGAATAAAATGCTTCACTCCCTCCTCTCAAAATTACAGAATTACCTGATTTGAGGCACAAAATAGATATATCTACCGTGACGTTAGGCCGACTCTCATATATAACTCCAATCACACCCAAGGGAACTCTCTTCCGTCCTACCTGAAGACCGTTAGGCATAGTCTTCATTTCAATCATTTCTCCCACTGGATCATCCAAATTGGCCACCTTTAAGGCATCGGACGACATCGACCTCAACGATTCAGTGGTGATAGTCAACCGATCTAACATAGCCTCCGATAATCCTTTTTCCTTACCCTTGACTATATCTTTTGAATTCTCTGAAATGATCTCTGTCTCTGAATCAATCAAAGCTTTCGCGATTTCTTCAATAGCCAGATTCCTGTTCACACCGGAGGAAGCCGCAAGTTTTCTAGAAGCCAATTTAGCGGCTCTACCTAAATCTTCCATGGTTTTCAAGGAAGCACCTCCATTTCCAAGATTTCAATCATTTAACAACATAACCATATTATCTCTATGAATCACTTCATCGCCGTAATGATGCCCAAGAATTTTCTCTATCAGATCTGAATTTAAACCCTGTATTTTACGTAGGTCGGGCGACCCATAATTACTGATTCCAGCCGCGATATTATTTTCGTTCTCGTCTCTAATATAAACGATATCTCCTCTTTCAAACTTTCCCATGCACCCCAAAACCCCGGCCGGTAAAAGGCTAGTTTTACTAGCCTTCAATGCCGAAACTGCCCCTTGGTCGATTTTTATATGACTCTTGTTAGATAAACCACTTAACATCCATCTTTTTCTACTTTCTAATTTGGATACTGAGGTCTTAAACAAAGTGCCAATTTTCTCTCCTTTCGACAGACGTGAAATAACAGAATCCTTCATTCCATTGGCAATAACAACATCTACCCCAGATGCTGTTGCAAGCTGTGCAGCTTGTATTTTGGTTACCATACCCCCACGACCCCTTATGTCGGATGAAGGGCCCGCATACTGATTCACTTTGTCATCTATTTTTTCAACCACAGAGATAAGTTGCGCATCCTTGTGAATATTGGGATCTTTTGTATACATACCTTCTACACTACCTAATATCACAAGTAGATCGGCATCAATGAGGTTCGCTACCAAGGCAGACAATGTGTCATTATCCCCGAACACCTCACCTTCGAGTTCTTCCACGGCCACGACATCATTTTCATTTATTACGGGAACTACCCCATTAACTAAAAGGGAAAGCAGGGTGTTCCTCAAATTCAAGTATCCAAGCCTATCATTAACGTCTCTTCTGGACAGCAATGCCTGAGCGGTTGGAATCCCATGAATGGCAAAAGCTTCCTCATATAAATGCATCAACCGGCCTTGGCCAACCGCTGCCAAAACCTGTCTATCTGGCAGAGCCGAACTTTTTCCTAAACTCTTCATTGCTCCTCTACCAGCAGCCACTGCACCCGAGGATACTAAGATCATTTCTCTTCCGACCTTTGAAAGATCAGAAATCTGAGAAACAAGGTTCTCTATAAATACCTCATCCAATTCATCACTTCCGCCCGTAAGTATATTAGTTCCTGCTTTAACTATGATTCGTCTGTATTTATAGTTTTCTTTAGAAGTCATTGTTTTTGGAATAATTACTCAACCATTTCTTGTTGGCATTCAAATACAATATCACCAAAGCATTTTTAGCAGCTTTATGAGAACTAAGAACTCACCAACTAGGATTTACATCAGAGGCGTCATTATTCGTTAACCTTTTTTGATTCTCCCCTTTGCTATCCATGATGAAAATATCGTAGTCCCCATCCAGGTCAGATACAAATGCAATATTCTTTCCATCGGGCGACCAAACAGGTTGGAAATCAATCTTGTCATTTTGAGTTAATCGAATCTGATTATTTCCACTACTATCCATCACATAAATTTCTGGATTTCCATCCCTTTCTGAAACAAACAATATCTGTCTTCCATCGGGTGACCAAGAAATATCAGATTCCCTGCCTTCTGTATCAGTCAACTGATACATTCCCATTCCGGAATCCTCCTCCAATTCACATAATCCATCTTCAACTTTCTTTTCAATCACATAAATGTCTGGATTTCCTGCGCGATCAGATATAAAGGCCAACTTTTTGTTGTCTGGGGACCACCGAGCACCACTGTCGTTCCCACAACTCACTTGCCTCTGATTAACACCATCAGGATTTCTATCATGAATACCCGGATTCAATGGATCTGAAGATGAAAACACAACCGAATCACCATCTGAAGACCAATCTCCAACCTCATCCGATTGAACATCCGACAGGCGAGGTTTTTGGGATTGAGTCAAGTCACTAACATGTACATACGACTCTTTCCCCACTTGACCAGCAGCGTAAGCCAATCGAGAACTATCAGGGCTCCAACGTGGTGTAACAAAAGTACCTAAACCAGAACTTATACTTATTTTCTCTCCCTCTTTTAATTTCATCACCTCAATTCCCACATTTGAATCCTTGGAATCCTTTCTTATAGAAAATGCAATTAATTTTCTATTTGGGGATAAAATAGGTTTCTCCTCGGCGAACGGACTATCAGTCAAATTAATCTCCTCTTCTGCATTTGGGTCAGATGAATAGATATCCCATTGACCATCACGGTCCGAAGCAAAATAGATAACTTCACTTCCGGAACCACACGCACAAAATACCGACAGTAGAAGAGTAGAGAATAAAACCCCTATGGTTTGTCTTGTTGTTAGGTTCATACCGAGATTTTACCCACCAAACAATTGAAGGGCCACAGGTTTCCAACCTTCATTCAGGGCAAAACCCATATTACTTCGGAGGCCAATCTGAAAACAGGTTTACTTTATTACCCATTCAATTTCACCTATTTGTTATTGAGGGATCCTGGTTTGATCACGATATGATGATTCTATAATGCATTCTCTACTACTCTTTTAGGTGGAGCTACATCTTTAAGTTCCGGGATTACTCTCTCACCAATCAATTTTATGGAACGCATTAGTTTTTCATGCTTGATTACTCCCGACATCATCCACAGACTGATGTTGGTTATTCCGGCATTGTTGCCTTTTTATTTGTTCTATTTTCTCAAAAAATCACTTACTATCTATACCTGATGAAAATCCAGGTCCACCTGCAGCCACATATCCATTGCTCTCCCCACTGTTCCACCGACTAGCCCAAAAAGAAAACAACTTAGTATCGGTACTATTAAACTTAAATCTTACTGGTCTTCCAGATAATTGCCTTAGATCGTTTACGCCTGCCCATTTGACCATTTGCTTGCTTGAATCACAACTCAGAGTTATACAATTGTCAGCAGTATAAGGGCGAATAACAGTTCCGTAACTATCTAGTATTTCTACCTCAAGCTTCCCTCTGCTTGAATCACAATTTACAAATAGATAATTTCCCGAAAATTTGACTGGGTGAGTGACCAAAGATGCCCCAGAACGGCCACTATCCATGGAAGCAAATCCATCTCTCCGTAACGTTGCCAACCCTGTCGCCCCACCTGAATACATTGCATTTGAACGACGATGAGACCCTACCGTGTTACCTTTCAGCTTTGGGGACAGACCCGACCAAGCACCATAGTAAAAATGCAGTCTGTCCTTAACAATCAAACAGGTGCCTCCAGCAGCATGTATATAACCCTTGTCCCAAGCGGCATTATTCCTTTCCGATCGTATGAATTCCTCAGTAGAACCTCTGTCCCAATGAAATCCATCCCGACTAAAAGCGATTTTTAGATCATTAGTCTTCGGTACGCCTATCTCCTCAGCCATCGGATTGGGTGGACCGCAATAGATAGCAAAAAGACCGAGCATCAAGCTTTCATAGGCATTTGCATTGATATCATACAACTGGGGTTCATCCCCAATTAAAGGGTCTATTTCATCCCTGTAATCAGACCATGCCCACATTGACGGGTCTTGTGGAGACCACTGAGAACCGGTCCTAAAACTATCTCTTTCTATGTACGAGCGAGTTCGGACATCACTAAAACGATGGTTTTCTTTCGAGCTGTGCGAATGGTGAGTTCTCAGACTAAAAACCCATTTCTTCAAAAAAGGATTGTAGAAGAACGTGGAATTATCTCCCATTGGCCCTGTAATGGTAGGTTCTCCCCAGTGAATGCCGTCCTCAGAGACATACACTTCACCTATTTCTTCAATTTCATTTTTCCTGAAGAACTGCAACATCTTGTACCTTTCTTCATCCTTATCAGCATGCTCATCTAACCAGACACAACACCCATCACGTAAATAACCTTTCCTAATCGGTAGAACTAAATTTGTCCCGGAAACCACATCCAACTGAGGCCTGACCCAGTTGATACCATCATCACTGGTAGCATATCCGGTACTGCGCATCCAGCCGGCGTGATACCACATCTTAAAAACTTTCTCTCTTGAATCCCACCAGACCCCATCATTGAAAGGAGCTGCAACTGGACATTCTCCTTGATCTTTCTCTGCCGCGGTTTCAGGGACCAACACAGGATTTTTGGAACTTTTTTGAGCACTGTAAAAGGCCCTATTCATGGAAGTCTCATAAATAAGGAAATCGTCTACAAACAACTGACGACCAATATCAATCGGATAAACACCGTCAGCAGGAGGCAAAAGTTCAATTGGTAGCTTTGTCCCTCTACCATTAAATTCAAGCATTGGTGGCCAATTGGAAGGTTTTACTAATCCGTTATACAAAGAGAATATCCTTTTCAAGACCTGAAAAATAAACCGAATTTCAATTTAATACCCGAGGAGCAAAATTTTCATATAACCACCACAGTGAAATTATAAGCCTCAACTACAATTATTCAGAAGTCCGTTCAACCACACACTGTTCATATTGGACTCTTGGATTAACAGGCTTGTCAGCCATAATGAATACCACCGCTCCTACAAGCATCAACGAAACACCTGTCCACCATGCCGGATCATATGATCCAGTACTGTCCACAACATATCCAGCTGCAGGAGCACCGAAAGAACCTACAAACAAAGTAATCGGCATAACAAAACCTCGAATACTGCCTAGATTGGCCCTTCCGAAATAGTCGGCCCAAATGTAATTTTGTGTAAATGAATTAATCCCTATTCCTAGGCCGAATATTGCCATTGACCAAAACATTAACCAAAACCCATATGCGTATATTGACATAATACTTGCCAAAGCCAACATCAAAAATGCAGAAGCCCCTATGAATTTGGGTTTTAAGTGCCTCACCAACATCCCTCCTCCGAAACTGCCCACGCCAGCACAAACAGCATCGAAGGCTGTAGCGAGTGAAACTAAGGTAGGATCCAAACCCCTGTCCATAAAAGCCGGTATTCTATGTAATGCTAAAGTTAATATCCCCAAGGATAGGATAGAAAACGCTATCGTCAGAAACCACATGCTCTTGGTTTTTATTGCCTGACTTAGAGTCCAGGAAAATTCTTCGTTAAAGTCTTCCGCTTCCATGCCAGAAAAACAATCTCCATCAGGAAGCAATCCCATATCTTCAGGCTGTCTCCTTACGAAAATAACCGACAAAGGAACAACAATCATTACCCCAACGATAGCCAAAATAACCCAAGCCGTATTCCAGGTATACCTGTCTATAAAAATTTGAGTAAGTGGCACAAAAATCAATGCCCCGAGAGAAATCCCCACAGCGGTAAATGCCAGTGCTTTTCCTCTGTTCCTAACGAACCACTTTGACGGCGGGACTGAAGTAATCAAAGCTCCTGGGCCACTCATCCCAACCAAACCCATCACTGAAAATAGAACCATAAGGTGCCATGCCTCCTGAATATACGCAAGACACGCCATACAAAGAGCAGTAATTATCGTTGAAGCCGCAAGTATCCATCGAGCACCATACTGATCCAATAATCTACCTATAATTGGACTTGTTGCTGCGCTTGAAATGCTCCTAAATGTAGAGGCCCACCCAAAAGAAGCACGGCCAATATCCAACTGTTCACCCATCGGTTTAATAAATAAACCAAAATTTAGTGACCCCATTCCCATGCTAACCGCGCTGGCAACAGCCATGACCACGACTACTATCCACCCATAAAAAATCCTAGGTTGTCTTGTAAATTTGATTTAGAAGTCTCCTAAAAACCTAAAATGGCCCCGCCGTTATGCTCTGACCGTGAGCAGTGTTAACACTGTTCCTTCATGAAACTAATCTGATGAAAAGAAAATTTACAGCCTATTAAGAAAGAGTAGGAGCAAGCACTTTATTGTATCGATACGAATATTTTTTTTCCTTTACACTGAAGGACGCCAGGCTTGCAAAAACCAGTGTCGCCCCTGCAATAGCAAAAGGTATCTCGTAGGAGCCAGTCAGGGCCTGAAGTTCTCCTGCGACAAGTACTGACAACGCCCCCCCAATTTGATGGGCCATATTAGACATGCCATTTAGCATGCCCAAATTTTTCCCCCCATATATATCAGCTACAAGCGATGAAGTCACGGAGACTGTGGCTATCCAAGACATCCCTGCTATGAAAGCAAATGCCCACATCCCAGTTGTTCCTCCAATGCTTAACAGAGTTAAATAAGCAATTCCGCGTAAGGCATATGTAGAGCCCAAAACTTTGTTTTGACTAAAGTGTTGTGACAATATCCCTGCAGACAACACTCCTACAGAATTCAACAACATCATTACACCAAAAATCGACGCAGCAGTGATTTTCGGCACTCCTTGATCTTCTGCATATGGAACAAAATGTACCGATAGAATGTTAGTAGTGATGCCACAAACCAGATAAGCGGCGGATAACTGCCAGAATGGAGAAGTTGATAAGGCTTCCTTCCACCTCTTGGTGAACAGCGGCCCTACCATTTGCACCTTTTCAACGACATCTTCATTGTTTTGACCCGTTGAATCATCCATTTCACTATCAGGAATCTTACCCAATGGGTCATCTCTCAGAAAAAGTGAAGCTAAAGGCACAGCCATAAACAAAATCACTGCGGACACTACAAGGAAAGCCGTCCTCCAATCGAAAGTCTCAATCAAAAATGCAGAAAACGGCGCGAAAAGAAAAGGTCCTATGGAACCTCCGGTTGCAGACAAACTCATAACCAATCCTCTACGCCTGTAGAACCACTTTGCCAATAGTGAATGGATGGTTACGAAGGAAACACCGCTAGCAGCAAAACTGCCAAATATGCCATAAATTAAAATAAAAGCGGAAATAGAGTTAACTCTACTGAGGAAAACAACGGATATGCCGACCATTGCCAAGGCTATTGATATCACCAACCTCCCACCATATTTATCGAAGAGATAGCCCATTACCAAAAAAGACATAGCTCCCACAAATATCCCAAGTGAAAGCACCCTAGTAATGTCGTTTCGACTCCATTGCATATCGGCCTCCATAGGAGTGACGAAAACCCCCATACTGGACCTAACTCCCGAGGTGGACACCACTATAAAAAAGCAAACCGCGAGGACTAGCCACCCGTAATATATTTTCGGAGTCTCTCTATCCCATTTACTCAAACTATTTTTACCTACACCTATCCTGAGCTTGCCGTAGTCGGCTATTTAGATAAAATTAGATTGCCTTACCTATAGAAAAGTTTCAACATAAAAGGAGTCTCTATCCAATTCTCGCCTCGCCCAGCCGAACGACTTATCAAAACATAGGAACACAATTTCATGAATATTAATAATACCGCAAGAAATTGGGAAAAAGATACTACCCCCTACCCAGAGCCCTATGTTGAAATTATTGACGAAAGTTTCAAACGTTATGTTTTGGGAAATGCAGGAATGGAACGACTGTATACAGGATGTAGGTGGACTGAAGGGCCAGCTTGGTTTGGTGATGGTAGATATTTATTATTTAGTGACATACCGAATAACAAGATCATGCGGTGGACGGAAGAAACAGGAGTCGTTAGCGAGTATCGCTACCCCTCTAATAACTCAAACGGAAACGCAAGAGATAACTCTGGCAGGCTTATAACCTGTGAACATTTAACAAGAAGAGTTACTAGAACTGAATTTGACGGATCAGTGACAGTAATCGCAGACTCGTTCAGAAATTCTAAATTAAATGCCCCGAATGATGTCGCAATACACAAAGATGGGGCAATCTGGTTTACCGATCCTGGGTACGGAATCTTAAATAATTACGAAGGTGATCGATCAGAGCCTGAATTACCAACTGCCGTATACAGAATAGATCCGATATCCGGAACAACAGAAATGAAAGCAACTGGCCTCTCTCGTCCGAATGGGCTCTGTTTTTCACCGGATTTCAATAACCTTTACTTGGCTGATTCTGGCTCCACTAACCCACGCTCCATTTATATTTATAACGTCTCAAACAATGGGACCGACTTAAATGAAGGAAGAGTCTTTGTTGAAACTGGTAAAGATTCTACTGATGGTATTCGTTGTGATAGAGATGGAAATTTATGGGCATCGGCTCAGCATGGAACCAATTCAATTGCAATATATAACAGTGAGTCTGTTTTAATTGGGAGAATCTATTTGCCCGAAGTCCCGTCTAATCTTACCTTTGGTGGCCATAAACGCAATCGTCTATTTATCACGGCAAGCCGATCGATATACAGCCTTTATACAGATGCAATAGGTGCCTCTTTGAGTTAAAGAATATTGAACCTTTTTGCAACAAGAATTACTAAACTTTGTTGCCCTTTGAAATGGCCTCGTCATATTGGTAGCTACATCTTTCAACGACAACGCCAATATCCTCTTTTAAAAGATATTTTTGCTTTACCAATTTTTTTGCAGATTTAGTAACCATTTCCAAATACTCTTTTTTTGAAGAATATCTTTCATCGTTAGATTTTCGGAGATCTCGATCAGGTCTGACAAATACCTCTGTGGACGGAAAGTAGTTCGTTAACCCCACCATTGAAATAATTTGATTGGGTGCTCCGGTGGAAGGGTCTCTCGGATTCCAACCTGTATGCGTTCCTAATGGAACAGAAATATCTGGCATTTTGATCCCTGCAACTTCATTTCCGTCAGCATCTACCGCAGACACAAATCTGGGATACTCTCCACCTTCCCGCACAGGATAATATGTAATCCCTTTGCTCTCTTCAGGGCCTATATCAATCTCTCGAATCCGCCACATCTGTGAAGGATCTGGCGTTTTCAGTCCAACGTTTTCAGAGAATATTTCCAAAACAGCGTGGATGGTACTAGCAGTTGTGTCATCCAACCTGGGTACCTTACTCTCTGGCGGTTCCTCTCCTCTTTCTACCCAAGCCACTAAGTTGCAAAGTGCAGCTCTAAGAAGGGGTCTAAAGTCGATAACATTAAATCCGTAAAGACCGAGCGATCCATCTGGACCTGCATCTTTCATTTGTGGAAGCTCCCGAGGTACATGCTGGGTTCCTGAAAATAAATAACTTCTGGTATTCTTGGGGAAATCTAGGTCGTGGGTGCCCTCCAAATTGATATGGCTTAGCGAAGCATCGCCTCTCCAATATTCTGCGGAAGTGTTAGTGTATATAACCTTCGGTAACCCTCCAAGAATTTTCTGAGTATCCTGAAGTCCTTCTGATTTCCTCCCGTAAGGATCTTTCGTAGGCTTATCGGAAAACGGGTACAGATGGCCAAATCCTGGGGAAGACTGTTGGGATGGTTGAGCAAATCTGTGATTAAAATCTCCACGCCTACCTCCAGCGACATGTGGCAAAACCCCGTCATATACCTGGCGCCCACTTTCATCCAAATTCAAACCGGAATAAAGGTAATGTCTTAAAAGCCTGCCTGTTTGTGATATACCGTAAGCGTATGCATACTTGACAGGAGCTTTGACTGGAGAATCCACTCCGCTGTATTTGAGCCAAGATCCGATATCGCGAACAGACAATAAGGTTGAACCAGAAACGACCGGATTTGATGCCTCGTAAACCACGCTGTAAATTTTTCCTGGCTGAAATCCAGATTCCATATAAACGTGTTCACAATCTGGTATTACAATTCCATTAATTTCTTTAGCAAAAGACCATTCCTCACGGGGGATTTCGCTATGAGGCCCATCTTCCCATTCTCTTACGTACATTTGAGCTGTTAAATTATCTGTAGAGGTAGTCGGGTAAGGCTTGTGAGATCTATTAGCCAAAAGAGAAGTCTTAATTTTTTCATATGGCCGGATTTCAACCAGATTCATGCCTTTTACGGTTTTACCACCTATCTCGACCTTTGGCGGTTCCATACCGAGCAGAGCGTCACTTCGATATACATCATATTGCCAACCAACCGATATTACTGTGTAACCACGATTAAATAGGAAACCGTCACCTGGATCGATGTTGGCTGACGGAATTAAACTAGGTGATGACATATTGAAGTCAGAGACAGCCCTTTTCCTTCCTCTGTTAACGATATCAACTAAAAGACGGGACGATTTACTTTGTGAAGGAGTCAACAATACAAAATCTGAACTAAACTTAACTAGACCATTCTTGTCTACTGGGGAATATTGCAAATCTACTATTCTAGAGTTAGCCTGATTTTTAGGATCAACCCCGAATTCCACAATTCCATCTATTCGTTCATAAGGCCCAAAATTTCCCCAACTGGAACCTGAATTAAACTCAACGCGATCTCTTATTTCCACTCCTATAACTGCCAAACAACATCCTCCATAAACATTCCCCAATGGATGCTCAATTCAAATTTCTTGGGCATCCGATACTTGCTCCAGGGGCTATTAAAAACAAGAAAACTAGCCAAGTCACCCTCTCGTAATTCAATGTCAGAAAAGAGTTAATCGTTATTCATAACGATTTTAATAATGTCGTCTTGGTATTGCTCATACTGATCATAGGCGTCATTAACATCGGAGAAATTAGTTTCATGTGTTTTCATTTCTCCAGGGTTCCACCAACCTCGATCTTTCAACTCGATCATTCTCTCAATATGACCTATTGGATCACCGCTCCCGGCCCCAGAGGTCGGAATAATAGTAGGCGTATTTCTCAAAAAGTATTGCGTGTCTATTTCCGTAGTTTTTCCCCTCGGACCATCTTGAATACCAAAAATAATTACTTTTCCATGTTTGGTGGCCCCTCTAATAGCTGCATTCAAACCTTCTGGAAAACCAGAAGCCTCTACAGATATATCCGCGAGTTTACCGCCGGTTATTTCGGAAAGAGCTTCATCCACATCATCTTTGTCAGGGTTAATGGTGTGGGTAGCTCCAAATTTTTTTCCCCAGTCCAATCTGTAATCCAATGGATCCACTACTATGACTCTTCTAGCACCCGCCCTAGCAACGATAGCCGTAAAAGACAATCCAATACTACCTTGGCCCATTACCACAACATCCTTTCCTAATATAGTCCCCATTTGCTGGCATGAATACAAAACTGTACCCGACGGCTGGCAGAGGATCCATTCACCTAAATCCCCATGGTCAGGAACAAGAGCCATCCTGCCTTCGTCCCCAGGATAGTATTCAACTAATCCTCCTGGTCCATCTTGACTAGGAAGAACGATTACCCGTTGGCCTACTTTGAACTTATCCGACTTACTTTCTACGACAGTACCGGCACATTCGTGACAGGCACCTCCATGTTTCATAGGATATTCTTCTTCTGGCAATACAGGCCCATAGGAATGCCTGATGTCACTCCCACAAACTGACCATCTCTCCAATTTTATTAAACATTGACCCTCCCGTATGCTAGGAGTTTCAATCTCCTCTATCTCCATTTTCTTGGGACTGGTTATTCTTGCTGCAAACATCTATTCCATACTCCGGTTCCACAATCGTGTTTATAACCTTAAATTTAATCAACTCAAAACTGGCCCCATTCTAGAGATATACGATACATTTACGCAACAGAATACCCCTACCCACAAAATTCGAAGGTAAACTAAGACGTAAAATTAAAAAACAACTATTTCACCTAATGACTTCCACTACATGATCAAAATATCTCCCTCAACAATAGACCAGCTGTCCGTCACGATACTAATGGACAATCATGTAAACGCCCTACTGGAGAACCGAGGCCCCGTCAAACGGCCTTCCACAACCCTGAATGTTACCTCCAAGGTGACCGAGGGGAAATTTGTTAAGTCACAGCTTCGTGCAGAGCATGGATTTTCAGCTTGGGTGACGATTCAGGATAAAAATATTGAACACTCTATACTTTTTGATGCTGGAGTTTCCCCAACCGGAGTGTCAGAAAATATGCGAATATTGGAATTATCACCTAAAGATGCGGAAGCCATCGTCTTTAGTCACGGTCATTTCGACCATACTCTAGGAATAGACGGAATTCTTGAAGACTTAGGAGGTAATAATACGCCAATGATTATTCATCCTGAATTCTGGAATAGGCGAAGGATTGTGCTGCCCGGTAAAGAGCCTAGGATTCTCCCATCGCTCGACAAATTCGCTTTGCGCAAAGGTGGAATAGAAGTCGTAGAGGAATCACCTTTTCCTTCTTTTCTTTTTAACAACTCGTTATTGGTGACAGGGGAGGTTGATAGAACCACATCTTATGAAATGGGTATGCAGGGACAGGAGGTGTTTAAAGAGGATTCCTGGCAACCAGATTCTTTAACCCTAGATGATCAAGCTTTGGTGGCCAATATCCGAGGAAAAGGCCTCGTTATAATCACTGGATGTGGACACGCAGGGATAGTGAACATTTGCAATTATGCAAAAAAATTGACAGGGGAAAACAAAATTCACGCCATCATTGGCGGCTTTCACCTACCAGACGGATTAGATCCTGCAATAATTCGAAACACAGTAAGGGATATAAAATTCCTGAATCCAGACTGGTTGGTACCTGCACACTGCACTGGCCAGCAAGCCGTTTTAACACTCATCGAAGAACACGGGGCATCCATGATACAAAATAGTGTTGGTAGTCGATATTTATTTAATTAATGTCCCTCTATGACTCAGGTTTAAACATCTCAGTGACACTATTTGGGCGCGTAAGTGAAATGTGAGAAAAATCATGACCATCAACTGCGCCATGCCAATGTTTTTCACCAGCCGGTATAAACGCGGTATCTCCTACCTCCATTTCAATCTCCCCTTCCTCAGATGCTACTATCCCTAATCCTTTGGTCGCAAACAAGATTTGGTCACTTGTATGTGTGTGGAAATGATTCTTTGCTCCATCATAGAAAGACACAATGCCAAAATTGTAGTCTTCCTGATCGGTCCGTCCTACGAGAGGTTGTCTGGTTACCCTGCCACCATAAAAAAGGGGGGCATCACCAGCTTCTTCAGGATTAACATCGCTTTGTCGCGTTACATACATTCTTATTTCTCCTTAATTCTATAAATACATCCCGTAATCAAATAGTTATACGATCGAATCCTGCGTAGGATTTAAGAACATCAGGGACTTCCACAGAGCCGTCTTCCTTCTGATAATTTTCAAGTATAGCTATCATTACCCTAGGCACGGCTAATCCAGATCCGTTCAAAGTGTGCAGTAACTTTGGTTTGGATTCATTGGACGCTCTATATCTTATCGCGGCCCTCCTGGATTGGAAATCAGTACAATTTGAACAGCTTGATACTTCCAACCATTCTTGAGTTCCTGCTCCCCACATCTCAACGTCATAACTTTTAGCCGCTGCGAATCCTAAATCACCTGTACATAATTCCAAAACTCTATGTGGAATACCTAAGGCAACACAAACATTTTCTGCATCATTTAACAACAACTCTAATTCTTCAAAAGAACGGTCAGGTTCCACAAATTTGTACATTTCAACCTTGTCAAATTGATGAACCCTTTTTATTCCGCGGGTATCCCTACCAGCTGAAAATTTCTCCCTTCTCCAACAAGGTGTGTGGGACACAAATTTTAATGGTAAATTCTCTCCTTCCAAAATCTCATCCCTAAACATACCTGTCACAGGTGCTTCAGCGGTAGGTACCAAAAACAAGTCATCTTCCTCATCGTGATACATGTTTTCTTCAAAGTGGGGAAGATGGCTAGAGGCAGTCACGGTTTCTCTATTCACCATGTAAGGAAGATATAGCTCACTATACCCGTGCTTTTCTGTATGTAAATCTAGCATCCAAGATATTAGAGCCCTCTGTAGACGTGCTCCTTTACCCCTTAGTAAATAAAACCTAGCCTGAGCTAATTTGACGCCCCTCTGAAAATCAATTATTCCTAGATTTTCACCTATTTCCCAATGAGGTTTTGGATCGAAATTAAATTTTGGCAAGGCACCTACGGTTCGGACAAATATATTATTATTTTCATCGTCGCCATCAGGAGTGGATTCACTCGGAATATTGGGAACATCAAGCATAATCTGATTCAACTTATCGCTTATTGCTTTTTCTTCCCTTTCCAAATTCTTGATCTTGGTTCCAACCTCCCGCATCTCACTTATTAGTGTAGGTGGTTTTTCTTTGGATGTACCTAGAGATTTGGAAACCGAATTGCGCCTAGCTCTCAAAGAATCAATTTCAATTATGGCCGCTCTTCTTTTCTGGTCCAAATCGATTATTTCGTTTAAGGGAAAATCTTTGCCTCTCCGTTTAAACGATTGGGTGATAAATTCAGGGTTTTCCCTAACTAGTTCTATATCGATCAAATAATTAAACTCCCAAAGTAACTAGCTTGAATTCTATTTGATTCAATCAAATTCATCCATATTTTGAATTAGATTTGTTAGTTTCTACAAAATCACAGATCCTTACAATAAAGCTGGGAATTGCATTTATCATAAAAACAAACATATATTGCGTGGGTACCTATATAATTGCTCTGGGGACTTCATGATTGAAAAGTTGTCCATTATTTTATCAAGTTCAATATGAAATTAATTCAAATATTTGAGAGCGACTATTGCCAGTCAATTATTCTCTTCTAGAAATCGGAAACATAATATCCGACCAAAAATATACTCTTACCCAAAAAGAGATTGAACTATATTTGAAATCTGTACAAGATGACTCAGATCGTCTATTTAATGATTCAGGAATAGAATTGGCGCCTCCAATGTCAATAGCGGCCTTAAGCTTAAGGGGAGTTGTTAATGATCTGCAAATTCCGGGTGGAACATTACATGTCGGACAAGAAATGGAATTCAAGAAATCTGTTGAAGTCGGAGAAGATTTAAGGTGTGTCGCCTCAGTAGCTTCTAATAATGTTAGGGGAGATTGGAGATTCCTAGCTGTAGACCTCTCAGTTTTGAGATCTTCAAGTGATGAAGTAATGGTAGGCAAAAGTACCATAATGTTACCTGCGGAAAATAAAATCGAATGAAAAATTTGCAAGTTGGCGACGATTTGGTGCCTATCAAGAAACTTATAACGATGCAACAAATTCTTATGTATGCGGATGCTTCCGGTGACTACAATCCAATTCATATTGATAGGGAATTCGCCAAAAATTCTCAGTTTGGCAGAAATATTGGTCATGGGATGATGGTCGCCGCGACGATCTCTGAGTTGATGGTCGAAAATTTTGCTGAAGCTTGGTACAAAACAGGTAGAATGAAAATGAGATTTAAATCCCCTGTATACCCGGAGGACGAAATTCAAACTTCAGGTAGTATCAAAAAATCTGAACAGATAGGGGCAAAAACTAAAATCACCTGTTCAGTCCAAATAATCCGGCAAGATGGGGACACCATAATCTCTGGTGAAACATCGGTGACATTTAAAAGTCCATAATTGCACCATAAATTAGGAGTCTAACTTTGCCTAACACAGAACTATTAAAGGTATCCATTGACGCAATGGGTGGCGACAATGCACCAGCTGTACCTGTAGAAGGCGCTATTCTAGCAGCCAAAACGGGATTAGCGGAGATTTTTATCGTTGGAGATAAAGAACCGGTTGAGCAAGAACTAACAAAACACGATACAAAGGACCTACCCATACATTTTGTCCCTTCAGAAGGAAAGATAGAAGATGATGAGGCTCCCGCTCTAGCCTTGAGACAAAAACCCACAGCATCCATCTTAGTGGCAACTAATTTAGTGAAAACTGGAACCGCAGATGCCGTTATATCAATGGGATCCACAGGAGGCACAATGGCGGCGGCGGTCGTGCTATTAGGAACCATTAAAGGAATAGAAAGACCGGCCATTGGAGGGCCCATAATAGGCGCTGCTCCAAATCAAACTATTCTTGATCTGGGTTCGAATCTTGACTGCAAACCTTCCCAGCTATTGGGATTTGGTGTATTAGGAACTGTTTTTAGCAAATTGCTTGTTGGTGTTGAAAATCCAAAATTGGGCTTGCTTAGTGTGGGAAGTGAAGACGGAAAAGGAAACATACAAGCAAAAGAGGCAAGTGCCTTGTTTAGAAAAAGTGGTTTGAATTTCATAGGAAATGTTGAAGGTAATGATTTAGTAACGGGAAAGGCGGACGTTGTTGTGTGTGACGGATTTGTTGGTAATGTAGTTTTAAAACTGGTGGAAGGCCTGGGCAAAGGTCTTGCTGGTCAATTAAAAACAGCATTGGAGGGAAAATTACCAGACGATCACCTTGATGCTCTAATGCAAGATCTTTACAAAAACAACAACGTGGTAGATGCGAGAGGAGGAGGACCAGTTTTCGGTGTTGATGGAGTCAGCATAATCGGACACGGCAGTGCTTCGCCCGGCACCATCGAAAGAGCGGTAGGTTTAGCTAAAATGTGCGTAGATACAAATTTAATTCAAGAAATGAACAAAGAAGTTTCCACCGTAATGTCGACCGTGGATGATTAACTGAAAATATCAACAACCATACGGGAGAGAAAGTGACTGAACTGAAAGGCAAAGTAGCGTTGGTTACAGGAGCAGCAAAAGGAATTGGGAAAGCTGCAGCGGTAAGACTGGCTGAAGAAGGCGTAAATGTCGCAATAAATTACAACTCTTCCAAACAGGAAGCCGAGGACACCGTTAAGCTTCTTAAGAGCTTTGGAATAGACTCCATTTCATGTCAAGCAGATGTTGGAAACCTAGATCAAGTAACAAGGATGGTGGATGATGTCACTGAGCAATTTGGGCAAATTGATATCCTCGTGAATAACGCCGGGATTATAGATGACGGTCTACTACTAAGAATGTCAGACGAAGCCTGGGCTCGAGTGATAAATACAAATTTGAATGGCACCTTTTACTGCACTCGCGCCGTACTTCGAACGATGGTGAGGTCCAGGTGGGGAAGAATAATTAACATTGGTTCTGTAGTTGGCCTTCGGGGCAACATAGGTCAGACCAACTACACAGCGTCAAAAGCAGCAATAAACGGTTTCACTTTCGCTCTTGCCAAGGAAGTTGCCACTAGAAATATAACTGTCAATACCATAACGCCAGGCTACATACACACCGATACTGTTGATGTTCTATCAGACAAGCAAAAAGACACGATTATGACTTGGATACCTATGGCTCGTTTTGGTGAGGTAGACGATATTGCTCACATGGTCGCATACCTCGCCAGCGAAAAAGCAAAATATATAACGGGACAAATAATCAGTGTGGACGGAGGAATGGCTATCTAGTAAACGAGGCCTAAATTTATCAATGGCTAATCCTCAAAATAAGGTGGCACTCATAACAGGCGGTTCAAGAGGCATAGGAAAATCTATAGCCATAGAATTTGGTAGTCTTGGCTACGACATCGTCTTCAATTATTTCAGAAATCATAGTGCAGCAGAAAAAACCCAACGGCAGATAGAAGAACTGGGTGTTAAATGTTTAAAACTGCGAGCTCATCTAGCAGAACCCGATCAGATATCAGAGATGTTCCAGTCAATCACGGAAAAATTCGGCACGATGGATGTTTTGATAAATAACGCGGCTTCTGGAGTTCAAAGAAATGTCGATGAATTAACTCCAAAGCATTGGGACTGGGCAATGAACATAAATGCCAGAGCACCATGGTTGTGCTCAATAGAAGCGGCTAAATTAATGTCAAACGGCGGATCCATAGTGAACATAACTTCTGAAGGTTCCAGAAAGGTCCTCCCATATTACCTATCAGTGGGAACATCTAAAGCAGCACTTGAATCACTCACGAGGTATCTGGCGGTAGAATTAGCCGAAAAAGACATCAATGTTAATGCTGTTTCAGGTGGATACGTTCAAACTGACGCTTTGGAATCTTTCCCAAACAAAAAAGACATGCTATCAGCTGTCAAAAACAATTTATCAGGGAGAGTTATAACGGGAGAGGACATTGCGAAGGTTACAGCCTTTTTGTGTAGTGAGGATGCGGCAATGATAAGAGGCCAAGTCATCATAGTTGATGGAGGTGTTACACTTCCTGCTCCTTTACCAACTACCGAATTATAATTACTCAGCTAATATCTCTGTAACCACAATCTTTCTTTCACCGCAGTCCAGCTCTCGCTCAAGTTCGGCGTAGGTGTTTCGGACAAACCCCAACCCAATCCCACTATCTACCGAAGTTATAACGCCGATTGGCTTACCGTCACATGTAATTTGATTCTGCTCAAGATTTCCTTGCCACTCCAGTCTAACAAGTTTCCTCTGGACTTTGTCATAGGTATTTAGTCTAGCAACAACTTCCTGGCCAACATAACATCCTTTATTAAAACTAATATGAGAAATTAAGCCTGCCTCAAGTGGATTAAAATCTTCTGTTAATTCAAACCCAAATACAGGAATACCAAGTTTCAACCTAAGTTGATTGAATTTTTCAAGATTAATTTGCTCGAACTTTTTGGCTAAAAACTCACCAATTTTAGAACGTCCTGTAAAAGGCCCTATAATATCTATACATAGCACCTTAGACATTTCCTCTCTTATCCCAATTACGGATTCGCCTTCAATTTCGCAAATCGTAGAATCACGCACCAAAAGTTCCGATATCTCTGGAAATAGATCATCCCACCCTTCACCTATCAAGCGAAAATGACATGTTTCAGCAGAAATATCCTTTACTGAAACATCCTCCATAATGGTATAAAACTCTATCCACTCAATGACTTTTTTCTTTGATTCCTTGGCCGTAGTTACCAAAACCCTATCAGGAAGTCGGTTCACACCAATCAGATCGATTATTCGGCCTTTGTTTGTAGTCAAAACCGAACCCATACCGGTATAAGGTTCAGTTAGATCTTCGAGTTTATTAGTAGACAGTCTGTCAAGAAGATCCAAGGAATCTTCCCCATACAAATCTATCCTGCTGAAATAGTCTACTAGATCTACAAAAACAGGCTTTTCGGTCAAGGAATAACTTACCTACACACTAAACGAAGTCCCGCAGCCACACGTTGTTTTGGCGTTGGGGTTGTTGAATACAAAACCTTTACCATTCAAACCACCAGAGTATTCGAGGACCGTACCAGCCAAAAATACATAAGACTTCTTATCAACAAAAAGTCGGACGCCATTTTCATCTATTACTTTATCAGTCTCTCTAGGACCATCATTTACTATTTCTAAAATATAAGTTAGACCTGAGCAGCCTCCGCCTTTTACTCCAACACGTATATCAGCTTCGGAATTTCCTTCAGCAGCAGCAAATTCTTTTACATGGCGAGCGGCCTCTTCACTAATAACTATAGAAAGGGGTGCAGGGCCTTGAGTGGTTGTCATTTATTTCTCCCAACATCTTCATATACCCTCTGTATGGCAACGCCACACCTGAAGATTTGCGTAATTTTCAACACTAATACTAGAACATTGATTTTATTAATATAACAATGCGCAGTCAATGTTAACGAAGACAAAGTCAACGCAACTTATCACTAATTCAAAGAAAACAACCAAGAAATTTCCCTGGTTTTCCGATCGAAACACTATTTCTATTTCAGCCCAGACGCTCTACAAAATCAGGCAGCTTCACCCTTTTTACTTTCAGGAGCGCCTGTTTCTGCCAATGCTTTTGAATTTTTCTCTAGTTCTAGGTCCTGCATCATTCCGCATTGAATACATTCTTTAAATACTCCATAAGTATCCTGACGCGTGTGCATGTCCCCACGACATTTTGAACAAGCTCTATAATCAATCATTCTTAAATTCCTACTTCCTCTTTAATAGTAAAAAACTACTTTATTCAACATAATAAAAATTAAAAATTCTGGGAAAATTGCTCAGTTATTTTTTTAAACTACATCCAACACAAATGAATGTGCCTGTTACTCCTATAAGAAACAACCCAACCGAAACCCACAGTATCCATATAAATGAATGTGCCTGTTACTCCTATAAGAAACAACCCAACCGAAACCCACAGTATCCATATAAAGGAGAAACCAAGCGGAAATTATAATGAAACATAATAACATTGCAAGAGGCAATGTTATTATGTTTATTATCATTTTTCTTGATACTACTGCATAGTATGCTATTTTTAGAATTTGATTGGAATTGAAACCCTCTTTCAGAAATAAAGAAATTCGGCAATGTGAAAGTTGGGTAAGGCGATATCCACTGGTTAAAAAGTCCTAACTTTTAGTCGTCATCACCCGATCATAAAAACTCTGATTTTTAAAGACCCCATAGAAAATACAATGGTTTTCAGGACCTTGAATTTGTGCCTGTGTATCTATTGCCTTTTCCTACACCATTAGTTATAGTGGCGGGTACTTAATTTGAGAACGGTTGTCTAAATTTAGGCGTGGCTCTCACAAAAATATACGATTCCAACGTAGGCACCAAGTGCCCAGAACAATTAGGAGTTCAAATATGGCTTCAGATAGTCGCATAGGCGATGTAGTACTGGAAGTTAAAAACCTTCAAACTTATTTTGTGACGCGTTGGGGTATTACGAAAGCGGTAGACGGGGTTAGCTTCGATTTGAGAAAAGGGGAAACCCTGGGAATTGTTGGAGAATCGGGGTCAGGAAAATCAGTTACTGTGAGTTCTGTAATGAGACTAGTACCCTCTCCCCCCGGCCATATAGTAGGAGGGGAAATTCTCCTTGAAGGGGAAAATCTGCTTGACCTAGATGACAACGAAATGAACAAGGTACGAGGGGACAAGATAGCCATGGTCCTTCAGGACCCAATGACGGCATTGAACCCTGTTTTTGACATCGAAGACCAAGTTGGGGAAGCACTTAAAATCCACGAAGGATTGAAAGGACCTGGATTGAAGGAAACTGTCATTGATATGCTGAGAAAGGTACGTATACCAGCACCAGATACCAGAATGAAAGACTTCCCACATCAATTGTCAGGTGGAATGAGGCAACGTGTTGTGGGTGCTATCGGCATATCATGCAACCCGTCGGTGCTAATAGCTGACGAGCCGACCACTTCCTTAGATGCAACGATACAAGCACAATACTTAAATCTCCTAAGAGACTTGCAAGAAGACACCGGAGTTGGAATTATTTTTATTACCCACGACTTTGGGATAGTCGCGAAAATGTGCGACCGGGTTGCCGTTATGTACGCTGGAAAAATAGTGGAACAGGGTGACGTCAGAGAAATTTTTAATGACCCCCTCCATCCCTACACTGAAGCATTAATCAAATCGGTTCCAAAGATGGAAGAAAATGTTGAGCGGCTCTATGCTATACCTGGTAACCCTCCTAATGTAACAAACAGACCTTCGGGCTGTAATTTCCAACCCCTCTGTGACAAAGAAAATCTCAATCCAGATTGCGAAACCTTAGAGCCCGTTCTTAGAGAGGAATCTCCGGGACATTGGGTGGCCTATTGCGCGGCCTGCATCGATACCCACGGATGCAAGTGGTTTCCCAGAGCTCTATAAATTCTGAATTCAAACCTAAAAGAGGACTAAGATGACGAGTGAAAATGGATCTTTATTAGAGATCAAAAACCTAAAAAAGCATTTCCCGGTAGGCGGCGGAATGTTTGGTTCTATAACAGGAAAAAAAGAATTTTTGAAGGCCGTAGATGGTATAAGCTTAACCATTGAGCCTGGGACTACATACGGATTGGTCGGAGAATCTGGATGCGGAAAATCTACAACCGCCAAAATGGTGCTTATGCTGGAAGAACCCACCGACGGAGAAATTTTATTTAACGGTGAAGACGCTATCAATGCTAGCAAAGAGGCAAAAAGAAACTACAAGTCCAACGTGCAGGCTGTGTTTCAGGACCCTTGGGCCTCCCTCAACCCGAGAATGAAAGTAGAAAGCATCATTGCAGAACCTCTTCAAGTGAACACCTCGATGACGAAAAGTGAGATAAAAACTAAAGTCGGGGAAATTTTGGAGGAAGTGGGATTACAACAATACCAAGCTGGTTTGTATCCACATGAATTCTCAGGTGGTCAAAGACAAAGGATTGGTGTTGCTAGGTCGTTGGCATTAAACCCAAAATTGATCGTGCTAGATGAGCCGGTTTCAGCATTGGATGTGTCAATTAGAGCTCAAATAATGAACCTATTGATGGATCTTCAGAAAGAACATGGGCTTACCTACCTTTTAATCGCTCACCATCTAGCCACCGTGAGATATATGTGTGACAAAATGGGCGTCATGTACCTGGGTAAATTGGTTGAAGAAGCGACCACAGACCAGTTATTTGATAACCCTACACATCCATACACCCAAGCGCTTATTGGAGCCGCTCTCCCATATCATCCCGATGATCAAAAAGAGGAAATGTTACTTGAAGGAGAGGTCCCATCTCCCATCAACCCACCATCTTGCTGCAGTTACTCACCATTATGCCCAGAACCAGATCCGCAATGTTTAGAAAATGAACTGATTACTAGAGAAGTAGAACCTGGCCACAGAACAGCCCACTGTGCCCTCTGCGCAGACGAGTATGGCTGTTATTGGTTCCCGAGAGAAAGATAAATAGCACCTAAATAAGTTCAAGTAAATTAAGCGTAAGCCGTCCGCGGAAAACTTTCTCAATAATGGGATTCTTACGTCTTCGTATTTTAAAGGTGCGGATTACTGTTTCTATCCTCACACTCATTCCTCAGTGTTGGGTCGAAATATTTCAGCTATCGAGGAATTTATCAATATATATATAAACTTCCTTTTGTTGCTTTTGTCAGCTAGTCGTTAAACTCTGGCCTTGGCTGTCCAAATCATGCTATCACTTTCCATGTCAAAGGCATTACCATGAAAATCACCCAGAAGAGACACAATTTCAAATCCACAGTTGCGTAACAAATGAAACATTTCCCATCGAAAAGTGTATCTAAAGGAAAGATCGTGAACCACCTTTTGGCCGACAATACCCTCACTGTCCACAAATTCCACTATTACTTTACAAACACCAGTTTGTTCAAAATCATCATAGTCTGTTTGCTGATAGAGAACTAATTTACTTCCATCTTGTTCATAATTAATATCCCCAAGATGGTATACAGTCGCTGGGTCCCCCAAAATAATGCTCGGATCTGGTACTTTCATTTCGATAATCAATGTACCTTCAAGGCTCAAGTGCCGTTTCACATTATCGAGAAAAATTTGTTGCTCCGTTGATGAACAAATAGACATAAAGGCCGATGATGGAATAACTACCAAGGAAAATTTTCTGTCAGAACCAATATTCAATTCGGGTATGCTTGATTCACCAAAAGAAACTTGGCTTGGATTAGATATTTTTCCTATCTTATTTCTCGCTATAGAAAGCATCTCAGGTGACGGGTCTACCGCGTGTACTGCCTTACCACATGCCACTAGAAATTCGGTTATCCTTCCGGTAGCACATCCAATTTCTAAAACTGAAGCCCCTTCGGCTGACGCTTGTTCAAGATAGTAAGCGAGATCGTCTCGCCTATCCTGAAAAATCAAATCACAGACTCTGGCCCAAGCAGGACTATTCTGCTCATCAACCATATGAAACATCAATCAACCTTCTTATTTTTTTATCAAGTTCTCGATACGTCTTTCTACAATAATATCTTTACTTGTTAAAATAACCTATATTTCTACGTTTACCGCAAAGTGTTTTAGGGCTTCTCCGCGAAAGTAAGTTACCAATACAGCACCAGGGTGGGGCATTTTAGGGTATCGCCACATATGCTCAGCATTCTATTTATTCCACTAGATACAAAGAGCAAATAAACTTATAACTTAAGCTCTCTGAAAAATCCTCCGCAGACTCCATGGAGACTTGATCTTAACTGGATTGCAGGCTTCATTCTGTGGCGGTAAATGTACCCACTTTGATTCCATCACATAGAATAGCGAAAACCCCTGGAGCACCAATGCTGAAATCATAAGACTTCTTCGATCCAGAGGGCAAAGAAAGGGCCACTGAAGCCATCCCGGTCTCCAAGGCACCTCCTGCAGACTTAATTGTCATGCCAGAAATTTCATATTTAACCTGGTTTCTATCATCTGCTGCCTCAGTAGATTTCATATCCCTTTCTTCAGATGCGCCAGCAATCTGGACATTTAGCCTTACGCTAACCCCAACAGGTGAGATTAAGTCACCGGGAGTAGCCTTACAAGTTCCGTCCGTTTTGTCTAAATCAACTGATAGTTCTTGTATTTTGCTGGCTATCGGCGAACCATGAAATTCACCTGTTTTATCAGCGCCCTCTTGAGACGGTTTTCCCTCCCCAGGATCACCTCCACAGGCTGTGACGGCAAGGCCAGCTAATACAATTAATAACACAACCGCGATAAATTTATTATTCATAATAGCTGTACTTGACTCCATTACATGAAAATAATTTCCAGTATCTCAAACTCATGGTACCGAAGTTTACCATTCACAATACAAATTGCCATTCACAACACATATCAATGGAGCGAAACAAACATTGAATAACCACCTTTATCACTTCCATCACTCACCATTTCCAAATACTCCTTCATACTGTTACAAAAAAGGAGGGGGATCTAGTCGAACTTTTGAAACACATGCTAGAATCCTAGCAAAACAACAAGACTCTTAAACATCAAATGAAGGAAACCAATATGACGCCCTATGAAGGTATCTTCCCTGCAATCGTGACACCAATGTCCCCTGATGGAAAACTCAATGAAGCCGCTTTTAGAGAGGTCATGGAATTTAACATCCGAGCCGGAGTTGGTGGGTTTTGGGTAGCTGGCGGAAACGGAGAAAGTGTCCTGTTATCCGACGAGGAAAATATGCGTATTGCAGAGATAGCTTCAGATCAAAATAATGGGAGAATTAACAACATCATGCACGTAGGGGCCCCTACCACTGAAAGGGCTGCTAACCTGGCAGCACACGCTGCAAAGGTTGGAGCTGAGGCCATCTGCTGCGTGCCACCATTTTTCTACGGACAAACAGACGAGGCTATTGTCGAACACTATAAAACTGTTGCAGCCGCAGCAGACTTACCTTTCTACGTTTACAACCTGCCGCAATCCACAGGTGTCGAAATAACAGTTGAGCTAATGCAAAAAATCCAAGATCAAGTTCCGCAATTGGCGGGTTTAAAGCATTCCTCAATTAATTTTTCCAATGTTAGAGAATGGGAGAAGATGGGCCTTAGTTGCTTTATAGGCAGCAGTATGCTCATGGTTCCGGCTTTGTCTATTGGTGCTGTTGGATGCATAGATGGCCCGCCATGTGCGGCACCTGAATTGTGGGTAAATATTTGGAAGTGTTGGCAAAAAGGAGATTTGCAAGGGGCTATGGATGCTCAACAGAAAGCCTCTTCTTTCACAGAAATAATGAGAGAGGCCGGAGTTCATAGCGGAACAAAAGCAGTATTAACAGAGAGGTTGGGAATTGATTGCGGAAGTGGTCGACTACCAAATCCACCCTTAACAGGCACTAGGCGTGAGAACATACTTCAAAGGGTTTCAGATTTAGGAATTGGAGAAACAATGTCGTTAGCTTCTGGGGATTAAAATATTGGTTAAACACCCGAACTGATTTTGACCTAAAGATTCTCTCACCAAAAAATATGCTTCCACATAGCGAAATGATTTCAGAGGTGGAGTTTCTGACAAAAACCTAGTTCGATCCTGGCGAATTTAAAAGTCATCAGAAACATGAGGAATATATCAAATTCCATTGCCTCACCAAGTAGGTTTTCTCTGTAGCCGGCAAAGATTTTTCAATAACTATGGTTTACTTTCAAGCTCTGTTTCATTGAGGCTAATATATATTCACCAATGATTCCAAATTCTCATATAGACAGCTAAAACACATATTTACACCTATTCCTAGAGGAGATCCCATTGATGCTCAAGGACAATTTAGATTCAGTTACTACGCTTACCTTCGACATTTTTGGAACCGTTCTCGACCTTGAACGAAGCTTGGTACCTCCTTTGGATCTTTTGTTAATGAATTGTGGAGCCCCAGCGACTATAACAGGGAAGGAAATATGGACTCACTGGAGACTAAGACAAAGAATCGAACAATACCAAGATAATATGCTAATGCTAGGGCACAGTGGCTATTTAACAGTTAAGAAAAAGGCCCTAATGTACACGTTAAGAAGCCATAAAATTCCATTTACCCAGGCTCAAATGGACGACTTTATGGAAGCCTATCAAATGTTGATCCCTTTTGACGATGCTGTGTCCGGACTGAACAGATTGTCCGGGAAATACAAACTAGCAATACTTTCCAATGGTGAACAACACTATCTTGAATATCTGGCGCAAAATAGAATATGTATAGAGTTCGATCACATCCTTTCAGCGGAAACTGTAGGACAATTTAAACCCCACCCGTCTGTGTATAGGTTTGCTATGAAGAAGTTAAATTCAGAACCACAACAGATAATGATGATTGCAGCGCATTCCTTCGATATATTAGGAGCGCGCCATAGCGGTTTTAGGGGAGCCTACGTTAATCGGTATGATTTACCTTACGACGAGTCAAACTACGTTCCTGACATCACAACAGGAAACTTTTATGAACTTTGCGACATTTTAGGGGTTTAATGAAGGATAAAGGTACATGAATACAAAATATGACAAGGTCAGAATAGGGATGGCGATGTCAGGTTGGCCGTTCCTTAGCGAAGATCCTACTCAGTTGGGGGATTATGTCACAAAAATGGAGAAATTAGACATAGATTCACTGTGGTTCACCGATAGAATAATTTCGGAAACGTTCACCTTAGAACCTATAGTGACAATGTCATATATAGCTGCAATAACAAAAAAATTAAAATTTGGTACAAGTGTGATTGCATTACCATTAAGAAACCCAACAGTGTTGGCAAAAGAGATTGCCACATTAGATTTCATATCCAATGGAAGATCCTTGCCAGCTGTCGGGTTAGGACCCGAAACTGAAAATGACTATGAAGCATGTGGCTCAGACAAAAAGTCACGTGTTAGCAGAACAGAAGAAGCTGTTGAAATTATGCGACTCCTCTGGTCAGGTAACAATGTGACATACAAGGGAGAAAATTTCGTTCTCAATAATGTTTCCATTGAGCCGAAGCCGGTTCAAGAAAACTTGCCACCAATTTGGTTTGGAGGAAGAAGCGAAGCGGCTATCAACAGAACAGCAAAAATAGGCGACGGTTGGCTAGTTTCCAATGCCACTCCTGAAGAAGTGTCTGCAAGCATCCCTAAAATCAAAAAGCGAGCCATCACATTTGAAAATCACATTGAAGATGACCACTACGGTGCTTTGATAAATTTCTGCTTTGCCGATACTCGTAGAGAAGGGGAAAAGTTAGCCAAAAATTACAATATCGTCCGGAGGGAAGATGTTGATATCAAAGATGTAGCGGCCTTTGGGCCACCAGATATTCTTATCAACCTTTTAGATGATTACATCAAAGCCGGTGCTACCAAATTTACCTTACGTTCAGCCTGTCCCCCTGAAATGACATTCGAGCAAATGACCTTGCTTGGCAAGCACATCGTACCTCGTTACCATGCTGGCTAAATATTCTTTTACTAAATTCATGTCTGATTCAGTTATCACGAAACAATTGTATTCATCGTAGTACTGTTCGACTGTCTAGCAAATTTGATCATGTATATTTACCCTTAGTCTGAAATTATGGAGAACTCTGCATATTTGGGAAAATAGTTATTCTGAATCCAGTGATTCTTTTATCGAATTTCGGTGCTAAAAAAAGTGGTTGGATCTACGCTAAAAAGTATGACAAATAATCAACCCATTTACGGAAGCAGGATTGGTTCCAGACGATGACTTAATGCTATTTTTGTTGGATTGTTCAAGTTCAAAAATATTTGTACTATGATCCCAACTGATACAATCAGGATTCTCATCATAAATACCATGTCCAACCTTGATACTCAAGCTATACGGTAATCCTGGAATTTAACAAAAGGTGGGTTAAAAATGCCCGTAAATTCAATTAAGATAGGAAATTTTGATATATATTCGATATCAGATGGCTATATGATTTTTCAGAGGGACACGTTTTTTCCAGAATTAACTACGGAGTCATGGAAGCCCTATCCCGCTTATTTACTTCCCGAATTGGAAATGAATATTGGTTCTTTTGTGATTCGCGGGCCTGACAAAACCATACTTGTAGATACTGGACTTGGAAAACTGGACCATCACATTGAACAACCAATCCGAGAAACATTATTGTCAGAAATGGAAGCATTGAAATTTAATCCAGGTGATATAGATATAGTTTTTCTAACCCATCTACATTTAGATCATGTAGGAACAAACATGATCAAAGAAAATGGAGTTTGGAGGCAGACATTTCCCAACGCTATGTATATGGTTAATAGATCTGACTGGGAAATGTTTAATCGTTTGATAGATAAACCCGCATTCCAATATATTAAGGAACAGGTTCAACCTTTGTTATCAAATGGATGTTTATATCTTTTTGAAGGTGCAATCTCGTTAATACAAGGGGTAACAACAATCCCCACACCGGGTCATACACCAGGACACACTAGTCTCCTTATAGAGTCGGATGGAGAAATGGCAGTAATTGTAGGAGATGCAGCACATGTACCCCCACAAGTAGAACAACCTTCTTGGAGTCCAGCTCCTGACCGAGATAAAAAATTATCCGCTATGACTCGTGAATCTTTGATGGATTTAATAGAGCGAGAAAACGCTCTAATTGCATCCGGGCATTTTCCCAAACCAGGATTCGGGCGAATTATAAAAATAAATTCCGGACGGTACTACAAGCCTTTGATCTAAAAGTAACTGGACTAATCTAACCGTACACAGATGGAGGATAGGTCGCAGCTCGCTGCTTTTGAAGTGCAATTCGATCACTCTCCAAAACCGCCAACACCAAGTCTCGTATGTTCTTTACCTTTACTGGCAATTTTCCCAAATCCCTATTATGCCCACACATCACACAAAAAAGCCTTACGCCAAACATATCCTCGTCATTAGTTAAAGTGCCAGTTCCACACCTCGGACAAGAACCAGTAAGAATTATTGTACTAATCATGTTCTTCTAAACTATCTCTAAATTCTTAGTATTTTGTTTGAGTTATTTAGTAAGTAAGTCAATTCTAACAATACACGAATTCTATTGGAAAAGCTGTTCTATTCAACCTCAGTTTTATCGGAAATTGCCTCTAATCTTTTGAGTAAATAACCTCTTCGGTCCCTATAAAGGTGATTATTCCATTTATTCTCACTATGAAGATTGTCTAATTCAGTTATTTGATCAAAAATAACTTGCGCTTCACTAGAGCCTGCAAGCCACGACGCTCTACGATTTCTTAGCCGAACAGTGCTATAAATACCTACACTTCCAATACCTACCAATACCAGCAGCAATCCTACGGGGCCAGTATATTCATACTGGATTTGTCTAAATTCATTGGATATTAGATCCCGAAATGCTGGAGTAGGTAAATCGGTCAATAATATTGAGGTTTTGGCACCTCTTTCTAAATTTTTTGATTCTAAAATTGTGTATATCTTTTCACCGATGATATCTTGGCTCATGGTCTCAAAATCAGTATTTATATCAATCATGCCTTGAGGAAATAAAATACTGGCACTTTTAACACCATATCTCCACGTTTTGAGCATCTCGAATTGGGAGTCGGTATATGGAATATCATAGCTGTACATTATTTCATGATCCCCTGGCGGAAGAGAGGCAATAAGAGCAAATCCTTTGTCTACCTGGATATACTCAGCAGCCGGAATTAAAGTATCGAATGAAAAATTCGTTGCTCCTTCAGGTATACCAAATCTTATTAGGTCCATAGGGCCTGCACCTTGTACGTAGGTTAATTTCGAATCATTAGAAACCGTTGCTAACTCCAAGATAGAAATTTTTCGATTCAGACTATCAATACCAGTGATAGAAAAAGATCCCTTGGACAGAAAAATAACATCGTCGTCGGTGGATGTGTCGTAAACAGGCAAGGAGGTGAATTTAGCTACTCCTGACTCAATAACTATGTCGCCTACGTACACTGTACCCTTATACACAGTCGACAAACCATACAAATTATCCGGACTATACAACACAGATTTAAATTGGAACCTACTACTTGAATCAGTAAAAGTATGTTGGGTTTCTCGAGGATGATCTAAAGAGCTAACATGCAAGGCTACAGAAATCATTTCACCAGCACCAACTCCTTGAGTGGCGTTTACTATTTCGCCTTTAATTTCAATTTCAATTTCCTCGGCAAATAAATAATCCGTTTGAAAAAAGACAATTAAGACAAGGCTAATTATGGTCAAGATTCGTATTGTCAATTCAAATCCTTTTGCTGATCGCTTTCAGGAAAGGAGTTAGGTGACACAATCTCTGCTACTTTTGAAATTTGCTCAATTAGAGACTTTTCATCTTCTACAGAAATTTCTAGGGCCTTAAGTACCATTGCCGCCTCAGTCATGTGTACCTGTTTCAACCACAGATAATCCGATTCATCAACATTACCAACTGACATCTCCAATTCAGCATGTCTAAGACCTTCCAAAGCCGACTCCCACCTTCGTTCTAAATCCGCATAAAGAGAAGATTCATCATCAGGAATTGACTTATTGGAAGCGATCTTTTTAATTATCGGGTAGGCAATCAAAATTGCGGGAACCACACTTATGATGATTGCAGCTAATACGAGCATTTAGTTTGCCATTCCCAACGGATTTTGATCTATATTTACAGAAGGTAGCCTTACTCTTTTCTTATGCTTCCGACTATTCGGTGATATAGAAACAAGTGTTCCTAATACCAACACTGGTCCAGATACCCACATCCATAAAACCAAGGGGTTTATTAACACCCGGAACACTGCCTGACCATCCTCCATAAATTCTGAAGGGACAAGATAAAAATCTTCAATAATCGTACTATGAATAGCGCCTCTCGTGGCTGCTATTTGAAATTCAGGATAAACAGCCCGATATGGATACATATAGCCAATGTATTTATCCCCCGACCAAACTTCGAATTTGGCTGTTTCTTCCGTTCTGTCTGGAAATGATTTTTCTGACACCTCGATATACGTGAAAGTATATTTGCCCAAAACTTCGGAGTCCCCTGGTTTCATAACAACATCTTTTTGAACGTCATAAAAAGAGGAAGCCGTTATACCAATGGCAAGCATTACTATACTCAAATGGACTATATAGCCTCCATACCTGGGACGGTTTGCACCTAACAAAGAAAGAAAAGAAAGACCCCAATTTTCCCCGTGCGAGTGCCTAGATCTAGTTCCTCTTACTAATTCTTGAACCACTGTCGTAACTGGTACGCTACACACCACGAACGAAATGAGAACCCAATATTGGTGTATTCCACTGATCAAGCTTAATAGGAGAACCCCACAGGCAACCACAAAAGGTGCCCGCAACATTTTGTTTACTGAAGTCCATCCAGCTTTTCTCCACGGGAGGACAGGACCAATACCCATCAAGAGAACCAACAAAATCATCAAGGGGCCGTTCACTTTGTTAAAAAATGGTTGACCAATGGTCATAGTAGTGTCATCTACTGCCTCAGAAAATATTGGAAATATTGTGCCCCAAAGTGTGATAAAAGCGATCAGTAGAAAAAGCACGTTTTGAGCAAGAAAAGCAGATTCTCTTGAAATCATGGAATCCAATCCTGATCGGCTTCTCAAAGTGTCGTATCTGAATATGAAAATGGACAAAGAAATAAACAATGTGGCGGCCATAACTGCCAGAAAAATCCAGCCCATAGTAGATTCAGCAAACGAATGCACTGAAGGAACCGGTCCACCTCGGTTAATGAACATTCCCATTTGGGCCATAGCAAAGCTCACAATAATCAAGACCATATTCCACATGCGAAACATTCCACGTCGTTTTTGAACCATTATCGAATGCACAAAAGCTGTCATCCCTAGCCAAGGCATCAAGGCAGAATTTTCAACGGGGTCCCATGCCCAATATCCACCCCAACCTAATATTGTGTAAGCCCACCATGCGCCTAGTAACAATCCTGTCGTCAGCAATAACCATGAGAGCATTCCCCAAAGTCTGCCCTGGTCAACCCATTCATCACGCCCCCCTCTCCCTGCCAATAAAGCCCCAATCGCAATGGAAAACGGTAATGCCACTGAAATTAAACCGAGCATTTGAAATGGTGGGTGTATAAACATACCAAAATGAATCAACAAGGGATTCATTCCTTGCCCATCTTCCAGAGGAATTTGGTGCCGGTCGAGAGGATTAGCCAAAAACAAAATAACTGCCAAAAAGAACAGGAGAACGAGGCTCATTACCCCCAAAGCATAAGGAGATGTGTACGGCAGCTTACTATTTACAATTCTTGTTGCAATGCCCGCCATGATCGAGAAGGCAACTGCAATGTATAAAAGGGAGCCAGCATTCCCTGAATAAAAAGCAACCCATGCATATGCCTTAGGCATCGCTAGATTGCTATTTTCAGCAACATATTTAACCGAAAAATCATTTGTAACAAAAGCATATATTAGGGAGGAGGTGGCCAACAAAAGCAAGGGAGATATAGAATAAAATCCCCACCTGGCACTAGCCGCAAGGTCTCTGCCATTCAACATGCCACCGGCAAATCCCACAACAGTAGAATATGCTGCGACCATAAAAGAAAGAATAAGCGCAATTTGCCCGAGTTCTACCATCAAGAAAATACCGTATTCAGGGAATTTAAACTCATAATCATTCTTTAGATATTCGATCTATCACTGAAAAATACCTTTCTTTCTCATCTTCTGTAATAGATTCTTCACTCAATCCGTAGGCATTGTCTAGAGCAGTAACATTCTGTCGTCTTCTCATCATATTTACTGCTATTACCACAATAATAAATGCAAAACCCAAACCAACTGGTGGAATAATCCAAGCATATAAACTTATTCCTGATCCCGCTGGTTCCAATAAAATGACAGGGCCGTACCTCTTGACAAAATAATCTTTTATTTCATCCTCAGATCTTCCATCTTCTACAAAATCTTTCACGATCGTTCTCATATTCATGGCTATTTCATTTTGTGATTGGTCAATAGACTCTCCGGGACAAACCGGGCACATAAGAACAGCATTTAGATTATTTACTCTTTGTTCTTCATCAGAGATGAAGTTTGTATTTGCGCTGAAGCAGGCGGTATTTAAAAATAAAACCTGCAAGCTCAATAGGCTTATCATTTTAAAAAACATATTTTACTCGACAGATGGTGTTCCCCTAGTAAAGTTTTTCTTCAATTATCATTCAATACCGAGTTGAGCAGTAGTCTCAGAAACCAGTCCGAGCAAATATCATCTATTTTGCACCATAATTTCTAATCCGGTTTGTCAGCCAAAACGATCACCACGGTTTGAAGCTCTCCATTCCTATAGAAGCGAACTTGGACCTCAGATCCTGGGGGGTTGTCCAAAAGAAACTTTGAAAGATCTCCTGCATTTTCTATAGAAACCTCATTCAACATTACGATTACATCCTCACGCTGAAGCCCTGACTTTTCAGCTGGGAACCCAGTGACCACACTCGCAATAATGACACCATCCGCAACAGGTAAATTTATCTGCTCTCTTATAGAATCGGTGACATTAAATGGAGTAATGCCCAAAAATCCACGAAGAACAGTGCCTGAGGCGAGTATCTGGTCTACAACAACATGAGCATCGTCAATATTTATAGCAAACCCGATACCATTACTGTCATCGATAATCGCAGTATTAATACCTATAACTTCTCCTTTGCTATTTGCCAGTGGGCCCCCACTATTACCAGGGTTAATAGAAGCATCAGTTTGTATGAGATCTACCATAGCCCTTTGTGCATCAGTTTGTATGGTGCGCTCCAAAGCACTAACTACACCTTTACTCACAGTAGGACCTCCTTTTAATCCAAGAGCATGGCCAACAGCAATCACATCCTCTCCAACTTGCAGATCGGCGGATCGTCCAATTTTTGCCGGGACCAATTTGGCTGCAGATATCTTAATAACAGCTAAATCAGTGATGTTGTCACTTCCAACTAAGGTTGCAGGATAGGAACGACCATCATTTAGAGTAACAGTGATAAGGTCTGCACCTTCCACCACGTGATTATTGGTAAGTATGTTACCCGATTTATCAATTATTATGCCTGACCCGACGCCAGTTTGAGGAATAATTTGATTATACAAACTAATGGCGGCTGTATCAGCCGATATTTGAACCACCGAAGGCCCTAATGCACGAACAGCTTCTACAGTAGTCATAACATCCTCATCCTGTGAAACTGATATTAAATCTGCGATAGGTACAGATGGGATTTCAGTGGGGATGATCACAGATGGTTGGGCTACATCTTCACCCTCCCTAGTGCTTAGCGGCTCAGCCGTACCAGACAAAACCTGAGATTTATCCTCTGTTTTTACCTCTTTGGATGACTTTTCCAATGCTTCTGGAGTTGGGTTAAGATCAACAACAACCTTCAATTGATCATTATCGCCCCCTGTACTACAAGCGGTAAATAACAATAGTGTCATCAATAACAAGCTGGCGGCCCTGTTTATTTTCACATTTACCTCTCCCTAGGGTTAAAAGCTCTACTTGAGGCTTCTCTCCATCGCAGGTGCTTAGTTTTTTCCATGAACCCTTGGTGGATTGTTGAGGAGGCAGCTATCAACCCATCAGAATAAAGTTCGGCCCTATTCCCATGTCTATCCGTTATTAATCCGCCTGCTTCTTCAATCAATATCATTCCCGCTGCTTGATCATAGGGCTGGAGCCGATGATGAACGAAAATATCCATCCTTCCAGCCGCTACGTAAGATATCGACAAAGCAGATGACCCAATCATTCTGGCGGTCTTTAGCGAAGGCCAGATTTTTCTCAACATCTGCAATGTGTCAATGGTACCGGAAGCAGGACCATATGCGGGGTCTGTAACCATTATCACATCTTCAAACTGTGGTACATCGCTAACTTGAATCTTTTGTTCGTTGAGGAAAGCACCTTGTCCTCTAGCCGCGTGGAACATTTCCTTGTTAATTGGGTCAAAATTAACCCCCATTACAACTTCCCCATCTTTTGCAACGGCGATTACAGTAGAGAAACAAGGAATTCCCCAGGCATAATTTTGGGTACCATCTATAGGATCAATAATCCATGTCCATCCTGTTGTTGGATCATCACCCTTTTCTTCCTCCCCAAAAATGCCATGCTCGGGAAAATGGGCGGCTATTTCAGCCCTGATGTGGGCTTCACATTCTCGATCTACATTTGTGACTATATTGTTTTGCCCGTTATCAGATATCTCCTTGGTCTTTGGCCACCAATCAAGTAGTATTTCTCCCGCTGAAAGGGATATTTCTCTAGCTAACTGCCACGCATTTTTACCTGATTCTGTTTCAGGTAATTGATATTTCATTTCTCTCAAATTTTGTCCTTAACTTCAACTTCCAATTCTTTTAAGAATATCGCACTATCTTAAAATTATCCTAAGATTTTGAAAATATATTCTGACACGATCTGAGTTGACACTGAATATCACTATTGACTAGAATATAAGCACTTAATGACACTATGTCGCAATAGTTGAATGTAAAATTTGGAGAGTTCCTATGCTTAATGCATCAGAGTCGCAGTATAAAAGATCCTCAGCGCTTTTTCTTGCCACTGTTTTTATGTTTTTAGCGTCGGCCTACGTAAGCGTGGGTTGCAATACAGATGAAGAGGGTTCACCTTCACCAGAATCACTCGTAGATTCCAATGCAGCAGTTGCTGTAGAAGAAAGAACAGACAAGAAGATTGATTTCCCAGTCTTCGTATCAACTAGCATAGTTGGTGACTGGGTCAGAACTATAGGAGGCGACCGAGTTGTTGTTGAAAGTCTAGCTCCTATAGGTAAAGATCCACATACATATCAACCTACCCCAAAGCAGGTAGCTGAATTAGGTAAGTCAAAATTAGTTTTTTCAATTGGGTTAACTCTAGAAGGGAGCAACATCCGATCTCTTCTTGAAAATTCATTGAATCCAGATGCCACACATATACCTTTGGGCCCCCTCGTCAATCCAATTGAATACAAAGGGCATGACGAACACGACGAACATGACGAAGACAAAGAGCATGACGAACACGACGAACATGACGAACACGACGAGCATGACAAACACGACGAACACGACGAACATGACGAGCATGACAAACACGACGAACACGACGAACACGACGAACATGAGGGCCACGACCACGGAACCCATGATCCGCATTTCTGGTTAGATCCAGCTCGTGTGTCTATTGCCGTCGATGAAATAGCAGCCCAACTTTCCCGTGTTGACCCTGATTCGGCTGCCTTCTACCAGGAAAATGCTACCGCTTACAAAGTTCAACTTTCTAACCTTGATAACCAGATGGCTTTGGAGTTTGAACAAATTCCTGAAAAAGACCGCAAATTAGTAACTTCTCACGAAGCTCTAGGCTACCTTGGAGACAAATATGGCTTTGAGCTCATAGGGGCGGTGATTCCTTCAATGAGTACTGAGTCCGGACCAAGTGCGGCCGCCATTGCGAAACTAGTCGACGACCTCAAACATGAGCAAGTTAAAGGCATTTTTATGGAGAGCGGAGTGCATGAAAAAGTAACAATACAAATAGCGAAAGATGCAAATGTTGAAGTTATAACAGGGTTACAAGTTGAGTACATTCAAGAAGGAGAATCGTATCTTCAAATGATGACACAGCTTTCAGAATTAATTAGTGAAGGATTGAAATAAAGATCAGATATAACTATTAGACTCCGCTGGGCAGGCAATTGCTTCCATAAGCACCACATACTAACTATATAGCCTGTCCAGCTAACTATATAGCCTGTCCAGCACCCGTACTAAGGGCATTATATCAGGTTCGGTTTTAGTCAGATTTAGGAAAAACCATTCAGGTTAATTAATAAGTTTTATACGAGTTTTAAGAATCAAAAGTAAATTTAATCACGGGCAACCTAAAACACATCCTTAAGGAGGAAATGAAATGAAGTTAACAGCCTACAGTGTGAAATTAAGGAAAACAGTAGAAATTTCTGAACCCAAAATAGTTACCCTGAAAAATGGCAGAAAGGCTGTTCAGGGGGTTGCGGCAGAAGATCCTACTTCAAAGGTATTTAGGATACTAGGTGACAAGGAAGTTCCCGAGGTAGAAAAGCTAATTAATAGCTAATTAATGCGAAATTGAAATAGATGAACCAGTAAGAAATATCTCCGCTGGGCAGACAATGGCTTCTAACCAACCATTTGACCTTTAAATCAGTCAGCAACAACGCCGTCATACCTTAGCAACGACGACGCCATACCTAACTGCATTCAACTTCTCAGTCTGCCCAGCTCCCGGAGAACAACAGCTTCATTTAATTCTGAACTCCTTAGGAAATATGCCTTGAAACCAGTAAAATCTTTAGCTCAATTCAGTCTTATTCTAAGAAAAATTAGTATAGCTGATTTAATCAGACCAAATCGTTACTAACCCATGAATTGTGTTTCATGAACGATAATTTGGGCCTTTAATGGCTGGAAACAAATTGACGTTGAAATTCACTGTCTCCCCCCTTGCACATTAGTAAATATGGGGTGTACAACATATATCGTAAACGATGATCAATTTTGATTGATTTTCAGGAGTGACGGAGAGATCAAAAAAGTTATTGAATTATTAAGAAAATCCTCTCCAAGAAATTTTCCGGGGTGATACCTAAAGGCTTCGATAAAAATCGAATATAGACACCGCTTCAGGTATGGGTAGGCAAAGTGTTGGCGAGTCGGAAATCTCCAGGTCTGCCCTTTGAAAAAAGGGGCTTTAACACTGTAGGCGGTTTTGTGCAAAAATTTATGGACGAAGATATTACTTTAAAAGCTAACAAAATATGGGAATCGGTTTTGGGTAGAGTTGAGCTCAGCATTCCAAAACCCAGCTACGACACGTGGCTTCGAAATACTGCTGGAATTACGATTGCCGCAGGTGAACTAATTGTAGAAACCCAAAATGCTTTTGCTGCTCAATATTTAGAAGACCGTATGTTAGATATGCTTGAACAAGAACTAAGTTCTTTGACAGATTCTCAAATCAAAATCAAATTCATAGTGAAGTCTAAAACCGTAAATTCTCAACTGCAAAAAGAAAACACAGCTACAACCCCAGATGATAGCCCAGACCACTTCACTAAATACATAGCGGCGGAAGATAGCCCATACAAGGAAACGGTTTCAGAAGCTGTATCTGGCTTACATGTAGGCTCTAATAACTTCAATTCAAAATACACGTTTGATAACTTCATAGTCGGGAATTCCAACCAACTTGCTTATGCGGGTGCAAAGGCTGTATCTGAAAATCCAGGAACAATTTTCAACCCTTTGGTTATACATTCTCCCGTTGGATTAGGAAAAACACATCTGTTGCAAGCGATCGGGCATGAAACAACACGCCGTGGTTTAATCAATCTTTACGTGACCTCTGAAGAATTTACCAACCACTATGTTAAAGCAATTCAAAATGGCAAAACGGAGGAATTCCGAAATAAATATAGAAACGTCGATGTCTTGTTAATTGACGATATCCAATTCCTCATCGGAAAAGAACAAACGCAGGAGGGATTCTTCCATACCTTCAACTCGCTCCATGTAGAAAACAAACAAATAGTTGTAGCTAGTGATAGGTCCATTGGTGAACTAAAAACCTTAGAGTCTCGTATTACCTCGAGACTAAGCGGAGGACTAGTAACAGACATTCAGATACCCCAATTGGAAACCAGAATGGCCATACTCAAAGGAAAGGCTCTCCAGCAAGGATATAGAATTCCAGGGGACGTCATAGAGCTGTTAGGCAACAGAATCCAATCAAACATCAGGGATCTGGAAGGTCTACTTAATCGAGTCGTTGCTTTGGCTCAATTCCGAGATGAACTTATCACGCTGGAATCAGTGAAAGAAATGGTTGGCGAGGCCGAGACCACCAACCGAAAAATCATTCCCGACACCCTCATTATTTCAGAAGTTTCAAATTATTTTGGAATCCCCTCTGAGGAAATAATTGGCCGCCGAAGAGGAAAACCCTATTTGGTGCCTAGGCAAATCGCAATGTTCCTTCTCAGGGAAGAAACCTCTTTGAGTTTATCTGCCATAGGAAAAATACTAGGCGGAAGGGATCATTCAACTGTGATGCACGGGCATGGAAAAGTCGCTTCCTTAATTGACGCAGATAATAAACTTCGAAGTGATATCTTAGCGATCAAAAACAACCTCCTAAATTAGTCTATCCACTTGAATTCAATGGCTTTTAGCATATCTCAAGGTTATACGTATGAGACTTATTTTAATTAGACACGGTGAAACAGAAGCCAATTTACTTAACAGATGGTCAGGTTCCAAAGACCTTGACATTACTAACCTCACCGCATCTGGAAAAGCTCAGGCCCAAAAATTAGGCGATTGGTTCAGAAAAGAAAATTTCACCCCAACCCATGTTTATGTTAGTCCACAAAAAAGAGCAAAAGACACGGCACATCTTGCAGGACACCACTGGAACCTACCTTTCATTACCCTAGAAGATCTAAAGGAAACCGGCGCTGGAATATTTGAAGGGCTCACTTGGGAAGAAATCGAATCAAAATACCCAGAACAGGCAAGGAATTTTAAAGGCAGCAGAGATTGGTCGTTTGTAGAAGAATCAGAACAAGAAAATGACCGAAGAGACCGAGGCAATCGAATATTGGAATTGGTACTAACTCACCACTCGGATGATGACGTTGTTGTTATGTTCTGCCATGCTGGAATCATTCAACACACTATAAGCTGTATATTCGAATCTCCCAAACTATGGGGGATAATGACAAAGAACACCGCCATCTTTGAATTTCAATTACTAATAACTAAATGGTCAGATTCTACAAGAGAGCGATTCAATCCTACCTCCTGGCGTGTTCTAAGATTTAATGAGGATCCTCATCTAAATTAGCGCAACGAGACTTTTACCTTAAATGATCGTCGTCTCCAAACTTATTTATCTGAAAGTGGTGGTGCCCAGAAGTCATAGAATTGGTGGCATCCCAGTTATCGGAATCAATCTCGAAATCAAAAATAGCCGTATTTGCTATTCGGAGATTCCAAACACGATTCGTTCCCAGGATTACTGAAATTAAATAAACTAGAAATCCACTGTGGGAATAACCAATGACGAAATCCTGTGAATTATGCCCTTTAATTAAAAAATCCACGGCTCTCTCTGCTCTACGGCGTATTTGATATCGTGTCTCTGCCTCTGGGACTAAATCAAAATTTCTAGATCTCCGAAATTCCTTATAAATGGCGGCAAACTCAGAGGATAATTCTTCAGATGTCTTTCCTGAAAACACACCAACATCATTTTCTCTAAGATCGGGGATTTTATGAATGGTTCTTTGCGGAAAAGATATCTCAGCGGTTTTATAAGATCTGGTTAATGGACTTGAATAAACATGAGAAGGATGCAATGCATCTTTGATAAACCTCTCGTGTAGTCTTTGGCTTTGATTTAAACCATCATTGGAAAGATCGAAATCCATAGTCCCCTGCCAGCGACCCTGGGCGTTCGCTAAAGATTGTGCATGCCTGATTAGAATTAACCTCATTGTTTTTCCTGTTTAGCCAATTTCAGACTCGGGTCTAATAGACTGATTTCCAAATCTGCCACGAATACCACCGAGTATAACTAATAACACTGTAAAAACCATAAGTACGGTAGAAAGTTGAAATGCTCTGGCCATTGCAGACGCATAAGCGGTACGTAAACCAAGATCCTTAAGTTTCTCAGTGTCAGACAGATCTGCCTCGTACCCCAGTCCAGCCATGACTGACACCACTATAGCAGTCGGTATGGCTATCCCTACTATATGGGCTCCATTTCTAGTTAAGTTTAAAAATGCCGACACAATTCCATAGTGTTGCCTGCCGGCACTTCCCATAATTGAGCTTGTGTTCGGTGCCATAAAAATGCTCATGCCCATACCTGACAAACCAGAAGCTATTCCTACCAACAGCAACGGAGAATTCAAGCTCACGTTAGAAAACAAATACATTGCCAAGGAACATAAAAGCATTCCTACAACTGATGGGCCAGTTGTTCCAATTCGGTCAGCAAATCGACCGCTAATTGGGCCAAAAATGGCTAATGTAATTGAACCCGGTAGTAAATATAGTGCTGCGGAAGCAGTTGTCAGCCCAAGACCTGATACCAGAAAGAATGGCAATAGGAAAAACGAACTGGAACCAGCCGTAAAGGATAAAAACCTAGATGCCGATCCTAACGAAAATGGAAATGACTTAAACAAACCGAGAGGCAACATCGGGTTCTGTGCGGTTTTTTCTCTATAGAGAAACGCTATTAAAAGCAAAACAGAGAGCCCGGTTCCAATAATAATATAAGTAGAGAAAAAAGATAGTTTGTTAATGAACGTTATTACCAGCATTAGAGAAAGAAGAAAAGAAGCTGAAAGAAAGGTCCCGTTCCAGTCAAAATCCTTGATGGAATCTCGTTTCGTGGAACCCTTCTTTGGATCCGGCTCTAAGACCAATGCGGCAATACACAACGCAAGAATACTAAACGCGGCTATAAAAACGAAGATGGCCCTCCACCCCATATAGCTCTCAATACCCCCACCAATAACGGGACCTCCAATCGCCCCCAACCCTACGATGGTCATATGTAAACCGAGCGCTTTACCTCTCTCTTCATCTGGAAAGGATCGTGCAATCATTGCCATACCATTTGCTTGCAGAGCTGAAGCCCCAACACCCATGAAAACTTTACCTACTAAAACCATCCAGAATTCTTGAGAGAGCCCCGTAAGGGCCGTAGCAAATGCAAAAACCAATAAACCCCACACCCAAATTTTTTTTCTCCCTATCGAATCGGCAATAGCGCCCGCAGGCATCATCAAAGCGCTCACGCTTAACATGTACGCAATCGCCATCCACTGTGCAGTGGGAATATCTGCACCAAAATGTTCCGCGATGCTGGGAACTACTATCGCTGTAGCAGACTGTTCCACAATGGAAATAAAAGTACCGATTGCAACGGCGCCATAAACCCACCACCTATAAGAGGGTTTATCTTTAATTCGCCTTGAGAAAAAATCCATCTATGTGTTTCTAGTGAGTCATAGTAGGATTAATGTATATTTCACCCTTATCATTGGCAACAAATAGACTTTGAAACTCATATCCTCTACGTTCAAGTTCTTCGCTGCCTCCAGCCATTCTATCCATGATGGATAGAACCTTAACAACCTCACATCCCTCATCTTCTACTGATTCGATGGCATGAAATAAGCTCCCGCCTGTTGTACACGTATCATCAACAACCGCAACCCTTTGCCCTTTGTAAAAATATCCTTCGATGTTTCTACCTCTTCCATGAGACTTTTTTTCCTTTCTCACAATTAGAGCGGAAACAGGTTTTCCTTCAACATAGCTCAGTGTGCTAACAGCCGAGACAATCGGATCCGCTCCCAGAGTTGGTCCAGCTAAAACCTCAGCATTACACTGGTATATGATGGGCAAAAAGCACTTGGCTGTAAGATAGGCCCCTTCGGAATTTAAAGTTAAAAGGCGACCATCAAAATAATAATTTGTGGTTCCCCCAGATGAGAGTTCAAATTCACCAAATTGGAGGGCTTTCCTCTCAATGGCTACTTCTAATAGTCTTTCAATGTCACTCATTTCTTTAATTGGATTACCCACGGAAAATATTTATGTCTACAAATGATATAGTTTTTTCTTACGAATGTATTCATTGACTGATTTAGGGACTAATTCTCCGACATCTAAACCTCTTAGAATTAGGTCTCTAACCTCACTAGATGATATCGAAGGGGAATTTACTTCGATCGTTCTTAATGAAAATTGTTTCTGCCTAGCCATAAATGGTTGGGATTTATCCCCTTGAAACCCTGGACGAGATAAACCGACAACCTCACATTCATAGTGAAGGGAATAGGGATCATCCCATTTATCCATTTCAATTATCGAATCCACCCCGAGAAGTACTGTAATTTCATATCCCTCTTCTTTCAATTTTTTCACGGTATCTATCGTGTACGATGGACCGGACCGTGTCATTTCAATGTCTGAGACTTCGACAAAAGGAATTTTCTTTACAGCTAAAGTCGCCATGTTATATCTGTCCTCAGAAGATGCGATTAACCTGGATCTTTTCAAATAAGGGTCTCCCGCCGGAACCAAAACAATCCCGTCTAAACTTAGAATCCTATAGGCGGCTTTTAGGGCTTGAATATGACCATTGTGAATAGGATCAAAAGTTCCACCAAAGAGTCCAACTTGCACTACGAGCCTCTTACAACCTAAATTTAGTTATTTGTTTTCCATGATTATGAAAGGATACAGGATACGAATCTAGATTCCTGATAACCTAGATTTATTTAACTTCCCACTATAGTTATGAGGCTTTTTATCTAATGAAATACGATTATCTCGTAATTGGCGCGGGTTCCGCAGGAGCAATAGTGGCAACTCGCCTTTCGGAAAACCCCCAAGCATCTGTCATGCTTTTAGAGGGTGGACCCGACTATCCGAAGTTCATTGATCTTCCGGATGATGTCAAGTATGGCTACGCTACCGGAACTGATCTAGTGGTAGACGATAGCCATGATTGGGGCTATACCGGCGCTGTAAACCATCTGACCGAAACGGAAACTCGGATGATTCGTCTTCCTAGAGGAAAATTAACAGGTGGAACAAGTGCTATAAACGGGCAAATATTCCTTCGGGGCCTTAGTCATGATTTTAAACAGTGGTCTGACATGGGGCTAACTGAATGGAATTATCAAAAGGTACTGCCTTTTTTCCAAAAACTAGAAACTGATTTAGATTTTGCCGGTGACTTCCATGGAAAAGAAGGGCCTATCGTTACAAGAAGGTTCTCCAAGGATGAATGGACTGATCCGCAAGAAGGTTTCTATAGAGCATGTTTGGAAAAAGGTTATCGTGAATCACCAGATATGAACCTTCCAGACGCCACAGGTGTGGGCCCATTTCCATGTAATAATCCCAATCGAATCCGTATCAGTACTGCTCTAGGCTACCTAACTGAGTCAAGACATCGTATGAATTTCACTTTACGGCCAAATTGCACAGTATCGAAATTAATATTAGATAAGAATAAAATTTCTGGCGTAGAAGTAGAAAGCGGAGGTGAAGAGTTCACAGTAGAAGCAGAAAATGTGATCCTCTCAGCAGGAAGTTTGGCAAATCCTAAAATATTAATGCTTTCTGGCATAGGTCCATCGAATCATTTAAATTCTATTGGTATAAAGCCACTAATAAATTTGGCCGGGGTTGGAAAAAACCTTCAAGACCATCCTCAAAATTTTGTTGATGCCGAAGTGAAGGATCTAGATTCTTTAGACATCGCATCGCCAAGATTACAAGTAGCTTTGCGATACACATCTCAAAATTCCAAATTAACTGACGATATGTTGATGTGGATGTGTTCTTACGCTATAAACGGAGATTACCGCGATATCTCCTATTCGCATAATCTAGAAGGGGAAATGCGACCCGAAATAACCGGAATCCGTATAGTCACATCCTTGTATCTAGGTACAAGCAAAGGACATGTCCAACTCAAATCATCGGACCCAAAAGAAAACCCGATTGTAGATTTAAACCTGTTAGAAACCGAAAGTGACGTTAAAAGAATGGCAGAAGGTGTCCGTATCGCATCTGAGATCCTCGATAGCCCTTCGTTAAACCAAATAGTGTCACGCCGCACAAGTCCAACAACCGAGGTTTTAAATAATAGAGCCGCTCTCTACCAGTGGTTGAGAGCCATGACGACAACTGGAAACCACCTAACTAGCACCTGCTCGATGGGAAACTCATCAGATAAGTTCGCAGTCGTTGATCAAAAATGCAAAGTCTTCGGCATTGATAATTTGTATATAGCGGATGCTTCAGTAATGCCAAACTGTGTCAGGGCGAATACTAATGTTACTACTATGATGATAGGTGAAAGGTTGGCAGCGTTTTTGACCAGTGACAACGAAGTAGAAAAATAAATACATGTGAGATCGTGCATTTCTATCAATTTCTGCTATTCTGTAGCCCACTTTTGCAGATACAGACAAAAATTTCAAACTGGTTCGGAGTATGAAAAATGGTTGTAGCTAAATCCCAAGAAGAAATCAGCTTAATGGCACATTTCATGAGACGAGCAGGTTTTGGCGCATCCAGGGAAGAAATAGAGTCAAGGTGCGAGGTTGGGTACTCAGAGACGGTTGAAGAGTTACTTGCACCCTCAAATCAGATTCCAGTGGATATATACGAATTCATCAGATACTACCCAATGTGGTGGAAACCGGGAACAATGGGCGGTCTTGGTCAAGCTGGATGGGTGTGGACAATGATAAACACACCGGCGCCTCTGCAAGAGAAATTGTGTGTGTTCTACCACAATATTTTTGCCACTGGCGTTGCTAAAGTGGACCATTATGATGAAATTCAAGACATGATCGACATGTTTAGAGAAAAAGGACTTGGCTTCTATAAGGATATCTTGCTAGAGGTAGCCAAAAGTCCTGCCATGATTTATTGGCTTGACAACAATGAAAATCACTCCGATTCCATTAATGAAAATTGGGGCCGAGAATTGTTAGAACTATTCACCATGGGGGTTGGTAACTACACAGAGGAGGATGTTCAGGAGTGCTCTAGGGCCTTCACAGGTTGGACCCTTGAACATAAATTGCCGAGGTTTCACATGGGGAGATGGGACTGGCATTTCAAATTTATGGAAGAAGATCATGACTATGGTGAAAAGGAATTCCTTGGACAAAAAGGCAACTTTGACGGTGAAGATATCATAGATATAATTCTTTCAAAACCTGCCACTGCCTATTTTATAGCTCGACATCTCTACAGTTTTTTTGTAGAAGATGAGCCCCAAGTACCTGCATGGTCTGTTGTACCTCCGAACAATCCAGGGGCCGTTGAATTCTTAGCGGAAGCTCTATTAGACAGCGACTACCACATGGAAACCGTACTCAGAAAACTATTTCACAGTGATTTTTTCAAAGAATCTAGGTTCACAAGAGTCAAAAACCCAACTGAAGTCGTTATCGGAACCCTTAGATTAGTTGGTAACGGCAACTTGCCTTCTCCAGATATATTGGATTGGACCGGCCAAATAGTCTACATGGGGCAAGACCTCATGAATCCCCCAAGTGTTGAAGGGTGGCACTCTGGAATAGAGTGGATCAACAGTGGCACGTTGATGAAACGTACCAATTTCATGTCAGAAATGATTGGAGATTATTCTCGCCCTGGTGTAAAAAAAATAATCGATAGAGTTAGCTCGGTTTCCAGCAACCCTGAAGATGTAGTGGACTCTTGTCTAGATGTAATGGGTCCACTGACAATAACTGAAAAGACAAGAGCGGAACTTATCGAGCACGTTTCTCAACAAGGTGAATTTAACTGGCAATCCGATGGAGTTACAAGAGCATTGGAATTGCTTCAACTTATCGTGGCCACCAGAGAATTCCAATTTGCATAGATTCCCGAAAAGGTTCAAGGTTAGGAAACAGCGAGGATATACATGAATAAGAATAGATCCAAAGATCCCGTAGTTGTGGTTGTTCAATTATCGGGAGGAAATGACTACATGAATACTGTGATCCCTCATAATAATTCTCTTTATCGAGACTACAGGCCCTCGGTAAACATAAACGAACCCGATGTTATTCAGTTAACTCCAGAAATGGGTTTCCACCCCGCCATGGCTCCATTAGCGGATATGTACCGAGAAGGGAATATTGCCGTCATTCATGGGGTTGGATATGAAAATTCACCTAGGTCTCATTTCCGATCTATGGATATTTGGCACACCTGTGAACCAGAAACTCTCGGTACTGAAGGGTGGCTTGGGAGAGCAGTAAAACAAATCGACCCCAAGAAGGAAAATGTAGTTACAGCTGTTAGCATGGGGCCATCTCTTTTTCGAGCTTTAGTTGCCCCGGATGTTCCCGTTGCCACAGTAGAAAATTTGGACAATTACGGCCTACTTACTGATATCTCTCCTGAACAGAAGAGAGATCGTGTGTTAGATAGGTACAAAAAGATGTATTCCCCTATGATTGGATCTGGTCCTGTCATGGATTTTCTCGGCCAAACAGGACTCGATGCCATGAAAGGTGCAGATATTTTAAACGTGGCTCCAAGCATGTACTCATCAACAGTTGAATATGCCGACACTTCGATAGCAAGAAAACTAAAAGGCATAGCCCAAATACATTTGGCAAATTTGGGCACAAGAATTTTCTATTGTGACCTTGGAAGTTTCGATACCCATGCCGATCAACTTTCCACTCACAATAAACTTTGGACTTCAGCTTCGACAGCTATAAGAGATTTTTTTGACGATTTGGAGGAACACGAGGCAGCTGACAACGTAACCATGTTCCTGTTTTCTGAGTTCGGGAGAAGAGTTTACGATAATGGTGCAGGGACGGATCATGGCGCCGCAGGCGCCTGCCTTGCGATAGGCAAAGGTGTCAGAGGGGGAGAATACGGACAGTATCCATCTATGAAAGGCGGAGATTTAGATCAAGGAGACTTGGTACCAAATATGGATTTCCGAAGTGTCTATACCACCTTGGCTGAAGACTGGATGAAATTAGACCCGATCCCTATCGTTGGGGGACAATTCGAAAAGCCGGAATTCATGTTTCCTTCAACTAAAAATTAGGTGGCGTTCGAATGCTAACTACATCAGCAAAGGGCCGGGCTCTCGATTACAATCGAGTTGTTGGAGGTAGACAATTTAGGGGCATTAACTACGCTACTGCAGGTTTAAATAACGATGTTTTTATCTTGATAAGAGAAACCTACCATTCGGACATCCTAAAAGTAAATATAGGCCCAGATATAGACGATGAAGAAGTGCTGATGTCCTTCAGCGATACATCCAAAATGGACCTAAAACGCTCCTGGCCAAGCTGTGCCACCTTCAATGGTTTGAATCTTCTGGTTACCGATGAGCTGCAAAATAGCATACTGATATTTAGCACCGACGGCGAGTTACTGGACACCATAGGCAGTCTAGGAAAAGGAGAAACGGAATTCAATCGACCGTCCGGGATAGCCGTAGATGCAGCCAATAACATGTATGTGGCTGATACATTAAATCATCGAATTCAAAAACTTTCTCCTACAGGGTCTTTTATTGAAAGCTGGGGAAAATTTGGGGATGCTGATGGTTCTCTGAATTCTCCCTGGGGCCTCTGCATAGACAAAGATGATTTTCTCTACATTGCTGACCATAAAAATCACAGAATCCAAAAGTTCAGCCCCGATGGGAACTTTGTCATTTCATTTGGGAATATTGGAACTAGGACTGAAACATTGAACCACCCTTCAGATGTATCCGTTGACGACTCCGGAGATATTTATGTAGCTGACTGGGTCAATGACAGAATTCAAATATATGATAGTCACGGAATATATGTAACCAGCCTAACCGGTTCAGCAGTGGCCCTGTCTAAATGGCAAGAACAGTATGTCAAAGCTAGTCCTGATGTTTTTAAAGCACGAAGAAGAGTGCCAAGCCTGGAACCTGAAACCCTCTTTGCGCTCCCCACATGTGTTAGCTTTGACGATTCAAAATCCAGGTTGCTCGCGGTCGATTCGCAGAGATGGCGAATTCAAATTTTTAATAAAGTCAGTAATTATAGCGATCCCCAGTTCAATATTTAATTATAGAGCCCTTCGTTTGTAGGATCTGTTATCATCGTAATAGATAGTTATTATCGCGGATCATGATATTTATTTGACATTTAATGAGTTAATCTCTCGGCTATGTTCATAATATAATGTTGGCTATATGAAGTTGCGGTCATTTTGAATCGTCAACTCAAATGAATGATTGTGTGGAGGTTACCCATGCGCAAGAACGGTTTGACTTATTTGTTGGTTGGTGCTATCACAGCCCTGATGCTTTCTGTAGCTGTGGGTTGTAGTTCTTCTGAAGAAGAAACCACTTCGGCTCCAGCAGCAGCTTCGGCTCCAGCAGCAGCTCCAGCTCCAGCGACAAAAGCAGCTCCGGCAGCAAAAACAACCAACGTATTTGGTCGTGAAATGCCAAGTGACGCTGCTCCAATGGCAGATCAATTTCTTAAAATTAACTATGAAAAAGAAGGTGAGGCACTAGAATTCGCTGTCAGTGTTTACAACTCTGCGGCAGGAAGCATACAGAGTGGCTTTAGCCTAGCATTATTGAGTACGGACCTATCTACCGTACCAGGTGGTGCAACAGATTGGTCGTCTTCACCAGACATGAAAACTTGGACATTTAATATCGATCCGGATCTCACGTGGAGCGATGGCGTCCCTGTCACCGCTCATGACTATGTGTATACATGGCAATACTACGCTGACCCAGATCATGCTTATGACTTTACATGGTATTTTGGAATGCTCGAAGTTGAAAACTATGGGGCTATTGAAGCTGGTGAAAAACCTTTGGATTCTCTAGGTGTCACGGCTAGTGACGATAATACCCTGGTCTTCCAGTTAGATACCCCTGCTCCCTACGTTCCTGGTTTCATGATGTATGGTTCTCCTTTGGCAAAGCACGTGGCTGAAGAGCATGGCCCCACCTATTCAAACAAGCCTGAGACCACAGTATCAAGCACTCCTTGGATTCTTAAAGAGTGGATCCCAAATCAGCACGCAGAATTTGAACCTAACCTTAACTACACAGGTAAGTTACTTCCTTATATTGAAAATTTTAAGGCTGTTTACGGAGAACGTAAATTCGACGCTTATCTCGCAGGAGAACTTGACACTATCAGCGGACCCTTTACTCCCGCGGATCAAGAATTCCTGGAGAACGATGAGAAGCTCATGAGCCAGAGAGGTCTTTCACCGGGTGACTTCCGAACACACTACCTTTTCTTCGATTTCCAAAGCGAACCGTTCGATGATGTTAGAGTTAGGCAAGCTTTCGCTAAGGCTATTGATAGAGAATCAATAATCAATAACGTCGTCGGATCAGAAGGAGGGGAGCCAAGGTACGGTATCCTGATTCCTGGATTCCCAGATGCTGCAGGGCCTGACAAATTAAAGCAATACCAAGGCTTTGATGCGGCGGCAGCTCAGAAACTAATGGCTGATGCCGGATACGCAGGTGGCGAAGGATTCCCCAAGCTTGAAATGGCTTTGAGACAAGAAACCGAACTATTCCAGGCAGCAGCAGCAGCCGTTGCTCAACAGTTAAAGCAAAATATTGGTGTGGACGTAACCATCAACAATATGGACCGAAAGACTTACATGGCTGGCCTAAATGAACATGACTTGCAATTCGCAATGGTTTCATATGGGTTTGACTATGTAGATGCTTCCAACTTCATGGGTGTATTTAAGACTGACGGTCGCCATAACTGGAACAACAAAGAATTTGAGGATCTGAGGGTTGAAGCTGGAGCAATGGAACTTTCCGATGAAAGATCAGCGAAGATGATCAAGCTGCAGGAAATTCTTTCTGAAGATGTAGGAAGCGTGTTTTTCTGGTCTGAGATTCAGAATCAGTTACACAAGCCTTACCTCAAAGGTGACTGGCGTGAAGAAAATCAGGCTGGGTGGGCAGGCCTTCAGTTCCCTAACTGGAACCCTGGCTTTGGGGCCCAAAACATTTATGAGGTGTATATCGGGGAAAATGTCAAAGAATATACTCGTTCGGCCTACTAAACACATATAGGGTTTCTCTTTAAACTAGAACCCTTGTAAAAAAAATTGAGCGGCCTGCTCGATACAGAACTGTATCAGGTGGGCCGTTCTTTTAGGGAGGGGTAAAACGGATATAAAATCAATCCGCAAACAAATACCTGCACTCGAAAGTTGCACGTACTTCAACTGCGGTACCTTCGGACCCACACCAACGGTCGTAGCGAATGAGGCTGTAAGGTTAACCCGCCTTATAGAAACTAAAGGACCCTACGATCGAGATGTTAACGACGAGATACTAACTTTGTTTGAAACGTCTCGGGACGGATTTGCTAACTATGTGGGGGTTTCCACTGACGAAATAGCTCTTACTAGGAACGTATCGGATGGCATCAACATCGTTGCTTCGGGATTCGATTGGAATCCTGGTGATGAGGTGATTATTACTGACGAAGAGCACCCCAGCGGCTCCCTCCCATTTTTAAATCTATCCGAAAGGTATGGCGTCCAAGTCAAATTACTTAGATTCCAAACAAATACCAATGAAATATTAAAAGATTTAGAATCGCTGATAACCGACAAAACAAAACTGGTTTTTCTCAGCCATGTTTCAACTGTTGATGGTGCCCGATTACCCGCGAAAGCGGTTGGAGAATTCCTGAAGGCTCGAAACATACCTTTTATGCTAGATGGAGCTCATGCAATCGGCCAATTCCCTGTGTCAATAAAAGATTTAAGCTGTGATTTTTATGCCGGTTGTGGCCATAAATGGCTTTTGTGTCAGCAAGGGACAGGGTTCCTTTATGTAGCAAAGAATTGGCTAACAAGATTAAAAACAAGCTGGGTAGGTTGGGGCATGACCGATCAATATGATCTCGATTCTCTATCGTATACAAGTTTGGAAACGGCCCAGCGATTTGAATTTGGAACCCGTTATTGGGCGACGCACGCTTCAGCAGTAAAAGCTTTAGAATTTCACAACGCTATAGGTGCTGAAAATATATATGAAAGAAGCCATGACTTAGCTAGCAAGTTAAAAGCCCGGCTTTTGGACATTCCCGGTATAACTATTAAAACACCTTTGCACAAGGCTGAAAGTACAGGTATTGTCGCCTTCTCCACTGCCGGCCTCAAGCACCCTGAACCTGGCAATTGGCTATGGAATGAACATAGAATTTTAACTGCCCATAACCCGGACACTAAATCAATGCGTATAGCTGCGGCTTTTTATCTACTCGAAACCGAAATACATATGCTTGCAGACAAATTATCAGAACTTGCGTCGTAGCATGAATGAAGAGAAAATCTCGGCATGATTAGATATTCTCTAGGACGATTGCTCGGACTTCTGGGATCTATTTTAATTATTTCCTTGATTCTTTTTGTAGCCGTCCGATGGTTACCCGGTACCCCTTGGAACGAAGCAGAAATCCCACTGCAAGGGGCCGCCAAAGAAAATATGATGAGAAAATATGGGCTAGATCAACCCATTCATGTTCAGTACGCTAAATATGTATGGAATCTTCTTCATCTAGATTTGGGTAATTCCTTCATATACAGGACAGATACGGTTTGGGAAACGATCGCTCGCGGGTGGCCAGCAACAGCGAAGATTGGAGCTTTCACTCTCTTAATAGCTTTTTCTATGGGCATTCCAGTGGGTATAATCGCAGCGCTTCGTCAAAATAGTCTACTCGACTATACAGTCACCTTTTTAGCCACAACGGGAATCACAGTCCCAAACTTTGCAGTGGCAGTCTGGTTGGTCATGTTTGTCTCAGTAAAAATGGACCTTCTCCCTACTCAAGGCTGGGGAACATGGCAGCATTTAGTTCTACCTGTGATAGCTTATTCTCTAGCCCCTACCAGCCTCATAGCGCGTTTTACAAGAGTCAGTATGTTAGAGGCTATGAGATCCGATTATATTCGCACCGCACGAGCTAAAGGATTAGCTGAACCGGTAGTAATACTACGTCATGTATTTAAAAATGCCCTAATCCCCATTATCACACTGGTAGGTCCTCTAATTCCAAACCTTATGACAGGTAGTATTTTTATAGAAAATACTTTTGGTATACCAGGGATTGGTCGACATTTTGTAACCAGTATTTTTGACAGAGATTACCCCGTGATAATGGGGGTGTTCATGTTAGTAGCCGTTCTCTTTGGCTTAACCTACTTTATAAGCGACATACTCTATACATGGGCCGACCCAAGAGTCAGATTAACGGATCGTAGACAATGAACAGTCTTAACCAAATCGAAGAGAAGGGACAAAAGAGGCGGAAGGCTAATTTTATATGGCGTTTCCAACGTAATAAACTCGCGGTCATTGGCTTATGTATTGTTGTAGTCTGCTTTTTCATCGCAGCCTTTGCCAACTTTTTAGCTCCAACTTCATACGACGTCGGGAATTTAGTGGAGGCAAGGCAACCCCCCAGTTGGGGGCATGTGTTTGGTACTGATGGGGTTGGCCGAGATTATCTTAGTCGAATAATTTACGCGACTAGGACTTCCATAATGGTTGCTTTAGGCGTACAGGTTATAACCCTAACCATAGGTATAAGCCTCGGCACTCTTGGTGGATATTTGGGTGGTTGGGTAGATCAAATAGTAGTAAGAATAATAGAAATCGCGACTGGAATTCCTGCTTTACTAATAGCCATGTTTATTATGGGATTACTCGGACATTCAATGTGGAACGTAATATTTGCTCTTGGCATTTCCGGTTGGGTGGTGGAAACACGTATTACACGTGGGCAATTTTTAGCATTCAAGGAAAGAGAGTTCGTCGTCGCAGCCCAGGCGATCGGAGCGAGTCAATTCAGAGTCGCATTTAGACACATATTCCCGAACATCATACCCATACTAGCGGTATTGCTCGCCTTCCAGGTACCTGCTGTGATCTTTAATGAGGCAGGACTTAGCTTTTTAGGACTCGGAATTGATGAACCTGTTCCGAGTTTAGGAAAAATGATATCTACCAGTCTTGCTTATGTTCGAACCTACTGGCATATGGGTCTATTTCCCAGCTTGATGATAGCAATTATCACCATGGGGTTTACATTTGTTGGCGATGGTTTGCGAGATGCTCTGGATCCTACCATGAACAGATAAAAATCTTTTTGCCTCGTTATTCTTTAATTAATTTCTGCTTCACTAGTTAGTCTCGAAGGGTTATCCTTATTTCAAATAGAGCAATTAAACATCTCAAACCAAAGAGATATCAATAGGCCCAAGGTTTACCGATATGGTTCAATTCAAAAAAGAGACGATAACCAGTCAATGGAAATCTTTAGACATTGAAAAAGAATTACTTTCAGAAGCGGCCCGGGGCATAGGGGCAGGAAGTGCAACAGACGCAGGTCGGTTCTGGAGACTACCTACCGAACATCCTGATCCTATTATTTTAGCTGGTGGAATTCCCGATGATACAGCCTTGCCAACAGAAGATTTAATTGACAGCTTCTCTAAGTCCATCAAAGACAATTTTAGTGATTCTCTCATGTACGGTGGTTGGTTTGGCTATGAAGGCCTACGTCAATTGATCGCTGACCGCCAAAACAAAATTGAGGGCACTGCTCTTCTACCTGACAACATAATAATGCATAACGGTAGTTCAGGCTGTTTAGAAAACATCTGCAAGGCTTTTGTGGAGCCAGGGGATATTGCAATCGTGGAATCTCCAAGCTACTCCGGTACGGTGAGAGCTATTCGAGGTTTTAGGGCAGAGATAGTTGAAGTCCCGATGGATAAAGAGGGGATTAACCCTGATTCGTTTAAAGAAACTGTGGAATCTTTGACTGCTCAAGGAAGAAAAATAAAGCTTTTCTATACCATCCCTGATTATCACAACCCGATGGGAAACGTGACATCACTGCAAATCCGACAAGAAATACTTGAGATATGTGCGAAACACAAAATTCTGATTGCTGAAGATGCCGCATACACCGAACTTTACTACGATACCCCTCCACCTCCGTCCTATTACGCCTTGTCGGATGGTCACGGGGTTATAAAAATGTGTAGTTTCAGTAAAATTTTAGCCACTGGGTTAAGATCTGGCTGGATTCAAGCCAGAGATGAATTTGCGGAACCGTTAACTAAGGTCCGATTTGACATGGGCAACAGCCCACTTGTTCATTATGCCCTGGCAAACCTAATGGAATCCGGCAAGTTGGATACCCACATTGCCTCTATGAGGGCTCTATATAAAGCCAAATGCAGGACAATGATTGATTCGCTCAAGAAAAACTGTGGTTCTTACATAGAATTGGATGAGCCAGCGGGAGGTTATTTTCTTTGGGTTAAATGTACTCAATCAAAAGCGGTTGATTTGATTCAGGCAGCAGCAGCAGAAGGTGTCGTTTTCCCTTTAGGGTCAATCTTCTATGTTGATAGTTCTCTAGATGATTCTCACTTCAGATTGGCTTTCACACGTGCTTCGTTTGAACATCTTGAGGAAGCGAGCAAACGAATCGGGAAAGCTTTTGAAAGGGTGTTAGATAACCAAAATTAAACATTTTTAGTGTAATACCATGTGATTTGTGGAGTGTTAGGATTGATAATCGGGGTTCCCAAAGAAATTAAACCTGACGAAAACAGAGTCTCTCTTCCTCCTGATAAAGTTGAGGTTTTAGTATCAGACGGCCATAAAGTGTTGGTCGAATCTGAAGCAGGACAAGGATCTCGATTCTCTAACAATAACTATTTGTACGGGGCCGGTGCAACTATAGTGTCAGATCCGGCAGAAATATATGGTGCGGCGGAAATTATAGTAAAGGTTAAAGAACCTCAACCAGAGGAATTTAATTTAATACAATCGGGCCAGACAATATTTACATATCTTCACCTGGCAGCTGAACCAGATTTGCTTAATTGTATGTTAGAAAAAAATGTTACTGGGGTTGCTTACGAAACTGTTGAAGACGATAAAGGCAGACTAGTACTTCTTCATCCGATGAGTGAAATTGCGGGACGCCTTGTTTCACAAGTCTCGGCCCGATTACTGACCAATATCGAAAGTGGAGTTGGCAAATTGCTCAGCGGAGTGCCGGGCTCTGGTAATTGTGAAGCCTTCATCATAGGAGGTGGCACGGTAGGTCTAAATGCAGCAATAGCACTAATGGGGGCCGGGGCCGATGTAACAGTTGCTGATATTAATTTAGATAGAATCAGGGAAATTGACACCCTTACGGGCGGGCAAGTCAAAACTATATATCCAACACCAGCGGCATTGACTGAAAAAATTAGCTCATCAGAAGTGGTTGTAGGCGCTGTATTAGTACCTGGTGCGAAAGCCCCTAGAATAGTTACTCGTGATATGGTGAAAGATATGATGCCAGGAGGCGTAATTATCGACGTAGCCATTGACCAAGGGGGTTGCGTTGACGATATAAAACCCACTACACATCAAAACCCTACTTACATACAAAATGACGTCATACACTATGCTGTAACCAACATGCCAGGAATAGTCGGCCACACAGCCAGCATATCTCTTTCAAATGCTACTCTCCCTTATATTAGATCTATTGCATCAAATGGGGTGGCAAAAACGATCTCTGCAGATCACAACCTAGCGAAAGGTGTAAATACTTTGTGCGGACAGATAACACATCCCGCTTTAGCAGAGAGTTTGAGTATGGCCTATGAAGATCCAAAAGAAATGCTTTCGTAATTCCTACACAAACTAAGAAATAATGAAAGAGGACGAGACCATGGTCTCTGCTATTGTTTCCAATATTAGACAAGAGACCCCCTCTACAAAATCCTTTGATTTGACCCCCATAACCGGCAAAGTCCATTTTCTGCCCGGTCAATGGGTCGATGTACTTGTTCAGATAAACGGTCGTACAGAAATCGGGGGCTATTCCATTACCTCAAATCCATCCCAAAAGGGGTCAATTTCGCTTGCTGTAAAAGATCTCAATAACGACTTTATGACTAGATACATCCATGATTCTATGGTAGATGGCGATATGGTTTCCTTTAACGTTGGTGGAACTTGCACTTACAGCGAAGAAAAAAACGATGCCCTCCTATTGGCAGGAGGAATAGGCATTACTCCTTTAATGAGCATTTTCAAGAATATCGGAGAGGACACAGATCACAAAGCTTTACTTTTTCACAGCGCATCTTGTTCAAATGAGTTTCTCTTTGAAGAGGAGATTAAAACTCTTTGCCTGCAACACCCTAACCGTCTTTTCTACCGACAAACACTATCAAGAAATTCTGAACAATTAAGAAATCAAACATTTGGAAGAATTACCAAAAGCAAGTTGCAGAAATTGCCCGTATTGTGTTTTGATGCTGTTTTTCTCTGCGGTCCAGATAAATTTATAAGCGATATTTACGAGTGTTTAATTGAAATCGGTTTTGATAAAAATCATATCTATTACGAAAAATGGTGGTAGATTCTGACCGAACACCAAGGAAGAGAATCACAGCGCTTAAAAGTTCGTGCTCTTTCGTGCTCTATTGTTTGGACCTAGGACAACACGAATGTTGAATTTCTGATTCTTCCAACGTATTCTCTTCTTCATTTTCAGACTTTTCTTTTTTTTCCTGCGACATCCTTCCAATAAATTCGAATGCATCTGTGGGTTGTGTGGAGAATTCCTTCTCTTCTTTTGACATGGCCTGGAAAAACGCCCCTAACCGTTTGGGTATGGAGCCGACGGTCAGGTTCGAACTGACGACCTGCTGTTTACAAAACAGCTGCTCTACCACTGAGCTACGTCGGCATGATGGTTTGCTATTAAAAGTCTAACTCAATAGCGACTATTTTGCTAAGAGAATCCCAATAAATAGTATTGATTGAATACTATTTATTTTCTATTTCCTTAAATAATCTATTTCATGTGGATTACATTACTAATATATCTTAATGGGAAGTCAAACCAAGCCTCCAGGGTTAGATGCGGTCTTAAAAAGAATGACTAATCCCATTCCCACTCTACATTGCCAATCCGAACGGTATCACCTTCTGATATGCCCGCTTCCTCTAAAGCCTTTACCACCCCTGTCTTTTGCATATGTTTATAGAACTGCATCCTTGCAAGCCAGTCTTCATAATCTATTCTCTGGGCAATTCTTTCCACTCCGGGTGCTTGTACTATGAACACTCCATTTTCATGTGAAATAGAAACACCTCTGCGCTTCGGTTCTGGCCGCAATATGGCGATATTTTCTTCTGTTGCTTCAAAAGAAAGTTTGGATGGAATGGTGTTCGGCAATTCGGATAAGACCTGCACAACTTCATCCATCATAGGCCCAATACCCTCTCCTGACACTGCCGAAACTATATGGAACCGCCAACCAGATTGACCCATAGCATCTCTTATGTCTTCAGCTAAAATCCTAACTTCATCTAAATCGACTTTATTAATAGCCAGAATTTGTGGTTTCCCAATTAGTGCTTCATTAAACATTTCCAACTCTCTATTGATCTTCCGGAAATCTCCGCTGGGATCTTCTGACGTGCCGTCCACAAGGTGTATAAGAACCTTAGTCCTTTCAATATGCCGAAGAAATTCATGTCCAAGGCCAACTCCTTTATGGGCGCCCTCTATTAAACCAGGAATATCTACCATGACAAAATCTTTATCTCGATGTTCCACAATTCCTAAAACAGGATCAATCGTTGTAAATGGGTAGTTAGCGATCTTAGGACGAGCCGCAGTTAGAAAAGTTATTAGACTAGATTTACCCGCGTTTGGAACACCAATTATTCCTACGTCAGCTATTAACTTCAATTCTAACCTGAGAGACTTTTTGAGGCCTTCTTCTCCGGCTTGTGCTATTACAGGATATTGACTAGTTGAAGACGAATATTTGACATTTCCATAGCCCCCTCTTCCTCCGGGTGCACCAATATATTCCTCTCCAGTGCTTAATATATCAGCTATCACACGACCATCTTCATTTAATATTTGTGTACCTACAGGAACCCTAATAACTACATCATCTCCATTTTTTCCATGCTTCTTTGCCTTGGCACCATTTTCACCATTACCGGCCGCAAAATTCTTTTCATACCTAAAGTTAATCAACGTGTTTTCATTGTGATCTCCGACGATCACCACATTTCCACCTCTACCTCCGTCACCTCCATCAGGCCCTCCCCGCGGAACGAACTTTTCATGACGGCCGCTGATGGCCCCGTCCCCACCTGAGCCACTTGTTATTTGAATTAGTACACTATCTATCATTTATCGATTCCCAATAGGTGTAGATAACAATCATATTAATAAAACTGTTTGATTTGTGGAAATTTCCTCACATCAGGAGGTGGATATGACTAAATTTTATCATGATAATTAGTGGGAGCCTTGTTGATAATATTGAAAATATTGGGATAGACATTTGTATATGGAAACAATGTGGATAATAAGGGTCACTTGTCACCAACATCCCCTCTTGATATTAACTAAATAGCTTTATAATTACCCTGACTGTCCACACTATGTGTGGAAGATTTTATAGACCGGTAGTCTTGGAAAATTGAGGAGATAAAGGGAAGAGATGGCACCTTATATTAAAAACAAAACGGAAATCAGTGAAATGTTCAATGAAACGAACATTTTTCAGTCATATTTGGATGTAGAAGCAGCATTGGCCCGAGCCCAAGCGAAACAAGAAATTATCCCAACCATGGCAGCGGAGATAATATCTGAAAAAGCAAAACTAGAACTTTTGAACACAGAAAGGATCTATGAGGGATTGGATAAAACAGGGCACCCTTTGGTCCCGTTGATTTGGGAACTGGATAGAGTTTGCGGCGAAGAAGCAGGCGGATATATACATTGGGGAGCTACAACGCAGAACATTACCCAGACCGGAAAACTCCTGTTAATTAGAAAATGCCATAACATTTTTCTAAAGGATCTAGGAAATTTACTTCACATCCTTGGAAATTTGGCAGCAGAGACCAAAGATTATGCTATGCCGGGTAGAACGCATGGTCAGCATGCAGTTCCGGCAACTTTCGGATACAAGGTTGCAGTGTGGATAGATGAATTAATGCGACATGTTGACCGTTTGAAAGATAGCGAGGACCGTGTTTTTGTAGCCATGCTGGGGGGTGGAGCAGGAACTATGGCATCTGTAGGCATGGAAGGTCTTGAAACCCAACGATTGATAGGTGAAGAACTTGGATTTGGTTCGATGTCAATGCCTTCCAGAGTGATTGGAGATCATCTTACAGAGTACATTATGATTCTAGCTATGTTAGCAGCTACGGCGAGCAAAATGTCTAGAGAAATTTATACCATGATGAAACAGGAATTTGGTGAAGTAGAGGAACCCATCCCTATCGGCGCGGTTGGGTCATCAACGATGCCTCAGAAAAGGAATCCTCATTTATGTCAAGATGTTGTTGCTTGGGCAGCGGAGGTGAGAACATTTGTACCTATGTCTTTGGAAGCTATGCAAACTGAGCATGAGGCAGATAAAACCACTAGCATCATGATAAATTCTGCCATTGACAGAACATGTATTTTGGTTGCCCAGATAACCAACGGTCTAATCGAAGTATTCTCTGACTTGAAAGTATTTCCGGAAAGGATGAGACAAAATCTAGATCTTAGTGGAGGGCTGATACTTTCCGAAAGAATCATGTTGGAATTAGGGCAGAAAATGGGCCGGCAAAAAGCCCATGATGCGGTCTATGAAGCGGCCCAAAGATCCGTTAATGAAAAAAGACCATTTACTGAAACTCTGCAAGAGGAACCAGAAGTTGCTAAACATTTAACTAAAGAAGAAATATTAGGATTATTAGACCCTGAACAATATACAGGGCTATCTGCATATTTTGCGGAAGAATTTGCGATAAAGGCAGAACAAAAAAGCAAGGAACTTCTTGGCCGCTAAAAGACTAAATATTTATAGGTAAGTGCTTTGGAATGACCCCTTTTTTTCTTAATTGGTCAATTTCTTCAACTTTCAATCCTAACTCTTCTAACACTGCAACAGTATCGGCACCGAAAGTAGACGGAGAAACATCTTGCAAAGGTGTCTTCGACATAATAACTGGGTTACCAGCCCATGTAGTATTTCCCCATGAGGATTTGGAATTCTGCGAATCTGAATAATCCTTTCCCTGGATGAGACCTCGAATATGATTGTATTCATCTTCGTGTATTTCCGCCGCTGTCATATTTTTTACCAAGGGAATACCAGCGGACCTCATGATGTTCACCCAATATGCAGTGGACTCCGAAAGAAAAATCGGTTCCAATTTTTTTCGTAGCATTACATCATTCTTAGAACGTAAGGCCTCTGTGGAGAATACTTCCATAGAGGCAATTTCTGAAAATTTAGCAAGATTGGAAAAAGATAGCCACTGCTCTGTTAACGAAGCATTTAAAAACACCCAACTATCTGAAGATTCGTATAAACCATTCAATGCACTTAATCCCCTTAGTCCTGGGCCACCAACATCCTCCCTTACATAGGTTTCATGAGTTATGTGATACGGGCCAGAAAATGTAGCAGATGTGTGAGATAGGGCTGCTTCGACATGTTGCCCTTTTCCTGTCTTTTCTCTTTCCAAAAGAGCCATCATTACGCCGGACGCTGCCGCTATTCCAGTTCCATAATCATTTAAAGTAAAAGTAGCTGGCCGAGGTTGACCTTTTCCGCCACTATTTCTTAGTTGTACGCCTGTGGCAGCCTGAGCGTTTTGTTCGAAACCAGGCCTAAGTTCCCAAGGTCCTGATCTACCGAAGCAATTAATTGAAGCGTATACGATGCCCGAATTTCTGGCTCTGAGTTGTTTGTAACCTATTCCTAATCTGTCTGCTACTCCTTTCCTGAATCCTTCTAAAATGACGTCAGCGGAATCGACCAATTTTAGGAATGTGTTTAATCCATCAGTGGTCGAAATATTCAAAACAACACTTCGTTTGCCTCTGCCTACATCCAGCCATGGTGTTAATTGAGGCGGGCGATGCTCTGGATCAATTTTTATTACTTCAGCACCATATTGTGCCAAGGTTCTTCCGCATGTTGGTCCAGCTAGGACGATGCACAAATCTAGAACTCGGATACCCGTCAAAGGTAAGTTAGTCATCGTGTTTCATTATTGTGATTGTTGAACCGGATTATTTTCCCGGGCTGTTTCATTCTCCCGAAGACTGGGTCATCAACAATGATTGTAGCACCGGAAATGACAGAGTGTTTGGATTCAAGCCACTCATCGATAGTTCTGCACAAGGTGCCGGGAATTCCCAATTTAGCCATAGTATCTTCCCATTCCAAAGCAGTTTTACTTAGCCAAACTTCTGAAAACCGCCTAATCCAATTACGAAGACTAGCTTGATTGGACAACAAATTTTTAGTATCAGTCAGCGGCTCGAGCCATTCAATGTGGTCAATAGTTTCAAGAAAGGGTTTTAAAAATCTTGGTAAAGAGATATTAATGTTAATCCATCGGCCGTCTTTACATTGATAAAACCTCTTTATAACAGGATGTCTTTCTTGGTTTCCATGAGTCCTTTTTGAATGCCTAACTAGAGCTGTACCCATACCCTGGTACATAGCATCATGGACGGGAATAATGATTTGTTGTCCTTCGCCATGTTTTTCTCTTTGGTAGAGGGCGGCAACTACAGCGGCTGAAGCAGTTATGGCCGCAAATGTGCCGGCGTACGGCAATCCATGGAATGAAGGTCCTTCCCCGGGAATGGGAATTTCCCCCGATGGGTTAAGGGAATAAACACCGGAAGCTGCGGCAATGATTCCCTCGTCCGGCGGTAGATCTTCATGCATATGACCCTTAGGAAAACCTGGTAAAGAAACACACACTAGACCAGGATTCCGCTTTGAAAAAGATTGATACGATAGATCAAAACCGTCGTAATAATCGGAATGTCTGTCATAGATCACGACATCTGAAATACCGATCAGCTGCAGCAGATGGTCAATGCCAGCCTTGGCCTTTGTATCTACATTGAGAAATTTTTTCCCACGATTCCATACAGAGTTTGCAGAGTTTTCCATTCGAGGCTCGCAATCACTAGTGGAATTGATTCTTGTGACTTCGGCCCCCTGATCGGATAGCAGCATTCCCAATATTGACCCTACAGGGTATGGACTAAATTCAATAATTTTGTAGCCAGTTAAAGGACCGATTGTATTTTCTCCTTCTAATAAATATTTGTGTCCATTGGTATGGGTAATTGGAAAAGGGTGGCAAATATTGAGGTAATGAACCAATAATTCGGAATTGGGGAATTATACAGGAGGCTAAAAGTTCCCAAATAACCTTCTTAGTCAACGTACTATATATAGCAAAAGTCCAATTGAATATAATTTGTTTATGAAAAATAGGTCAAGGTCTCAAATAGATGTAGTAATCGCAACCCGAAACACAGGGAAAATGAATGAAATGAGAAAGATGCTATTCAATACTTCTTTCAGCGCCTTTTCCCTTGATGAAGTGTCTGTGCTTGAAGAAGTTGAGGAAACAGGAACCTCATTTGAGGAAAATGCTATGTTAAAGGCCGAGACTTATGGGAAATTGAGCGGTAAATTAACCATAGCTGACGATTCTGGGATAGAAGTTGATGCATTAGGCGGGGCACCTGGAATTTATTCTGCCCGCTACGGAGGTGATGGAAAAGATGACCAGGATCGCAATAAACTGCTTCTGGAGAATGTAGAAGGAATACCTGAGCATCATTTGACAGCTAGATTTCGGTGTGTTGTTGCTTTATGGAATCCCATTGATAATACGATAGTGACATTTGACGGTAAAATTGAGGGGAAGATTACTAGAAATGTTAGGGGAGAGAACGGATTTGGTTATGATCCGCTGTTCTTTTTTCCTGAAAAAAATAAAACTCTGGCAGAATTGACTCTAATAGAAAAAGAAAAGGTTAGCCATAGGGGAGAAGCCATGAGGAAGGCTTTAGCATACATGGAAACGAATGTGTTGAGTCTTCAAGGAGACTAAATTTGAAGAGCACATCAATATATGACACATTTAATCGGCCCCTACGAGATCTCAGAATCTCTGTAACAGATCGTTGTAATTTCCGGTGCCCATACTGTATGCCTGCTGAGATTTTTGGTGACCGATATGAATTTCTTCCTAGAGCAGATTTACTGACTTTTGAAGAGATAAGCCGCATAGTAAAGATTGCCGTTCAATTAGGAGTAACGAAAGTTAGAATCACCGGCGGTGAACCGTTGGTGCGTCAAAATATAGAAGAACTGGTGCAAATGATTGCTGAAGTAGAAGGGATTGAAGATTTAGCTATGACCACCAATGCCTACCTGTTATCGGGGTATGCGCAGAAATTAAAAAAAGCAGGGTTGCACCGAATAACGGTAAGTTTAGATTCCTTAGACGATACTGTTTTCCAGAAAATGAATGGAAGAGGATTCAGTACTGCTCGAGTTTTGGATGGAATAAAAGAAGCGAAAGAAGCAGGGTTACAGCCAATTAAAATCAATGCTGTTGTGCAGAAAGGGGTTAATGATCATACTGTCATCGAATTAGCAGAGTGGTGTAAGAATAATGGACATATACCCCGGTTTATCGAATATATGGACGTTGGCACGTTAAATGATTGGAAGCTCCAAGAAGTTGTTCCTGCGAATGAAATTGTTGACTTAATTGGACAGCGTTTCCCAGCTGACCCCATAGTACCTACTTATCAAGGGGAAGTCGCTCAAAGATATCGTTATAGGGACGGGCAAGGTGAATTTGGTGTTATCTCTTCTGTATCTCAACCATTCTGCGGAGATTGCTCACGGATGAGACTTTCTCCTGAAGGAAAGGCTGTCACTTGTCTTTTTGCGGAGTCGGGTACTGATTTGAGGGAATGGCTAAGAAATGGGGCAACAGATGATCAAATTAAACAAACCATTGTTGGTATATGGGGAACCAGAGAGGATCGATATTCTGAAGAACGATCTGAAGAGACGGTAAAAAGAAAGAAAGTTGAGATGTACCATATTGGCGGCTAATAAATACTCAGAGAAAGCTCCTATCGTCATATATACGGATGGTGCGTGTCTCGGGAATCCAGGCCCTGGCGGTTGGGGAGCAGTCGTTTTTGTAAACGAAAAAAAAACCATGCTCCATGGTTCACAAGAGAATACCACCAATAACAGAATGGAAATTATGGCTGTAATAGAGGCGTTAAGATTTATTCCCACAGATGCTGATGTGAAAATCTTTTCTGATTCCACGTACGTTATTAACACCATGACGAAGAATTGGAAAAGAAAAAAGAATCAAGACTTGTGGATCATGTTGGATAATGAGGTTGCCGGTAGGAATATTGAATGGCAATGGGTAAAAGGTCATTCTGGAGATCTTTTTAATGAAGAAGCTGACAAATTAGCATATGAAGAAGCTCAGAAGGTGTCTAAAAAATGACAGCAAACTATTTCACAAAAAAGGAATAAAAAGTGTCTAAAGCCAAAAAATTAACCCATGTTAATGAAACCGGCACTGCTAATATGGTGGATGTAGGATCAAAACAAATCACTAAAAGAATTGCGGAAGCTAGAGCCGAAGTGTTCATGCAGGAAGAGACCATGGCTTTAATTCGAGATAATTCTTTTGAGAAAGGAGACGTAATTGCTACGGCTCGTATTGCGGGTATCATGGCGGTTAAAGAGACGTCCAGCTTGATACCATTGTGCCATCCTCTACCAATTAGCCAGGTAAAATTAGATTTTCAGTTAGATGAGAATAATAGGAATGTTAAGATTGCAGCCACAGTCAAAACCAATGCTAAAACTGGGGTTGAGATGGAAGCATTAACGGGAGTATCGATAGCAGCTCTCACAATCTACGATATGTGCAAAGCTGTTGATAGAAGTATGCATTTCCACGTATGGCTTGCCTCCAAATCCGGTGGTCAGTCAGGCGATTTTGTCTTTGATCCACCTTCCGCACGTCAAGGCAGTTAATTTTTAAGGTTAAACATGGCTAGCGCTGCGGCACGGTATCACGGTTTAGACGCCCTGAGGGGAATAGCCATGGTTTTGGGAATAGTGTTGCATGCATCTCTTCCGTACATACCAGGTATTCCCCCCTCCATTTGGCCTACCGACAATAGCTCTTCCTACCCGGTAAAAATCGTTTTTGAATTTATCCACATGTGGCGGATGCCACTATTTTTCATGTTGGCGGGGTTTTTTGGTCATTTGGTAATTGCTCGTAGATCTTGGAGGTATTGGTGGAAGAACAGATTTTTAAGAATTGCCTTGCCCATTGTGGTGTTTTTTCCTGTTATGGGTATGACTCTGCCCTGGATTTGGAAATATGGACATACTGGGGATTTTCATTTTTTTTACTCCAATATGGGACAACCTTTTCACCTGTGGTTCTTATGGCAGTTACTGATATTTATGCTACTTTCGATTGCACTTTCTCTCCCTTATAAAGGTTTCAGGTTCCTAATGCTGCAACTGAATGGTCGAGAGCCGGGAATTCTGTCTTCAATGTTCCGGAAACTTGCGAATCTTGGACCCATAATTATTTTCAGAGCTAGAATACCAATTGGATTCATTGTGGTTTGCGGGGTTGCCAATTTCTGGTCTGGGGGAGAATTAATGATAAATCCTTTGGGAAGTGGGATGTATTTTCTTTTTGGATTCAGCTTGTACAAGAATCCACCCCTTTTTTCTTTTTTGAAAAAGAGATGGGCATACTATCTTCTGGTTGCTTTTTTGGTTTTTTCTGTCTACGTCATTCTAGACATGAATGGGGTAGAGGATATAACTCAGGTTATTTATCAAACTGAAATGGAAAGAAATGCAACAAAACATCTTGGTCTTCTCACTCTAACTATGTATGGTTTGGACATTATCGGGGCGGTGTTGTTTTCAATGGGGTTTATAGGCTTGGCAGAAGCCAAATTTGGTTCATACAATGTTTTTTCCCGGTTTCTTTCTGATGGGTCTTATTGGATGTATCTTATCCATTTACCCATCGTTGCCTTGACCACCTTCTTTCTTTTCGGCTTGCCATTATTGCCAGAAATCAAATTCATCTTGGCTATAGGAGTCACGGGTGGATTCTGTCTATTAACCTACTATTATTTTGTGCGCGCTACTTTTATAGGGGTATTTTTGAATGGCCGCCGGCACAGAGGTTTAAATCTTAAAAATGTGTGTTCGATGTGTGGCGAAATCTTTGAAAATCCTGGGGCGTTTTGTACAGAATGTGGTGGCGAATTAAATTAATTAAATTTGCGTTATAAAATCTGCATATACGGTATTTCTATAGAAATTCATGAATAAAGTTGCTGAATTTAATGTTGGGAGTCGATTTAATGAAAATAACTAATATAGAAACTCTAATAGTCGATGCAGGGTGGCGACCATGGATGTTTGTAAAGGTTGAGACCGATGAAGGAATTACAGGATGGGGAGAATGCAGTGACGGAAAATCTCCCCACGGAATAGAAGGGGTTATTAGGGATCTGAAGCCAATTTTGATAGGTAAAGACCCGTGTGCGTTTGAGATGAGATTTCAGGAAATGTACATTGGAACCAGAGCTAGCAAGGGTGGTATAGCAGCGAAAGCGTTAGCAGGACTTGACTGCGCATTTATTGATATCAAAGCTAAATCTTTAAATGTATCTGTAGCTGAATTGTTTGGTGGGCCTACTAGAGAAAAAGTAAGGGTTTATTGGTCACATTGCGGTTCCAGTAGAATCCGGCATTCTGATATTTTAGGAACGCCACCCATTGAGAGTTGGGATGACGTTGATAGTTTAGGTAAGGAGGTCAAAAATAGAGGTTTTACAGCCCTTAAAACAAACGTGCTGCTTCCCGGTCAGAATGCTACTTTTGGAGGAGGTTCCTTTGGTGGTGCAGGCACTACGGATCAAATTGCCCCGAAATGGCTTATTCCCCATATTGAAACTCTCATTGGAACGTTCAGAGATGCTGTTGGGGAGAATATAGATATTAATCTAGATTTGAATTTTCACTTCAAAACTGAGGCTTGTTTGAGAATAGCAAAAATTCTTGAGCAATTTGACATGCTATGGCTAGAAATTGATATGTATGACCCTTTAAGCTTGAGGCAAATCAAAGATTCGACAGATACACGGATCTGCACCGGGGAAAATTTGTTCTACATGAGTGATTATTTACCTTACTTTGAGAATCATTCTGCAGATATGTTTATGATCGATGTGCCCTGGAATGGTTTTAGCCAATCGAAAAAGGTTGGAGACCTCGCCGAAGTTTTCCAACACAACATAGCCCCTCACAATTATTACAGTCATTTGTCTACCTTCGTAAGCGCCTCATTGTGTGCCTCCCTGCCAAATGTTCGGATAATGGAGATCGATATTGATGATATTCCTTGGAAAGATGAATTAACTACGGCTGTCCCTGAATTAATCGACGGGTATATGACCGTTCCCAACAAACCTGGTTGGGGAGCCGACATCAATGAAGAGGTGGCCAAGGCTCACCCTTGGGACGAGAGCAAAATAATGTCTGTTCAATCTACAGGTTACAAAGTGCTATAGACCATAACTAACGATATAGAATTTGTACAAAAAGATATTCTTATTTAGGATCCCATAGATATATACTAGGTAGGGATTTGCCCATTGTGGTAGAATTTCATACTTATTATTAGAAGGAAGGGCAATTTGCTCATCCATTAGTTTAGGAGCAGGAAGAGAAGAAGTGAACATTTACGTTGGAAACATCTCGTATGGTACAAGCGAAGATGATTTAAGAGATTTATTCGCTAGGTACGGCGAGGTGAGCGCAGTCCGTGTCATTACTGATAGGGACACAGGAAGATCCAAGGGGTTTGGGTTTGTTGAAATGGCTGATGACGAACAGGCTAAAGAAGCCATCGGAGCTTTAGATAGTAACGATTTCATGGGCCGTGATCTTAGAGTTAATGAGGCTCGACCTAGAGAACCAAGATAAGTCTTCATAAGAGGGGGAGAGCAGATACCTGCTTCCCTTCTCTTATATATTCCCCCGGACAATTAAAACCTTCAATAAAAACGAAGGCCGCTACAGGCTTCGTTTCTGTTGAGGTGACCAATAATTAGGAGAGGTATACGGAAATGACAGATGCTAATGAGTCTGGCCTGAAAACAATAGGGACTGATCCATATGTCGGTGAAACCCCACAAGAAGCCCTTGGAAATTGGGTGACTCCGAATTCCCTCTTTTACGTGCGGTCTCAGTTTGATTATCCTGAAATTGATGAGAAGTCTTGGAAATTACAAGCTTCTGGATCAGGCGGAAATGAAATAGCTATTAGTCTGGATGAGTTAAAACAACTGCCAAGACACACCCTAACAGTTACGTTGGAATGTGCCGGTAACAACAGAGGCGATTTAAATCCTCCAGCTCCAGGAAACCAATTTAGTAATGGTGCCGTCAGCAATGCGGTTTGGTCAGGAACCTCCCTAAGTTCAGTATTATCGAAAATGGAATTGAATAAAGATGTCGTAGAGATTCTTTTTGAAGGTGCTGATGTTGGATCACCTTCTGCTGATAAGGAGCCAGAACCTTATTTGCGGAGTTTACCCATTGAATTGGCTAAGCACCCAGACACACTTTTGGCTTATGAAATGAATGGTGAAGCATTGCCATTGGAGCATGGTTATCCCGTAAGGCTCATTATCCCGGGTTGGTATGGCATGGCGCATGTGAAATGGGTTAATAAAATAACAGCCTTGACAGAGCCTTATTATGGCACCTTTCAGGGAGAAAAATATGTACTACGGTATCAAGATGGATCTGAAAAGCCGGTTCAGGAAATACAAGTAAAATCTGCGATAACCGCCCCAAGTGAGGATGAATCCTTAACTTGTTGCGAAGATTACAATATCGAAGGACATGCGTGGGCTGGGCGAAACGGTATTGCGAAGGTTGAAATTTCCGTAGACGGTGGAAAGGTATGGACACCTGCTGAACTTGTAGGGCCTTCCGAGCAATATGCTTGGCGTCAGTGGAATTTGCAGTGGAAACCTGAATCAAGTGGTGAGTACACTCTTTTATCCAGGGCGACAGACCAGAAAGGTAATGAACAACCGACAGAAACGTTGTGGAACGAGTTAGGCTATGCTGTTAACGGCCAAAAAGGTGTGCACATAACGGTATCTTCTTAAAAACAATATAGGTTTCAAATTAGGGAAGGGTTTATTGGCTTGGATAGAAGAAGATTCTAGATACTCAGACGTTGCCAACGTTATTAAATGTATGTCACTTAATGAAGAGGCCATGCATGCTGTTTGGGATATGGGGAATAAAATTACCTTTGGTTCTTCTTCATTGACTAGAGCTCAAGAAGAAATAATAGCGACAGTTGTATCCTCCATAAATCATTGCAAGTATTGAACTGTTTCTCATGGAGAGTATCTTCGTCAAGCTACAGAAGATCCTGAAATGGCGTCGATTATCATGCAGGATTATGGTAATGCAACTCTTGATCCCGAAACCTTGGCTATCGTTGAGTACGTTGAAAAATTGACTGTACGGCCATCTGAAATAACTGAAGAGGACATTCAAACACTTAGAAAGGTAGGATTGTCAGACCATCAGGTTCTATCTGTCGTAATGATTACAGCTATGTTCGCCTTCATGAACAGACTCGCTGACGGACTAGGGGTCCAAATAGAAGATTCCAAGGGTGACTTTGTCAATTCTTGGTTTCAAACAAACGGGCCGATAGGATCTTGGTTGAACGTATCCTAGCAAAAGAAATAGCCGTTGAAGGTAGTGGTTTTATAATTCTATAGAAGCTGGGTCTATTTTTTTGGAACGGATCCACTCATCAATATCTGCTTTAAAAAATCTCCATTGATGTCCTACTCTATTTGCCGGAATATCTCCTGATTTTAGTAGTTTGTAAATTGTCATGCGATCCAACTGCAAATATTGTGCCAGCTCTTTGGTAGTCATAAGCCCACTGTCATTTGTCACCTATACACCCCCTCAATTCGACTTTTTAAATTGTCCAAAAATATGAATTATTTATCTATTATTCCTGTAGCTATTCATCATATTCATGGTAAAAATTGGAAGATACATATGTCAATCCATATTGGAATTTCAAATCAATATCCGACAATATTCGGTCTTCTTGTGGTTAGGTGCGCAAGAGATGATAGAAATTGAAGCCCAGCCATTAAAACAAACACTGTCTGCATGCCAGATATAAAAGTCAGTAGTACCGGACTTCCTGTAGAGCTAGTCATAACTTCTTCTACATTAGAAGAGAATCCGCTGGAAAGCATTGTTCCGCTAACGATGGCTGTTGCTATAGCTATGCCTGTTACATTACCCGAGTTTCGAGAAAGATTAACCAGGGCCGAAGTAACGCCATATTTATTACCTTTTGCGGAAGAGAAGATTGCAGCACTATTGGGAGAAATGAACAGTGATGAACCAGAGCTCATGACTAATATGGAGAATATCACGTACCAAATTGGAGTTTTGTCAGTCATAAAAGACATCAGTAATAAACCACAACCTGCTAGGAACAAACCAATGGTTGTAAAGAGTTTAGTACCAAATTTATCTGAAAAATTACCACTTAAGGGACCTAAAATGATTCGGCTTATAGCATTGGGAATTAGCACCAATGAGATTTGGGCCGGAGTCAACCGTAGTGCAGCTTGAAGGTAGAAGGTAATTAAGAATCGAAAGGAATGGACACCTAAAAATGAAAGAAAATTGGACCCTACCCCTATGGAAAACCCCCGACTGCTAAATAGTGACAAATCAAGCATAGGTGAGGATGATTTTGATTCCCACCATATGAAAGAAAATATTGAACCTATAAAAACAAGGAATCCCACTATTATTGGTGGGGAAGACCAACCAAAGTTGCCTCCATTGGACAAAGTAAGGAGAAATATTAATAGAGCGGAAGATGACAAAGTTGCCCCGATCCAGTCATACTTCTTGTCTCTTTGGTCCGATCGAGCGAACCGCGATGAATCCAAAAGAAATAGTATGCCCAAAAATGTCATGGTGCATAGCGGCAGGTTGATCCAGAAAATCCAATGCCAGCTTAGATACGTTACTAAAACACCCCCTAAAATCGGGCCAATTATACCGCCGGCTCCAATTATGCTGCCGTGAGCTCCGAGGCTTTTTCCTCTTTCTTTTGCTGAGAATGTGGAGGTCACCATCGCCATTCCGTTTGCCTGCGTTAAGGCTGCTCCAACTCCCTGTAAAATTCGAAACGGAATCATCAAGAGGATAGGGTAAGAAAATCCATATTTGTGTGCAATCCATGGAGAACTACCGGATAATAAAGCCATCAGCCCAAAGAGAGTAATTCCAGAAAGATACATTGGTTTTCTACCAATAATGTCTGATAATCGACCCATTGGGAGTAACATCGCACTTAATGTTAGGGATTCAGCCAATACAACCCATTGAATTGTTGTCAAGGACACATTAAATTCTCTGGCTATTGTAGGTAGTGCAATACTAATACTGCCGACGTGAATAACGTGTGTGATGGACCCCAAACCGATTGCCGCAAAAACAAACCATCTATAGTTTTTAGACGAATAAATTGTTTGCAGCATAAGCGATATTTTACTCTTGGTCTCTTTAGTATGTACTTTTGAGTATATACTGCAGCGTGCATGAAACAATAAAGAATAATTATTTCAATTATCTTCATGCTGGAAACCGGTCGGACTTCGTCGGAATGCCAATTGATCAGTTTGTAACTTTTAACGTCAATCATGTATGTATACCTGTGTAAACGGATATGCAATTGGGGTGACTTGAGTATGGTGGATTTCACGGTTGAACAATTCATTTCCTGTATAGAAAAAGGTGAAGACATAACAGGACTTAATTTGTCAGACTTGGACTTGTCGAATTTATCCTTAAGAAAATTGAATTTAAGAGGGGCTAATCTAACTCGGTGCAGGCTTTCGAACACTGATCTCAGTGGGACAGATTTAACCAGGGCCAATTTGACTGAAGCTACTCTGAGTAAAGCAAAACTCTGCGGAACTATTTTAGTTAGAGCAAATTTATCGAGAGCTAATGCAAGGAAAGCAGATTTAAGATCCGCTAATTTTGAAAGTGCGAATTTAAGCGGGGCAGCCTCCAATTCTGGCCAAAGCACCGCTAGAGTAATAGGTGCTGACCTTCATATGGTGAACGCTCAAAACACGAATTTCCACAATGCGAATCTTGTTAGAGTTAACTTCAATTCCTCCAATCTGATTGGCGCCAATTTTAGAGGCGCCAACATAACGAGAATGTCTTTGCAGGGTGCAAAGTATGATGTTGATGCGTTTGATCACTCAATTAGCGTATAAAGCGTTCTTAAGCAGCTGTTAATATTGCAATGTTTAGAAATATGTTCTATAGGTGCAGAGGAATTGAAAATGGACCTGACTGATCCTCGATTGGTTATTTTAGGAATAGGTAACCCTGGACCAAAATACCAAGAAACTCGCCACAACGTTGGATTTTGGGTGATAGATCTTTTAATTGATAATTTGAACCTTGAGTTAAAAAGAAGCCATAAATCTACATTGGCGGTAGAGGGTTTTCTGGCGGACTTTGGCATAGTTGTTGCTAAACCCAGGACCTATGTTAATTTGAGTGGTGAATCTGCAGCTTATCTAATTTCTCGGTATTCCATTTCATCGGAGAAATTGCTAGTTGTGTATGATGACATTCACATCAAAGTAGGTAACATTAAATTAAGGGCCAGTGGTAGTGCAGGGGGTCACAATGGTGTGCGGTCTATAATTAATTGTCTCGGCACACAAGAATTTCCAAGGTTAAGGATTGGTGTTGGGATTCCAGAGGACAGGGAAGATCAGATCGGCCATGTATTAGGGGTACCTCCTAGGGAAGAAAAAGAAGCTATCTTGCGAAGTGTTGACGATGCAGTTGAATGTATAGAGACTTTGTTACTTGAAAATATCGCTGTTGCTATGAATCGCTTCAATTAATAGCGTTCGTTTAGGTTAAGCTACTTGTCCATGCAAAGTGCAAAAATCTCGTTAGGCTTATTCTTGTTGGTTTTTTTGGCTTTGCCCTGCTTTTCCTGCGATGTGAATAAATCTGCCTCTTCGTCAGAGGAGGAAACCAGAAATGTAGTGTCAATGACTTCTCCTATTGGAAAATGGATAGATTTTACTGAAAATCCACCAGATAGAGATCTAAAAAATCTCGCTATCCAATATGGACTCACTCCAAATAGAAAATCTTCGTTAAATCGATTTAGTGAACAAGGTCACAGTGTGGGAAGGCTAGATATGTTTACGGTTATCAATTTGCGAGTTCCAGAATTGTATGAAGTAGAAGCTGAGTTAGTTTATGTAACAGATAGTGCTTATTGGTATGTTGACATCGATAAGGGCTTTGATCGAAATTCCTATGAAATGGCTGCCATAAAATGGGAGCAAATAGTTTTGGATCATTTCGCGGAACACCCTGCCATTAAGCTAACCATTCTAAATACTAGCTTACAAGGCGTTTCAGGGTATTTTAGTGATGTTGATTCATATCCTCATTGGGTTCATATTAATAGTAACGACCGCCCGATGATATACCTAGATCCCTCGAGAAATAAACCAGGATCGGACGCCTATATGTCTGTTTTGATTCATGAGTTTCATCACTTGATTCACAATATGTTAGATGAAGGAGAAGAAGCATGGGTTAACGAAGGGTTGGCTGAACTTGATGTAAGAAACTTGGGTTATGAGACACATGTGGAAAAATATTTTTTGAATGAGCCAAACACTCAGTTGAATTTTTGGCCTAGCGAACCCAAGAAAAGCCTACCGCACTATGGTGCAGCCTCCTTATTTTTTGAATTTGTCAGCGGTAGAATTTCCGACCCTCAATCTTTGAATGCCTTGATGGAAGAGTCACAAGATGGGCTTTCTGGGGTTGACAGTTGGTTGAGGAACAATGGTACTGATTTTCATGATGAGTTTGGGAAATGGACAGTTGCTAATTATTTGGGATTGGAGAGAGGAGAATATTCATACCCATCGAGAGCGATCAAATTGAAATCAGGTATAGACCGTTTAGAGATCGGGGAAAATAATTATCTAGTCTCCCAATATGGAACTCGGTACTTCAAGATGAAAGAAATAGAAAAAGATATTGGAATAAAGATTAAGGGAAATAGTCGGGTTGGTCGTTTCAACACTAAATGTCATACGAAATGTTGGTGGTCTAACAAGGGTGATTCTATAGATTCTTCTCTTACTTTGGACATTGATTTAACAACTCGGGAGAATCCGGAATTACGATTTGAACTCTGGCATGATATTGAGGAGGGATGGGATTATGGTTACCTATCTGTATCCACCGATCAAGGGGAAACATGGGAGACTCTTGCAGCTAAGGGAACTACTTCAAAAAACCCAGTAGGTTCCAACTATGGGTATGGTTACACTGGAGAGTCAGACTGGGTTACTAATCATGTCGGTTTAAGTGATTTTATTGGTAAAGAAATATTGGTTAAATTCCAATATGTTACGGATGCTGCAGTTCATCTTGATGGTATGCTCATTAAAGGGATTAGATTAATCGATATGAATGTTGAAATTGCTGACGAATATTTGAAATATAATTCCTCAGGATTTGTCTTGGTCGATGATTTTGTTAAACAAAATTTTTTATTTCAGGTACTGAAAAAATTGCCGTCAGGTAAGTATGTAGTTGATAATATTTCCTTGGATGAGTTTAATGAGGCCTTGTACCTTGTAGACAAAGAAGAAAACTTGAAAGAGGTTGCCGTTGTAGTATCCGGTATGACTGGACTTACTCAGCAGCCTGCGAAATTCACCCTATCGGTTTCAGAAGGTCTTGATAATTAAAAGTGATGTCTGATTGATTTCAGAAAATAACAAATTTACCTTTACTACTCATTATAAGTGGTTCGTGTACCTATCGGTTGCATGCGGGGCATTTCTTACTGTCTCTGATCAGCAAGCAACGAATATTGCATTGCCTAAAATCGCCGAAGACCTATCAGCTGATATCCCCACGGTGCAGTGGGTGTATCTCATTTATACCTTGTCTATCAGTGCCTTATTATTACCTATGGGACGGTTGTCGGATTTAGTGGGAAGAAAAATTGTTTATTGTGTGGGGCTGTCGATTTTTTCAGTGGGTGCCTTCCTAGGATATATATCGGGGATATTGCCTGTTTTGTTGGTTGCAAAGGCTGTACAAGGTCTAGGTGGGGCTATGATACAGGCAAATGGTATGGCTTTGATGGTTGACGCATTTCCTAATCAGGAAAGGGGTAAAGCACTAGGGTTGTACATGACAATTATAGGTTTAGGAGCTGCCAGTGGACCGATTCTAGGTGGTTTCATAATAGGTGCTTTTGGATGGCGATCAATATTTGTGGCTACTATTATCTTAGGAATGATATCGGTGGTACTTTCTCTTAAAATACTGAGAAAGGAAGATCGTTCATCGGATATTAAAAGGTTATCTTTTGATTGGGTAGGGGCAACGTTATCTGCAGCAGCTTTGGCATTCTTTTTGCTGAGTTTGACCTATTCTTATAGATTGGGCTGGTCTAATCTGATTGTAATCACTGCATTTTCGTTATCCGCATCATCTTTGGTTGCTTTTATTTGGTGGGAGAGACGATACAAGAACCCACTGGTTGATTTGTCTTTATTTGCGATACCTGTATTTTCTTTGGGAATGCTAGCAAGATATCTGGCTTTTATGTCAGGATCGTCGGCTGTGTTTCTAATGCCTTTCTATTTGATTCAAATTATTGGTTTGAAAGAATCAGATGCTGGATTGGTTATGGCAGCAAGTTCGATTATGATGGCTTTGACGAGTCCGATCAGCGGTAAGATTTCCGATAGAATTGGTACTAAATGGCCAGCCGTAACTGGATTGGTGTGCTGGGCTTCTGCAATAGCTATTTACACGACACTGTCTGTAGATTCTTCTCCTTGGGTTGTTTTCATAGGGATGTTTTTACAGGGTTCAGGTAATGGAATATTTGGTTCTCCAAACACTAGTGCTGTAATGAATGTTGTTGAAGCCAATAGATACGGTGTTGTTTCTGCCCTCCTGAACATGGTGAGGACATCGGGAAATCTAACTGGAGTCGCTATGGGAACAACCTTGGTTGTAATTACTATGTCGTCGATGAGCTACGTTCCGGACCTTTCGACGATTGATTCTGTAGGAAACAGTGTCTCCGAGATAGGGATCAAGACAGCTTTCACTGAGGGGATGACCAAAGCATTCCTACTTGGCACTTGCATCGTGGGACTTGCCATCTTAATTACAGTGTTTAGGTCTGAAAAAACTCCAGTGAAAAGAAAATTAACAAGATGATTTCAATGCCTGTTATACTTTGGTATCGAGATTAAAATTTTGGATTCAATGTAATAAGAAGATTGGAAGTGGGATAGAAATATGAGTGGAGCAGATTACTCGTTTACGACGTTTTCAAAAAACGAATTCTATGCACAATTAAATGCAAGACTGGTGGATATGGCGGAGGTAGGGATGGATAGTAGGGTCGTGGACTTAGCTTGTGGCACAGGTGGTGTGACCAGGCTCATCCTAGAAAGAATTAATCGCACACGGGATACGGTGGTAATAGCACTTGATCATTCTCAGTCGGCATTGAAGGCCGCAATGGAAGAGCTCCTAGATATTTCAGATAATGCGGTTAAATTTGTCCAAAGTGGCGTGGAAAATGTGTCAGAAGCTGTTAAAGACTCTGTCGATACCATAGTTTTTTGTAATGCCATTCATTACCTACCTGACAAAGATAAGGTAGTTCGTGACATCGGCGAAGCTTTACGCACGGGTGGAAAATTTGCATTCAACACTTCATTTTATGAAGGTGGTCAGCACGAAGATTCATCCGCTTTTTACAGTAAATGGATGTTCAAGGCTTTTCGTATTCTTCGAAAAGAATATGGCTTAAAACCTGATAGGGCGGTAAAGGTGGAATCGAGGAGACAATTAACTCCGGGCGAGTATAGTGATTTACTGGAACGAAATGGTCTAACCATACTCAAGCAAAAGGTAGATACAGTACAAGTTCCTATAGAAGGGTGGTTGGACATAAGTACGTTTTCGGATTTTATTGAAGGCACCATGCCTGGTGTTCCAATGAACGAGGCTAGTGAAGCCCTGCAGGAAGGGATCAGGCAAACTTACTCAGAGCTAAATGTCACCCATGTTCCAAGGAATTGGCTCGACATTATAGCTGTAAAGCGATAATTTTAATAATTAATCCGTGGCGCTATACTGAATGATCTTTTAGAAATATACCTCTCTGTGTGCCTACTTACTTATCTATTCACTTAATCTATAATTAATCGTTGTATTATTTTAGGTTTACTCAAAATAGCGAGAGCATTTATGACTTTATCAAGTGATCTCCCAGACCAATCAGGTAGATTTGGACGGTTTGGCGGCAGATATGTTCCGGAAACATTAATGCCGGCCATAAATGAGCTTGAAGAATCTTATGCGAAAGTTCAATTGGATGATGAATTTCAGGTGGAACTCTCAGAACTACTAAGAAATTTTGTGGGAAGGCCAACAGAACTGTATTTTGCCCCTAACCTGACAAAACGTTTTGGCGGGGCACAAGTTTTTCTTAAACGTGAAGATTTAGCTCACACCGGAGCACATAAAATCAACAATGCGTTAGGCCAAGGTCTCCTAGCCAAGAAAATGAAAAAAACTCGAATAATAGCTGAAACAGGGGCTGGGCAACATGGGGTAGCTACCGCTACTGTCTGTGCCAAACTCGGATTAGATTGTGTCGTTTACATGGGAGAAGAAGACATAAGAAGGCAAGCGTTAAATGTATTCCGAATGAAGTTATTGGGGGCCGAAGTTATTTCAGTGAATTCAGGAAGTAAAACTCTTAAAGATGCTATTAATGAGGCAATGAGAGATTGGGTGACTAATGTAGATGATTCTTACTATTTGATCGGAAGTGTAGTAGGTCCTCATCCTTACCCCATGATAGTGCGTGATTTTCAAAGAATAATAGGACAGGAAAGCAGAAAACAAATTTTAGAACAAGTTGGGAGCTTGCCGGATTATGTAATAGCTTGTGTTGGAGGTGGTAGTAATGCAATGGGGTTGTTCTACGATTTTATTGGTGATGAGAGCGTTAATTTGATAGGAGTGGAGGCAGGGGGAGATGGTATAGAGTCTGGCAGACATTCTTCCACAATTTCCGCTGGATCAGTAGGTGTTTTGCATGGAAGTATGTCTTATCTCATTCAAAATGAAGATGGTCAGATTATCGAGACTCATAGCATTTCGGCGGGATTAGATTACCCCGGAGTTGGCCCAGAGCATAGTTGGTTGAATGATGGTAATAGGGCCACATACGTAAGTGTGGATGATGCCCAGGCCCTTGAAGGCTTCAAATTATTATGTGAGACAGAAGGAATAATTCCAGCACTTGAACCTGCACATGCGGTCTATCACGTTTCTCAATTAGCGCCCACATTAAGTAAAGATAAGGTTATATTGATGGGTTTGTCTGGTCGTGGTGATAAGGATATGGAAACCGTGGCAACAGAGATGGACGTTCGGGTTTAGTTTTGAAATGTCACTAATTGCTTCTGGGGTGGCGCATGGGGTTCTATGGAGAATACCACCGCTAGTTTTGCTAATCTCCTTTTTATTTCCCTCAATGGGCGTCATGTTGGATCATCATTTTCCAGAGAGAGATCCATACCACTCTCATTTGACCCATGTATCAAAACACACGCATTTAGGTTTAGTGGAGCATACTCACCCGGAGTCAGATATTCCCTTACCCTCCACCGCGATTTTTGTGACAAAAGATGCAGGAATAGGGTCGACTGGAATCTATATTGATTTGTTAAAAACAGAACACCGAGTCCTCAGGGCTCCCCTTGTATTGAGTAAATTGTCGATTTTAAAAATAGTCTTTTATAAAGACATAACTCAGACTGTTGAGATTCCTCCGCCAATCCTATAGTGAGTACTTCTATAAATGTACCTTGCCCTTAATTAGGAAAGTGGAGAAAATAAATGCTCTGGCTCCGTGCCATTATTTTGGTATTGTCCTTACTTTTAGGACTATATATTCAATCGGTAACCTTGGTTGAAGCTAATGGTTCAATACGCTCATATGAAAAAGAAATAATTGATAAGTACATCATAGGTTTAGGTACAGCACCTCCTTCTCCAACGATCGGTGTGACTCATTTTGCTGCCTTTGTGGAAGATAAAGAAACGGGTGTGAAATATATGGACGCTCGCATAGAGTTCCTCGCTACTTTCTCAGGTCCCATTCAGCAGGAAATAGGTCCCTATCAAATGACTAATAGTCTTATGGACCCAATGTATTACGAGGTAGACACGGCCCTTGAAAGAGAAGGAATTTGGTTAGTAACATTGTCCATAGCATTAGGGGAAGAAACTCTACCCTCTGCGGTGTTTGAGATTGAAGTTAAAAAACAAAACCCGATAGTACCTATTTTGACTGTGGGAACTTTGTTATTTTTTCTAGTGATTTTGAGTTTGTCACTGCGTGCTTGGGTGAAAGAATATACACAGAAACGAAAAATCGGGAATGTTTAATGAAAAATAAATTTATACTATATGTTGCTGTTTTGACTTTATTCTTTGTTTTGTCAACAGCTTGTGGCTCTTCAGAAAATGATCCATCTCCAGCCAGTACAGAATTTAATATTGTAATCAGTGGCGGGAATTTGGTGGGTGATGTTGACTCCTTAAGGATAAAGAAAAATGAGGATGTCACTCTAAATTTTGATTCTGATTCTGAAATCACGGTTCATTTGCATGGATATGATATTGAGAAGACGATTTCAGCTGAACACACTGCTGTCATGGAATTTAAGGCAAATGCCACCGGAAGATTTGTGGTGACCACTCATGAAGTAGAATCAGAACATCATGGAGACCGTGCATCGCATTCGGATCATGGGCATATGGCTGTTGACAATGAGGCTCACGCAGCTTTATTTGAATCTGAGACCTTAAGTTCAGGAGATACCTATAAATATGAAATACCTACTGATTTTAGGGAGATTATCATTCCATATCACGACCACATGAGTCATGATTCTGTCGGTCAGATAGAAGTATCAATTCATCATGGTGGTGATGGAGAAGTATCTGTCTATGTGAGAGATGGGGAACGCCAGTTCCATCCTGAACATGTGATGGTAAAACCAGGAGCTAGTGTTAAATGGATAATCGAATCAGAAGAGAAGGTCCGATTGACTAGTGGTTTACCTCCATCAAGTCACGGTGATCATTCAAATCACTCGAGTGAGGGGTCTAGTGAGAAAACCCTAATCACCTTAGAAGTATATCCGTAACTCATTTCGTGAATTTGTGAATATTAAAATGAAAACATATATGGCACTAACCTTTTTGGGCCTTTCTACACTTTTGTTTGTTCCGGAGGTTGGTGCCCACGGCTTTGGAGAAAGATATGATTTACCCATTCCTTTAAGCTATTTTCTCCTAGGCTCAGCTCTTGCAGTGGCCTTATCTTTTGCCGTTATTGGTTGGTTTATACGCTCGAGTGCCAATAACTCTGAGTATCCAAGGTTTAATATTTTTCGATTCTTTGTGATCGAATTGGTTTGCAAAATCACTTCCAAAATATTCGGGTTGATTTCGGTTTTGATCCTCTTTTTATCGATTCACACCGGTCTTATCGGTACTTCAAATGCGATAGAAAATTTTGCGCCAGTTTTTGTCTGGATCATATGGTGGGTTGGGGTTGGGTATGTTGTGTGTCTGGTGGGGAATATATGGTTAATTATGAACCCTTGGTTAGTTATATTTAACTACTTGGAACAATTATTTGGTAAACGGACAGGGTTTGTAGATTGGCCCAAAAAGCTAGATGCGTGGCCAGCTCTTGGATTTTTCCTTCTATTCGCTTGGATTGAAAATGTACATCCTGCCAGTTCCGAGCCGTTCAGTTTGGGGATTTTATTAATAATTTATTCTCTTTTGACATGGGGAGGGATGATTTTATTTGGGAAACATGTGTGGTTAACACACGGAGATCCTTTTTTTGTTTTATTTAATTTGTTTGCTCGCTTTTCTGCTACGGAATTAAGGGTGCATGGCAACAAAAATTGGTGTGCCTCCTGCTCTTCTGGATGTCAGGAAAACCTTCAGCTAACTGACTGTGTTGATTGTTATGAATGTTGGGAAAATGCACCTTCACAAAATAGGGAATTTTCATTAAGGCCCTGGTCAGCCGGCCTGTCTCGAGGAGATCGAGTTACCCCTGCAATAATGTTCTTCCATGTGACTGCCCTGGCTACGGTTTCCTTTGATGGGTTTTCTGAAACCCCTGCATGGGTTGAGATCCAAACTATTTTGTGGCCGCTAATTGACCCACTTCCGGGTTCTGCAGCTGCCATGGTGAAAACATTGGGAATAATTCTGGTGCCTATAATTTTTGCAGGGGTATATTTGTACGTATGTGGTTTTATATCTCGAATGTCCCATGGGCAAATGACGCCCACAGATATTAGGATGAGTTTTGTATTTTCTTTAGTCCCAATAGCCCTAGCCTATAACCTTTCCCACTATCTATCCTTTCTATTAATTACTGGACAGGAAATAATTCCTCTTGTGTCAGATCCTTATGGCTTTGGATGGAATTTGTTTGGTACGACAGACTTTAAGGTAAATATAGCCATTATTGATGCTAGGGTTGCTTGGATATTTTCAGTGATTGCTTTGGTGACAGGTCACATAATATCTGTATTTACTGCCCACGTAATAGCTTTGAGGAAAACTAAAACGCATGCAATTGCTGTCAGAAGCCAATACCCGATGCTGTTTTTAATGGTGTTTTATACTGCCGTGAGCTTGTGGATAATTGCTCAACCAATTGTGGAATAGCTTTGATCTTGCTAAATTATGACGATTGCAAAATTTATATCAGCCACTAAAAAGTGAGAACAGTATGTCTAGTGAACCGGAAAGTGTTAAATCTTTTACCTGCCCCAAATGCTCAAACACCTCATTCGAGACGGGAGAGATTCGAACAACTGGATCGGGACTTTCGAGATTTCTAGATCTTCAGAATCAAAAATTTGCCCACATAACATGTGACAGCTGTGGATACACTGAGTTTTTTAAAAGGCGTGGGGGTCGGGCAGGAAACATACTTGATCTGTTTACCGGGTAGGATTTCCTATCACTATAAGCGTCATGGGATCGATAATGTAACCTAGGAAGGTCACAATATTAGGTGCCAATATGGTATTGGCTGTCTCGTAATGCATTTCTCTTTCACTGATTTGAAGGATAATCTTCGAACCGGTATCTAGTAGCGGAGAGGACTATAAAATTTAATTCTTGGCTAAATTTTAGAAATGACTCTGTTTGGTGCCGTTCAGTTTGACCCTCAATTATACTGGGCAGTATAATCGGGAGGCAGTAGTAGTTTGGATTGAGATGAGCTTTGGTTAGACACCGTAATTCCTGTGGAGTAAAGGCGATCAAACAGGACGGCCGGTCCAGCTTCCATACCGAGGTTAACCCCTTAAATTCGAAGGAATTCCCTTCGGTGGGTGACGACACCATGAAAGAAGCGTGTGGAGTAGTGGGTGTGTATGCGAGGGAGGAGGATGTGGCTCGATCGGTATTTTTTGGTTTGTATGCCTTGCAGCATAGAGGCCAAGAGAGCGCAGGGATAGCTGCCAGTGATGGGCGTAGAACTAGGCTACATACTGAAATGGGTCTGGTCTCACAAGCTTTTCAGGAAAACGATCTATCTCATTTGTCTGGCCATATTGGAATTGGACACACAAGATATTCAACCACTGGTTCCAGCAATATCAATAATGCGCAACCTATACTTTGCACCGGAAGCAGTGTTGAAATTTCCCTTGCCCACAATGGGAATGTCATTAATGCTGTGGATCTTAGAGAGGAATTACTGGATTGGGGTATCCAATTCCAATCTTCAGGAGACTCAGAAATTATAGCCCATTTAATTGCCAATGCACCTGCGGAGAATTGGACCGAACGCATTGCATACACGATGAGAAGGCTGCAAGGGGCTTACTCTTTGGTTGTTATGACAAACCGAGAACTGTTAGGGGTTAGGGATCCTTTGGGGGTTAGGCCTCTCTGCATCGGTAAATTAAATTCAGGCTGGGTCTTAGCATCAGAATCATGTGCACTTGATCATATAGGTGCTGAATTTGTGAGAGAGGTGAAACCCGGAGAGGCGGTCTTGATTGATGATAATGGCATTACATCAATTTATCAGAAGCCAAAGGACGGTGTCTTTGGAAGGTGCATATTTGAACAAATTTATTTTTCTAGACCAGATTCATTATTGGATGGACAATTGGTTTATAGCTCTAGAATGGCCATGGGAGCTCAGTTGGCAAAGGAATATCCAGTCGAGGCAGACTTGGTAATAGGTGTCCCTGATTCCGCGACGGCCTCAGCAGTTGGTTATTCACAGGAGTCAGGAATCCCGTTCACAGAAGGATTGGTAAAGAATCGCTATGTTGGAAGAACCTTTATTTTGCCGGATCAACGGCTAAGAGAGCTTGGGGTTCGAAGAAAATTGAATCTGCTTCCCCAAATCCTTGAAGGAAAAAAAGTGGTTGTAGTTGATGACAGTATAGTTAGAGGAACTACCACTCCCCATGTAGTAAATCTTTTGAGGAAAGGTGGAGCTAAAGAAATCCATCTTCGTATTTGTGCACCCCCGATTGTTTCCCCTTGCCATTTCGGAGTAGATATGGCTACCAAGTCGGAATTATTGGCAAGTACAAATTCGGTCGATGAAATACGAGACTTAATTGGTGCTGATTCTCTAGGTTTTTTAAGCCAGGAAGGCCTACTAGAATCAGTTTCTGGTAATCGAAGCGAATACTGTATGGGATGTTTCACTGGTACATATCCGATACCAGTTCAACTTGAAATGGATAAATTAGTTTTAGAAACTTAATAATAGGTGCCGATCATTGAGCGATTTGGGTGCTGAAAGCATCTCACTGGGAATTTTAGCCTCTCATGGCGGAACCAATTTACAGGCCATTATTGACGCGTGTGAAAATGGCTTTTTGGATGCTAATGTATCTGTTGTCGTCAGCAATAATTCGAAATCTTATTCTTTACAGCGGGCTAGGAACTCAGGTATTCCGGCGTTCCATTTGAGTCCTCGAACGCATCCCAAAGAGAAAGATTTAGATTTAGCCATTGAAGGTGTTTTTAAAAAATATAAAGTGGATTTAATAATATTGGCTGGATATATGAAACATATAGGGCCATCAGTGTTAAAAACTTTCCATAATAGAGTGATCAATAGCCATCCAGCTTTACTTCCGAAATATGGGGGAAAGGGCATGTATGGAGATCACGTGCATGAAGCAGTTGTGAAAGATAAATCAAATGAAAGCGGGATCACGATACACTTGGTAGATGAAAATTATGACAATGGGGCGATAGTAAGCCAGAAAATTGTTGCTATTGATCATTTAGGGGGAGTCGATTCTGTGAGAGATGAGATTCAGCGTCATGAACATAACTTCTGGATAGAAACTCTAAATAAGATTCAAAAGGGGGAAATTGATTTGGACAAGGTTGGTGTTCAAACCAGGTAGATTACCAATTAAGTCAAACTAAGCTATGGACAACAAAAAAATTACCTATGAATCGGCCGGTGTTAATTTACAATCATCGGAAAAGATCAAAAACAAGATAAAAGATTTAGCCAGGGAGACCTACAATCCTAAAGTAATTGGTGGTGTTGGTGGATTTGGTGCGATGTATAAAATTTCTGGTTATCGAGAACCTATATTGGTAAGTAGTACCGATCCAGTAGGCACAAAATTAATGTTAGCTGGAATGATGGGAAACTATTCCCACATAGGCGAAGATTTAGTCAATGCTTGTATAAACGATCTGATTGTAGTGGGTGCTGAACCGCTGTTTTTTCTTGATTACATAGCTACATCTGAAATGATTCCAAGTGTGGTGGAAACAATCGTGAGGGGTATTTCCGAAGCATGCAAAAATGTAGGTTGTGCTCTTATTGGGGGAGAAACTTCAGAGATGCCTGGAGTTTTCAATGGATCTAATTTTGATATATCTGGGTTTGTTGTTGGTGCAGTAGAGGCCGACAAAATGCTTGATCCAATTAATACTAGCAGGCCAGGTGATCTTCTCATAGGATTACCATCAAATGGTCTCCATACAAATGGATATTCTCTAGTGCGGCATGTTTTCAATCTACCGAATAACTTGGACACCCTAGGGAATAGAATAGATAAATCAGATGAAACGCTTGGTGAAGCACTTTTGAAACCGCATCCCTCCTATTACGAAGATTTGAAACAAGTTTTTCCTTTTTGTAAAGGCATCGCCCATATTACTGGTGGTGGATTGTTCGAAAATATGCCTCGGATTTTATCTAATGATATCCACGCTGAATTTGACGCTTCCCTATGGGATATACCTCCCATATTCCAAGTTATTAAGGAAACTGGGAACATTGATTCTGATGAGATGTATAGAGTTTTCAATATGGGTTTGGGAATGGTTATTATCTCTTCACCAGAAAATACTCCTAAGGTTTTAGAAAATATTCCTCACTCAAACATAGTGGGTAAATTACAGCCTAAAGTTTCTGACAACAGAGTAAGTATAAAAAACAAAAAATAATTACCAACATTGGAACAACCCTATGAAAGCCTTATTGAGCGTCTATAACAAAGATAATATAGAACATATCGGAACTTCTCTTAGTGAGGCAGGGTATGAAATTATAAGTACCGGAGGGACCTATAATTCTTTAAAAAAAGCTGGTATTTCAGTAAGACAAGTTTCGGAATTAACAGGGTTTCCTGAAATACTAGATGGTCGTGTTAAAACGTTGCACCCAAAAGTTCATGGAGGAATCCTTGGGCGGCGTGATATTCCTGAACATAAAAAGGAAATGGAATCTAATGACATATCTGCAATAGATGTGGTGGTAGTTAATTTATATCCGTTTGTCGATACGGTTCAAAAAGATAAGGTTTCTCTAGCTGAGGTGTTGGAAAATATAGATATTGGTGGCCCTACAATGATCCGGTCTGCTGCGAAAAATTTTTCGCACGTTTTGGTTGTTGTGGATCCTCTAGATTATGAATGGATTGCTCAAAAAATTGCCTCTGGAGAAACGGTGAGCGAAGTTGAAAGAAAAAAATTAGCTCAAAAAGCTTTCCAGCATGTCGCAGTTTATGATACTGCAATATCAACCTGGTTGAATGAGGCTCCCCTAAAGTCGGATGAATTATCTATTGGGCTTGATAAAGTTGATACTCTTCGTTATGGGGAAAACCCCCATCAGGAGGCAGTAGTTTATAAAAACACTCTGGGTAAGGGTGGAATAGTAGAAGCTGACCAATTACATGGTTTGCCTATGTCCTACACAAATTATCTCGATGCGGATGCTGCATGGACGACGGTAACTAGTTTTGATCAGAATGCTTGTGTGGTGGTGAAACATACTAACCCTTGTGGTATTGCTTTGAATAATGAACAATCGGTGGCTTATGAGGCAGCATTGCAAGGTGATTCAATTTCTGCATATGGTGGCATTGTTGGGTTCAATAATATTGTGACCACAAAGACAGCTGAAACAATGCGAGGGGTCTTGTTTGACATAATTGTAGCGCCAGGCTATGAACCGGAAGCCCTAGAAATTTTAAAAAAACGTAAAAGGACAAGACTTCTTAAGGTAAACTCTGCATTTGGATCATGGTCGAATTTAAAGGCGTTGACAATATCAGGAGGTATGTTAGTTCAAACAGTAGATGATATTAAAGAGGATCCGAATGATTGGAAAGTGGTTACTGAGAGGTTACCCACAGCGCAAGAATATGCAGACCTTGAGTTTGCATGGAACTGTTTACGACATATTAAGTCCAATACAATTGTTTTAGCAAAAGACAACACTTTGGTAGGAATGGGAGCCGGACAACCCAATAGGCTTGTAAGCGTACATTTGGCATTGCGAATTGCAGGTGATAAATCAATTGGCTCTTCTCTTGCTTCCGACGCCTTCATGCCGTTTGCTGATAATGTGGAGTTAGCAGTGGGAGGAGGGGTCACAGCTATTATTCAGCCTGGTGGATCCATTAGAGATAAAGAAGTCATTGAGGCTGCAAATGAGCATTCCATCACGATGATGTTTACAGGTACAAGGCATTTCAACCACTGACAATTTATCTTGGGGAATATTTTGATTGATTCGTCAAATTCTTTGGACATAGTTCTTCCTGTCCTTAATGAAGAAAAAGTATTAGAGAGTAGTGTTGAAACTTTAATATCTTTTTGTAATGAAAACATTAGAGCCTATGATTGGCTTATTACAGTGGCCGATAATGGGTCAACAGATAGAACTCTTCGGATTGCTCAGGCGTTATCCGAAAAATATTCGAAAGTTCGATATATTCGTCTTCAAGAGAGAGGTAGAGGTCGGGCATTAAAGAAGGCCTGGTCGCAAAGTGGATCAAAAATACTAGCTTATATGGACGTGGATCTCTCCACGGACCTCAGAGCTCTACCTGATTGCTTAAAAGCGGTGAACGAATCAAAAATTCAAATTGCGGTGGGATCTAGGTTAATAGCGGGTTCTAATGTGATTGGTAGATCGTTTAATCGGGAATTCATTTCCCGTAGTTACAGTCTACTGTTTAGAATGATGTTCATGGTTTCCTTCAGAGACGCCCAATGTGGATTTAAGGTTGTGTCTAGAAAAGTAGTTGAAGAGGTTGTTCCATTGGTAAAAAACGACAATTGGTTTTTTGACACTGAACTTTTAATGCTGGCTGAAAAAAACGGGTATCCTATTGCGGAAATCCCTATAACATGGGTGGATGATCCGTCATCTAAGGTCAATATAATGAGAACTGCATTTGAAGATATTAAAGGGCTTTTGAGACTCAGATTTCGAGATGTAGCCAGATCTCGAAAGCTACTGAAATATTGTGAGTAGTTGGCTTCATTGCCATGCTAGCTTTACGATAGTACAATTAGGAGCCCACTAATTCCGTAACTAATGAATACAGGTAAATTATAGGATCTAGACAGAAGAAAACTTTCTTACTGTGCCATGGGCCTGCTTAATGACAACTCCTCAATTTGATATAAGACCGTCCTTAATAAAAGGTGATCCTGCTGATGCATACCTGCATTGGACTAAGGAAGTAATGCGGTTAGAGTCACTTAACCCTAAAGTGTTAATGGATTTTTCAGCTTCTAGGGCTGGTGTCCTATGTGGAGTAGAAGAGGCGAAGGCCCTTTTACTAAATGTTCTTCCCAAAGTGGAGCATGACAGTCAGGCAAACAATGGTAGCGATTTCGTTCAAGTATGGGCAATGGAAGAAGGCGAAAAATTCGAAGCTGGAGAACCTGTATTGCGTGTGATATCAAAATACGCTTCTTTTGGGCTCTATGAAACCAGCATATTGGGCATGCTTTCTTCGTCAACAGGATGGGCTACAGCCGCTAGTGAATGTGTCGAGTCTGCCGGCGAAACGACTGTTATAGCTTATGGGGCTAGGCACATACATCCGAATGTGGCGCACATACTTGATTATGCTTCTGTAATTGGAGGATGTTCATCAGTATCTACGATTTTAGGTTCTAAGCATGCTGGGAGGAATCCGCTGGGTAATATGCCTCATAGTTTGCCGTTGTTATTTGGTGATACTGTCGCCGCGGCTCAGGCTTTCGATAAGCATATTGGTATGGAAACTCAGAGAATAGTAGTGGTCGATACTTTTAAAGATGAGGCTGAAGAATCCTTAAATGTGGCGGAGGTTCTAAGAGATCGACTTAGAGGAATAAGATTGGATACCCCTGCCGAAAGAGGAGGTGTTACTCCTATGTTGGTAAGGGAAATTCGGAACCGACTTGACCATATGAATTTCAAACACGTGGAAATATATGTCAGTGGTGGATTCAGTCCTGAGAAAATCAGAGAGTTTAGAGAATATGAAGCGCCGGTAAATGGATACTTAGTTGGTAGCTATATTTCATCTGCCGTTCCAAATGAGTTTAGAGCTGATATTCTGGAAATAGAAGATAAACCAGTTGCGAAAAGAGGACGTGTGCCTGGCCGTCTTGACGGTAATCGGTTGGATAGAATTCTCTGATATTAGGGGGTTCTAGGGTTGAAAACGATTCGCAGTACACGGTTATGTTTTGGAGGTGTTGCCCACTCCGCTATTCTCAGCCCTACCACAGCTGCAATACCCTTATTAGAAACTATTAGAGGAACTAAATCACGATCTCGACGTGGTATTTTAGAATCTACCATAAAATCCTGTAGTTTCTTAGAGTTGGTCATTCCTGAAGGTTGAAAGATATCCCCAGGATTTCGATAACGTACCCATAAAGGCTCATTGCTTAGATTCATGTTGAGCGATGCCATTAAGCTATCTGTTCCAACGTCTTTTATATGAGAACAATCATTTTCAGTCTGTAAGAATGCTGATATTTTCCAGCGTTCGGTAAAAGTGGATCCTGGAATTTTAATTAAGGTTGTGTTGTTTAAATTTGTGATCTTTGAGGGAGCATCAGTTGGCATAAAAATCAAAAGTTCTTCGTACACTTTTGTGACAATAAAACCTCCAGGAAGGTCAATAGATCTTCCTGTTGTTCCTTCGGTTATATCCAGCATCGATTCGATATGTTTATAAAAAACGTCTTGTTGCTCTCCGGTAGCCGTTTTGGCGGCTTTTTGCAATATTCTCCATTTCAATGATGGATGTAGTTTGCTCAAGGGATTTAATTTAATTCTGATTTCATCGTCCATTATAGTTGCTATAGAAGGCCAAATCTCTTCTACTTTTGCACTTATATAGTTGTAATCCCGCTTTGCGGAATGTCCTAATTTATCTATAGATTTATATATTCCAGAATTGTACTTTTTCAGAAATGGTAACAACTCTAATCGAACTGAATTTCGGGTGTATTCTGTGGAGGTGTTAGTTTGGTCTGATCGCCAAGGAATGTTATTAACACTGCAGTATTCGAGGATTGAGTCTTTACTTAAAGTAAGCATTGGCCTAAAAATATTTATACCCAGATTGCCAATAGTTTGATGTGACATTTCGGCCATTCCTTGAAGTCCATTCAAACCAGAGCCTCTAATGATATGCATTAATATTGTTTCGACTTGATCTTCGAAGTTATGACCTAGTATGAGGATAGATTTGTTATTTTTTTCATGAATGTGGGATGCGAAAAATTCGTATCGTGCTGATCTAGCTGCGTCTTCTAATGAGATTTTGTGTTTTTTAGATAGCTCGACTACGTTTTTCTCTGAGGCATATGTTGCTATACCTAAAGAATCAAAATAAGTTTGAACAAAAACTGAATCAGACTTGGCAGCCTCTCCCCTGATCTGATGGTTAAAGTGTAGGACTTCAACATTTGAACTTATTTCGTTTTTAATCTTAATCAATGCATGTGCCATGGCCATAGAATCAGGCCCACCAGAGACGGCTAGTGAAAGATTTTGACCTTTAACGCCATGGGTGTTAGCTATATTTAGAATGGTTTTTTCGATGGAGAGAGCTTTCATATGAATATTTAAGGCTTTAATCAATACGAGGGTGTTTCATTCATAGTTAGAAGACGGTATGAGTCTTTTTGTATTTCAATAGATGAGATTGAACCTAAATTTATATCAAGTTTATCGAAATGATTTGAATGTATACCTAACACGTTGCAAAGGATGCCCTGGATTGGAAAAAGGTGAGCTACCACAGCTACCAAGTCTTCATCATAGTCATTGAAAATTTTCAAAATGGCTTTCCAAGCTCTTTCATGTACTTCACCGAGGGTTTCTCCTCCTGGTGGTCTAGCTGTGGAATGATCTCGTCTCCATCTTGCCATATATTCTGGATATTTATTATTCATTTCAGAGGCTTTAATCCCTTCCATTTCACCTGAATCCATTTCCTTCAGTCCATCCAAATAAATTGGATCGAGATCAGTGAGTTTTGAAATATATCCGGCAGTCTCCTTAGCCCTAAAATAAGGGCTAGAGAACAAAAGAGTAGGATGATATTTCATAGAAGATATTTTTTGCGCTGCACCATCAGCTTGGCGTCTTCCTAAATCAGTTAATGCTACATCACTGGTACCCAGAACCAACTGGTTCTTGTTAGCTATTGTTTCACCATGTCTAATTAGTAAAATTTTCATCGTTAATGTTGTTTGATTCCGAATGTGCAGAAGTGTTTTCTGTGTTTGAATCTCGTGTGATTAGTAGGGACTCAATCTTAAATCGGTCCATTTCTAACACACGGAATGTCAAATCCTTGTATTCAAATTCATCATTTAAATTTGGAATTTCTCCTATTTGATCTAAAACGAAACCTGCTATTGTTTCATATTCACCTTCCGGAAGGTCTAAATCCATTTCATTGTTAGCTTCCACTATGTCCATGCTTCCTTCAATCTGGAAAACGTTAGGCATGATGTTTTCATACTCAGATTCCGGTGATTCGCCCTCTTCCCCGACTCTGCCTACTATTAGCTCTGTTAGTCTTTTAAGGGTCACTAACCCTGCTAATCCGCCGTATTCATCTAAACAAATCGCCATTTGATTACCAGCATGTCGGAGCTCTTCAAAAAGCTCAGAGGCCCATTTCGTTTCAGGTACAAAATGGGCATCCCGAATGACATCTGTAACGGAATCATTTTCATTTATTCCTTTCGTCGATAACATTCTCAGTACATCTTTAGCGGAGATTATTCCCACAATATTTTCATTAGTGTCCTTGTAGATGGGAAATCGTGTGTGAGAATGTTCTGAATATATAGAAAGGAAGTTACCAAAGGTTGTGCCACGCTCCATCACAATAATTTCGGTTCTAGGAGTCATTATTTCCCTAACTTGAGTATCTCCAAAACGGAATACGTTTTCTAGCATTTCTGCTTCGCTTGGTTCGACGGTACCCTCTGCTTCACCGAGATCTATCATCGACAAAATTTCACCTTCGGTTACTCCATCTTCCGATTCTTGTTCCTGCCCAAAGATAGATTGAGACGTCCTTGATAGCCATTGCAAAAATAAGATTAAAGGGTATAAGGATAGTTCAACTATTTTGAGTGGTCGGGCGTATAAAAATGAAACTTTTTCTGATTTTTTGACGGCTAAACTCTTAGGTATTATTTCCCCAAAAATTAATAATAGTCCTGTTCCTACGATGGTGGCGGCGGCTACTGCGAGGGGACCTTCTTTCAACCATTTGACGGCCAAAGCAGTTACAACCGCGGTGAAGGCTACATTCACCAAGTTGTTACCCAACAAGATTGTTGAAAGCAATCTTTCGGTGTTCGCGACCATGTTATGAACACGCTGGGCACCTGGTATGTGGTTGTTCACCAGATAATTTAGCCGTGTTCTTTGGAGGGAAAGGAATGCTGCTTCTGAACTTGAAAAAAAGGCCGACAGAAGAAGAAATATCCCTATTAGTACTATGCTAACAGTAGTGTCGTTTGACAATTACCACACCTCCCATACCTAGAAAACTTGGCAAATATTGGAGGTAATTATAGATTGATTGTGTCGATTGTGTTATTAAATTCTGACTGATTTAATTCCCATCCTTGTCGGATGGCTGTTTTAGATACTGAGAAACTGAATCCTCTTCTTTGTAAATGTCCTTCTAATTTTTTATAAAATTGTTCTTTTTCTAAACCTGTCATAGATCTGATTTTTTTCTTGACGCATACAAATGCATTTTCAAGGTCATAAATATCTGAAACCGCTTGTTCTGCAGTGTGTTCAGAAATTCCCTTTGAAAGTAATTCTTGTTTGATAGCTCTTTTACTTTTTGGTCGGGATTGCTGTCTACTATCTACCCACATCTCAGCAAAACGAGAATCATCCAGTAACCCTTCTCTATACATCTGAGCAATCGATTTAGAAGTGATTTCAGACGAGAATGTTTTTAGTAATCTTTTTCGTAATTCTGATTCACTTCTAGGTCTGTAGGCTATGAATCGCCGGGCGACCGTATTTGCTTTTTCTGTTTCTTCATCGCTATCAAAAGCTTCGGCCAACTTTTTGTTTGGTTTGTAACCTGAATTAGTCGAAGCTTTTGGGATTTTTATGATTTTCAAGAAGGTGAACCTGTTTAAATTGCTTTGTTCGCTTCTTCATCTGTTTCTATATTGTCGTCTAGAGGTACAATCAGATCATCCATTGGCTCAGGATTTAAGGCAACCTTCACCATTTCGTTTATTTCGTCAGTCAAAACAGGATTTTCTTTAAGGAATGTTTTAGCACTTTCCCTGCCTCGTCCGATTTGGATTTCTCCAAAAGAATAAAAGGCCCCGCTCTTTTTTACGATCGAATGCTCGACGGCTAAATCTAGTAGGTCGCCTTCCATGCTAATGCCTTCGTTAAACATAATGTCAAATTCGGCTGTTTTGAATGGAGCCGCTAATTTATTTTTTACGACTCTGGCTCTTACACGGTTTCCTATAATGTCGGTTCCTTGTTTTAAAGATTCAATTTTTCGAAGGTCGATTCTTACGGAGCTATAGAATTTGAGTGCTCTTCCACCAGGTGTTGTTTCAGGACTTCCCCAGAATACTCCGACTTTTTCTCTGATTTGGTTTATAAATACCACGGCGGTATTGGATTTGCTGATGGAAGAAGTTAGTTTACGAAGACCTTGAGACATCAAGCGAGCTTGTAATCCAATGTGAGAATCGCCCATATCTCCTTCCAGTTCGGCTTTAGGAACCATCGCTGCTACGCTGTCGACAACGACAACATCGACCGCACTGCTTCGTACAAGGTATTCACATATCTCGAGAGCTTGCTCGGCGGTATCAGGTTGAGAGACTAAGAGATTTTCAGTATCGACACCGCAGCGAGCAGCATAGCTAGGGTCTAATGCATGTTCTGCATCGATGTAAGCTGCGGTTCCTCCATCTCTTTGACTTGACGCCATTACATGATATGTGAGGGTTGATTTGCCAGAGGACTCAGCGCCGAAAATCTCAGTAACTCTTCCCTTGGGTATTCCACCCATGCCAAGGCCGGCGTCCAGCGAAGGCGATCCGGTTGAAATGGAATCCACCTTAACGTCCTGAGCGTCCCCTAATTTCATGACGGCGCCCTTACCAAAATGTTTATCTATTTGCCCAAGTGCGAGCTCAAGGGCTTTTGTTTTCTCGTTTTTGTCCATGGGAAATCTCCTGAAGGTCTTTTCCGAATAAAGAATTATGTGCTAATTACACGAAGATTAGCACACGAATTGGGCAAAGTAAAGACAAATGTTCTAAAAAAATAGCGAGGATTAGAACATGGGTGTTGATTGGATTAAGAGATTAGCTCCCGCAGTGTTTCACCGATTGAACCAGGTCCAGGAATAACAGAGACGCCGGCGCTGGAAAGAGTTTTTATCTTTTCTTCGGCCTTTCCTGCGGAACCGGTGATAATGGCACCGGCATGGCCCATGCGTTTTCCTGGAGGTGCACTTTGACCGACGATTAAAGCCGCAATGGGCTTGGTAAAGTCGCTTTTTATATACTCGGCGGCTTCCTGCTCTTTTGTTCCACCAATTTCTCCGATCATGACAACGTTGTCGGTATAGGGATCGTTTTCGAATTTTTCTAGGATGTCTACGAAGGTAACCCCAGAAACAGGATCCCCCCCGATCCCTACGCAGGTTGACTGGCCAATATTAAGGTCAGTTAACTGGCCAACTGCTTCGTAGGTTAATGTGCCACTTCTAGAGACTACTCCTGTTCTGCCGGGCAAATGTATGTGACCAGGCATTATTCCCATTTTGAAATTCTCTCCTGGAGAAATGATACCTGGGCAGTTTGGACCGATTAGAGTGACATCTTTATCCTTGAGGTACCTGACTACCTTTATAGTGTCTTGCACAGGTATTCCTTCAGTTATACAAGCTATTACATTGATTCCAGCATCTATGGATTCTACTATTGCGTCTGCAGCAAAGGCCGGGGGAACAAATATTAAGGATGCATTTGCAGATGTTTCGTCCACAGCTTGTTGAACCGTATCGTAGATAGGAATTGTGCCGTCAAAAGATTGACCTCCCTTGCCAGGAGTGACTCCTGCTACTAAGTTTGCACCGTACTCCGCTGATCGTTGAGCGTGATAACTACCTTCTTTGCCGGTAATACCCTGTACTAATAGCTTTGTCGATTTGTCTACAAGAATACTCATCTATTTAATCCCATCAATTGTTTTAAGTATTTATGTTGTGAGCCGTTAATTTAAGCTAGTTTTTTGATCTCGTTTGCGGCTTCCCCAAGGGTGTCAACTAGAATGATATCTAGATTAGATTGGGCAAGAATCTCCCTCCCCTCATCAGAATTTGTTCCCAGCATTCTTACAACCATAGGCCTGATTCTGTCCGGTTGTTGCTCTGCAGCTAGCAAGAAGCCTCTTGCAGCTATATCACATCATAATATTCCTCCAAATAGATTTACTAAAACTGCCTTTACGCTGTCATCGGATAGGACTATATTGAGAGCTTTTGCCACCTTTTCTTCATTAGCTCCTCCACCGATATCCAAGAAGTTAGAAGGTGAAGCCCCAGCAGAACTTGTTACATCCATCGTAGCCATAGCTAGACCGGCACCATTTACTATACATCCGATAGTTCCATCTAATTTCACGTAGTTTATATCTGCAGATCGAGCTTCCACTTCAAGAGGATCCTCTTGAGAAAGATCTGTCATTTCTTGTATGTCCGGTTGCCTAAAAACGGCATCGTCGTCAATATCTAATTTCGCGTCAGCAGCTAAAACTTTCCCGTCCTTAGTAATTACTAAGGGGTTTATTTCCACTAATGAAGCATCTGTTTCGATGAATGCTCTATACAAGTTTTGGATCAGACTTGTGACGGCACGGATATATTCCTGTCCAAGATTGAGACCGTAGGCTATTTTTCTACCTTGGAAAGGTTGTAGGCCCAATACTGGGTCGATTGGAATTTGGATTATCTTTTCTGGTGTCATTTCCGCCACTTCTTCTATATTCATCCCACCTGCCTCACTCGCGATTATGACTACTCCTTTGGAAGCCCCGTCTATAGCCATACCTAGATACAGTTCTTTCTCTATATCGATACCTTCTTCGATAAGCACAGAGTTAACAGGAACTCCTCCTGGACCAGTCTGAAAAGTGACAAGATTTGTTCCGATTAGAGATTCCGCGGCTTTTTGGGCAGATCCCGGAGATTCCACAATTTTAACCCCACCTCCTTTTCCTCTGCCTCCAGCATGTACTTGTGCCTTAACTACGACAGTGCCACCCATATCAAATGCCGCCGCCGCCGCCTGGCTTCCAGTTTTGGCTAATTGACCCTTTGGGATGGGAATCCCGTATTTTCCAAGTATTCCTTTTGCTTGGTATTCATGCAGTTTCATTCTTATCTTTCCTAATTAACACTCATTAAATAAAGATATAAAAGTGGCGGAGGGTGTGGGATTCGAACCCACGATACCCGTTAGGATATGCCAGTTTTCAAGACTGGTGCATTCGTCCACTCTGCCAACCCTCCCTTTATAGAAAATGACTTAGGTATTTTAGGGCCCAGCGGAAGTTATCAGCAACTTGAGCGATATATTCAACTTGAAACCGGCATTGGCCGATTTGGCCTGATTTATACCAAGGGCCACGGTATGTTCACATTGGGATCAAGAATGGGCATCATAGGAGTTTCAATAATTTGGGCCAATCTATTTTGCAATGCCTGGATTTCTTCTTGGTTAATTAACGTCTCTAGGATTTGGCTTTTTTGGGTAAAGGAGTCAGACAAGTTCTTCATGTCGGTCACAAGCTGTTTGGGTATTTCTCGGCCACAGTACTCCAACATTACGGTTCGCATCTTGAAAGAAGAATGGAAAGTCAGACCGTGGTCGATAGACCATATATTGTTTGTGGCATCCAATAAGCAATGTCCTGCTTTTCTGTCAGCATTATTTACTAACAGGTCAAAGACCGCCACGGGAAAAAGGTCGTCCGAGGAGGTATCTCTCATATCAAAATACGTAGTGCGAGGATCACAGTCCAAGTAAAGTTGCATTGACCCGACGCCGTAAGGTCCATCTCTCACTACAGTTAACGGAATGTTGGGCCATTTCAGAAGTTTACTTAATTCGTATGCTGCTTGTTCCCTTTTGTACAGAGTGCCAGAAGGAAAATCGCGTAATGGTTTCTCCCCGTCACGTGGCTTGTATATCGCTCTTATACATTGATTTTCTTCCACGGCAATCCAAAGCAAGAAGGTATAATTTGAACCCCAAGGCATAGTGTGTCCACCAATTACTTCTCCGTTTGTTATGTGGGTCAAGGCCTCGTTTTCATCTAGATACAATATTTTTTTCTCAGGAAGAGGAAATGCTTTTCTGGGATCGTCAAGGTACGGGCTTTGCATATGTTATAAACCTATAAACTATGGTTAGAGTTCCCCTGGGTATACTCTTCGGTGGCCATTTTTACGTACGCAATAATGACCCTCAGAATTTATTGGCTTTTCGCATAATGGGCATAGTGGCCTTCCAGAATTAACTATTTTCAGCCCGGTTCTAGCGAATTCATTAATCATAGTCCGCGTCAGCCATAATCTCACTGTAGGTGCTTCAAAATCATCTTCAAGATCATGGGCGTCAATTATAAACATATTTGTCTCAGGATTGTGTCCAAAAGCTAGCCGTTCCACCTTGAAGTCCAGCGTGGTTAAGCCAGCCGCTTCTAGTTCAGTTGGTGGGCTTGAAATAACTTCATTGACTTCCGATGTTTCCTCAGCTAGTTTCTGCATAGCTCGAGATAGTTCACGCAATTGCTCTTTTTCCAGCCAAATGGTCGCAGTGCTACTTGCACTGTCGACATTTATTCGAAAAGTTCTCATGCCTGGTTCCCCGAAAGTTTCCGGGATAAACTTTGTGACTTGTGTGAATTCATTCTGAGGCCCAGCCATTGAAACTCCGAAAATCTTGTTAAATTACATTTTAATATTTAATGATATAAACAGAACCTGTCAGGAATGTTAGGTCTTTTCAGGTGTTTGTAGCAACAATAGGAATGCTAACCAGAATCTTATATTCAAAAACAGACATGGCTTCTGTGTTACAATTTCCATCTGCGTTGCCGGCTGGCGCGCATTTTTTAATTGGCTAAAATTATGGACTAGGAGAAAAACTTGGCATACGTAACCCTTCGCGAAGGCGAGGAGGATGAAGTACTTCTTAAAAGGTTCCAGACCCAAATGCAGAGGTCAGGAATTCTGCGAGAGCTAAGGAATAGAAGGTTCTTCCGTTCAAAGGGAGAGCAGGAACGCCTAGATAAGCAGCGAAGTATTCGTAGGCTTAGAAGGCGACGCACTAGGCGTTAATAAATTTTAGCTGCGCATTCAAAAATTACTAACTAGATTGCCTGGTTTCAGTCTATAGTGGGTACGTCAAATGGGTATTCTTTATGTTGTTTCAGATAATGCTGGAGCGGGGAAAACGGCTCTTTGTGCCTCTTTGGTCTCAACTCTGAGCGATGCTCGATATAACGTTAAAGTTTCAAAACCTATTTTTTCGGACGATGAAAGCTCGGATCATAACAACTACTCTGCAGTGTTAGATTCTTCTTTGAACAATTCTTCTAATGAATCTATCAATTTAAATGATGCTTCTGAGAAAATTAAAACATTGAAGAGTGGAGTAGATACCCTTCTCCTAGAGGCCTCCAATAGCTTATCAGTAGCGCAGCATGTTGAACTGGTTAAATCCGTTGATGCAAAAGTAATTTATGTGGGTAAATACAACGGCGTACTCGATTCGATTCCATTTATTACTGCCTTTGGTGAAAATTTAATGGGGGCAGTGCTTAATTTCTTAACTATGTACAAAGGAACTGAGGCTTCTGAGGTGGTAATTCCTAGACTGGAAGAATCAGGAATCACCGTTTTAGGATCAATACCAGAAGATAGGACTTTGTTGAGTTTAACCGTTAAACAGATTTGTAAAAATTTAGAAGGTACTTTTTTTGCAGGCGAAGAATACGGAGAGGATTTAGTTGAAGGGTATATGGTTGGTGGTTTTGGGATGGATCCAGGTGAGTATATATTTAGCAAACAAGACAAAAAAGCGGTTGTGGTTCGCGGAGATCGCCCTGATGTTCAGATGTCAGCGTTGGGAACGAATATGGAATGCTTCATAATGACCGGCGGTCTTGAACCAATTGAATACGTTAAATATGAGGCGGACGAAGAGGAAGTTTCCATCATCATAGTTAATTCAGACACATTAGATACGATGGATAAGATAGGATCACTTCAGGAACATGCTGAATTTGATCATAAAGAAAAGCTTTCCAAATTTAAAGCGCTAATTTCTCTTAACATTGATGTAGAGGGGTTGAAAGCGGCTCTCTAAGTTATTTCTAGTCCTTTTTGTCACAGACTTTGATTCTCATTACTTCACCCCAGTAGAAACGAAAGGCTTGTTGTGATTAGTGGTATTTTTAAAAACCGGTTGATTTTATGACATACCTTCTGCATGGGCAGCGTGGAAGGTATCTACTCCTCCTCTAAATTTACGACCATTTTTGGTTATAGCGACTGGGCTTGCGAACTTGGCAAATCCAGTCTGAGTGAAACCTTCACCTAGGACCCTGATGCTATGACCTTTAGCTTCCAAGCCTTCTACTACCTCAGGGTTTAATTCTGGTCCTACATCAGTTGTGGGGGAGCTGCAGTCTACCCTAGGGGCATCAATAGCAGCTTGAGGATTCATTTCGAAGTCGACCATTTTAACTATTAATGATGTTACACAGTTCGTTATTCGTCTCCCACCGGAGGCTCCCACGGCAATTTCGACACCATCTTTTCCTAAAACAAGGGCAGGGGTCATGTTGTTTAATGGATATTTCCCCGGTGCTATTGAATTGACACGGTTTGGTGTAGGGTCATACCACATCATTCCATTGTTCATAACAATGCCAGTACCTTTGGGAATGATTCCTGATCCAAATCCTGACATTATTGTATTGGTAATTGAGACGGCGTTCCCTTCACCGTCGATGACGGCGAGATGAGTTGTTCCACTATCAGGTCGTGGCTTGCTGCTTTCCAGCACGAATTTTGGTTCTCGACCTTCTTCAATCCAGGGATTTCCGGGAAGGAAGAATTCAGGCACTTGTGCTTTTATTTCTTGTTGCCTTTTTCTAGTGTAATCCTCTGATACTAAACCATCCCATGGAACGTCAGCGAATTCCGGATCAGCCACATATTCAAATCTGTCAGCGTATGCCATTCTGGCTGCACTTATGTACAGATGAAGCATCTCTACAGTGTTATGGCCTGCCCCCGAAATATCGAAGCCATCAAGAATTTTTAGTGTCATAGCACTTGTAATACCGGCAGAAGCAAACCGTGGGACTCTTACAGTTTTGCCATGATAGTTAAATTCAAGTCCGCGATCCCAGTAAAAAGGTTTGTATTGATTAAAATCTTCCATTGTCAATAAGCCGTTGTTGTTTTGTATATCGGCTACCAAGGCTTCTGTTAGCTCACCTCTATAAAATCCGTCTACTCCATCTTTTGAGATGGCTTCTAACGCATTTGCTAGATTCGGTTGCTTTAATACATATGGGCCATCGATCCCACCATAAGGGAGAGAGCCTTCAGGCATGAAGGTATTTCCTAATTCAGAGTATCTTAAAAGCATGCTTGAAAGACTTCCAAATTTGTATAAGGTAAACCATTCAGGGTGGAAACCATTGCGGGCTATCGTAATAGCTGGTGCGATAACCTCAGGCAGGGGTAATTTTCCGAACCGTGAATGCGCTTCTAATAGCCCGGCAACACATCCGGGAACAGCAATGGATTTATATCCATGAATGTTTTCGTCATTTTTGACCCCAGACCATCCAAAACTTCCCACGGATGCTTCTCCTGTGAGTTCGTACAAATCAGGCCTTCCAGAAAGAGGACCCTTCATTGGGAATCCGATTACTCCCCCTTTATTCCCGACCTGGAAGGTCATATATCCCCCACCTCCTATTCCACTTGATTCAGGTTCAACTACCCCTACAGCGAGGCATGCCGCAACCCCTGCATCAACAGCATTTCCTCCCATCTTAAGCATTTCCAATCCTGCTTCCGTTGATAAACGATCTTTAGTTGCCACCATACCGTTGCTAGATTGAGCCTCACTTTTGGTAAAACTAGGATTAGAAGCTAAGTTGCTGACCATATATATTCTCCGGACATTAAATATAGTTGCTTTGTCTCTGACAGGCGTCATCATACATTAGAATTTGATGCTCAGGGAAAGTCCGGTGAAATTTACTCTATGGAGTCATTTTCTAGCCGATATTTCCAGACATCTTTGAATAAATAAGTGGCGGCTATTAGGCAGATAAATATTAAGGCTGACCCGAACAAGGTTGATAGTTGAGGGCCTGCTATGTTCGCTATGGAACCGGCTAGTAAACTACCCAGAGGAACCAATCCCCAGGCCATCATATAAATACCAGTAACTCGTCCTCTCAATTTGTTCGGAAGAATTCCTTGAACTGTAGCTCCCGAAATGGAGAAATAAGACATCATAGAACCGGATAAAAGCATCACTAATCCCATAGCAACGTGGTAGGTATTATTTATAGCTAGTGCGGCCATCAAAACCCCCAAAACGCCTAGCATGACAAAAAGTACCTTTCCTGGTTGTATTATTTGAGTGAACGAAGCAAGTATTATTGTGCCTATCAGCGAACCGAGTCCCGCAGCAGAAAGTAGTAAGCCTAACCCTTTTGGTCCAACCTCGAAAACTTCAGCTGCATAAACAGGCATAAGGCCGTGTACAAATGGCATGATCAGGATAACCATTATTACGGTCATACAGGTCAACCCAATTATGGTTTTTTGCTGAAAGACGTATTCGATTCCAGACTTTAAGTCCAGTAGTAATTGTTCTGTGGATATGTTGGAATTATCAATGGAAGTATCTTTATCAAGTCGAATCAGCATAATTGTGAGAGCTGCTGAAAACATAAGGATAGCTTCAACGATAAATAATAACCCTGGCCCAAAAATAGCTAGAGCAAAACCTCCAGCCTCTGGTACGATTAATCTCATCATACTGAAAGCCATCGAATTTAATGCAAAAGCATTTATTAAGTTTCTTTTAGGAACAATGATGGCCAGTAGTGACATTCGAGCTGGATCATTTATTACCCATGAAATTCCCATTAGGAAAACGAAAGTAAATAAATTCCAAATGTTAGCATGGCCGGTTGCTATTACGGCCGAGTATCCAAGCATTAATACTGCCTGATATGCGTATATAATGAAAAGCAGAATTTTTTTGTCGTATTTGTCGCTTATAAGACCTCCGAATGGAGCTCCTACTAAAACGGGCAACGCATCTAGTCCTAGTGCAATACTTGTTAGTAAAGGAGATCCTGTAATTTCATATGCTAGCCATCCAACGACAACTTGTTGAAGCCAAAAGCCACTGCTGAAAATGGCGGTAGTAAGCCATAGGAATCGGTAATTGCGAGAGTGAAAAGCATCAAACGTGTGCAGCTTTCCATGCATTACCTTAGGTTTCGGGATTTTCTTACGAATTTTTTCCGAACGTGTTGAGATGGAGGGGAGATTAGGATCAATTGGTGAATTTATGGATGTAAGAGCGGCATGGTCTGATGATTTTGTTTCATCTTGCTCACCTATGACGGGCCCAGTGATTAGTCCAGACTCAGTCTTATTCAACTATATTAACTTAAACCTTTGTATTTTGTCGATCATATTCGTGCAGCTGATGTGATAGGGATGGCTGAGCCTAATGAAAATAAAGTCGGGGTCTTCTATTTCAGAGGTTGCAATACCCACTGTTGAGGCTGTGGGTACTTTGTTAATGTAGGTACCCAATATGATTTCGGGTTATCTATACACAAATAAAAAGGAGCATATCTGAGCCAGTTTATTTTAATCCGATATATTTTTTCTCTGGCGACCAAAATTTGCTAGGGAGGTACGAACGAATATGCTAAAATTGCTTTGTTTTTATGACCCCATTATTCTAGAGGTTTTTTGGTGATGTTGTGACTGAATCATATGTGACTAATTGGACAGCGGTATTGATCGTTGCTTTCGTGGGAGTTCTAGCAGTCCTATTGATGTTTGTTGCATCAAAGCTGTTAGCTCCTAAACGGCACTCAGATTTGAAGAACACACCATATGAGTGCGGAATACCTGCCTCCCCGTATCAATGGTCTCAAATCCAAATTCGTTACTATGTTTTTGCAATATTGTTTGTCATATTTGATGTTGAAGCGGTTTTCTTGTTTCCATGGGCACTTGTATTTCTGTCTGCACCTCCAGCAGTCTTCTATGAAATGTTAATTTTCATCGCGATTTTGCTGTTTGGGCTAACCTACGCTTGGCGAAAGGGAGTTTTGCAATGGAGATAGATGAAAATTCTCCCAATATACATATTCCTCGGTTAGATGGGTTCACGGGAATTGAAAAACCTCTTGGAGCTGGTTATGAACCGGGGCAAGGAAATAATCCTGCTGATAGCGTTTTCAATAGAGTTTTGCCTAATGCGTTAACTGCAAAATCAGATGAGTTGTTCGCTCTGGCAAGGAAATCTTCACTTTGGACTTTGTCTTTTGGGTTGGCATGCTGTGCTATTGAGATGATAAGTGCACATGCCTCGCACCATGATTTGGATAGATTCGGCGTGGTTACATGGCCTTCTCCTCGTCAGGCTGATGTGATGATCGTTGCAGGGACAGTGGTAAAAAAGATGGCAGATCCAATAAAGCTTTTGTATGAGCAAATGCCCGATCCTAAATGGGTTATTGCTATGGGAAGCTGTGCAACCAATGGAGGACCATATTACAAATCCTATTCAGTAGTGATGGGTGTAGATCATCTGATACCAGTTGATGTTTATGTGCCAGGTTGTCCCCCAAGGCCCGAGGCACTCATTTATGGGGTTATGCAATTGCAGGAAAAAATCAAAAATGATGCTAAACGATCATTTGATGAAGGGTCATTACACCATAACTACGAGGAACAATAACATTTCTTCAAAAAGTGAAACCCAATCATCATCAGTTGCGAAACCTCTAGACCAAAAAGAGTCTGAACTTTTAAAAAACTTAAAATTAGCTTTTGCTGAATTTTCTGAAACGGAAGTTTCAGTTTCTTTAGATATGGTTGTCCTACGAGTTGAACCAGGAAGACTGCTAGATATATGTGAATCTCTTAAAAGCAACCCAAAATTTTCATTCAATTATTTATCTTGTATCACTGTCGTTGATTACGAAGAGCAAGAGGAAATATTTGAAATGGTTTACCATCTCGTGTCCATCGATTATCACCATAAATTAGCGATGAAAGTATCTCTGCCTTCAAATAGTCCTGTAGTGCCTTCTATTTTCAAAATATGGAAATCAGCAGACTGGTTTGAGAGGGAAGCTCATGATTTGTTTGGTATTCAATTTGAAGGCAGAGAAAACCTGCCCCCTCTTCTGTTATATGAAGGGTTTGAGGGTTATCCAGGAAGAAAAAGTTTTCCATTTCATGAATATGAGGAATGGTGACACCAGGTAAAAATCTTATGCAGGTACATCAACAGGCTAGTGAACATTCGGATGCAATAGATCTTATGATTAACATGGGACCTCAGCATCCCAGCACTCATGGCGTCTTTCGACTTGTCATATGGGTTGATGGTGAGCGTATTGTTAAGGTGGAGCCTCATATTGGCTACTTGCATCGTGGGTCAGAAAAGATATGTGAGAGTGAGCAATATAACCAGATTGTGACGCTTTTTGATCGACTGGACTATGTCGGAAATTTGAACAATGAACTGGCATTTTGTCTAGCTGTGGAAAAACTCACAGAGACTGTTGTTCCTGAGAGGGCTGAATATATAAGAGTCATACTTTGTGAATTAAATAGAATAGCAAGTCATATGCTTTTCTACGGGGTATATGGTTTGGATGCTGGTGCAACTACCCCAATGCTTTACGGTTTTCGTGAAAGGGAAAGGGTTCAAGAACTTTTTGAAAGTGTAACCGGTGCAAGAATGATGCACAATTACATTCGGATTGGGGGAGTGAAAGAGGATGTTCCAGCTGATTTTGAAAAAAATGTAAGAAAACTGTTAGGCGATTTGAAAAAAGGCGTTGAAGAATGTGACAGTTTGTTATCCCAGAATGAGATGTTTCTTGCACGCACAAAAGGGGTTGGTATTATTAGCGGTGACGATGCTTTAGATTATGGAGTGACTGGACCAGCACTTCGGGCTTCAGGCGTCGTAGAAGACGTGAGAGTTACAGATCCATACTCTATTTATGAGCGGTTCGATTTTGGTATTCCAGTTGGTAGTATGGGAGATTGTTGGGATAGATATTTTGTTCGTGTTGAAGAAATGAGAGAGTCGATCAAAATAATAGAACAAGCTCTTGCTGAACTGCCAAAAGGTGAGATTTCTGCGAAAGTTAGAAGAATAGTTAGACCTCCGGCCGGAGATGTATTCATTCGCACGGAATCCCCGCGAGGTGATCTGGGGGTATATATAGTCAGTGATGGGTCAGATAAGCCTTATAGAGTTAAGGTGAGGCCTCCCTCTTTTGCTAATTTACAAGCCTTGGAATCTATGTTGAAAGATACATATATTGCAGATGCTGTATTGGTGCTAGGGTCCATCGATATCATAATGGGAGAGGTGGATCGATGATTTTGTCAGATATCATATCTTTGTTTCTAAAAGCATCTTTACTTCTAAGTTTTATTCTTGTTGTAGTTCTTGTATTGACTTTAGCTGAACGAAAAGCTTTGGCACGAATACAGCAAAGGAAAGGGCCAAACAGAGTAGGATTTAAAGGCTTTCTTCAGCCGGTTGCAGATGCCCTTAAATTGCTGACTAAAGAAGACATTCTTCCATCATCCGCGAATAAACGTATCTTTTGGATTGCTCCACTAGCCGTGTTTCTTCCCGGATTTTTAATTTGGGTGACAATTCCAATGGCACAGGAACTTGTATTGTCTAACCTAGATATGGGCTTGTTTTATATAACAGCTATTTCGGTCCTATCCGTTATGGGATTACTGATGGCTGGGTGGGGGTCTGCTAATAAATGGGCGATGATAGGAGGCCTGAGAGCGGCTGGGCAACTTATAAGCTATGAGATTCCATTCATAATGGCAATTTTATCTATAGCAATATTGGCGCAGTCATTTAATCTTAAGGAAATAGTTGATGATCAAAGGACCTGGCCTTTTGCTCTGAAACAGCCTTTAGGATTGTTTATATTTTTAACAGCAGGCTTGGCAGAATTAGGCAGAACAC
>PBKS01000020.1 GCA_002722155.1 Chloroflexota bacterium
CTCTTTATCAGATCACCTGTGGTGTTATTACCATCTGTAGACTTTGCCTTATAGAAGCTAGCTGTCAGAGTGTCACCGTCTTGTACCCATACCTGGCCGTTATCAGCAGCACCGGCTGAAGCGTCGGTGTTTATGTTGACAGACCCCATGAATATTCCGGTGTCCACAGCCGCAGCAGCGGTATTATCTTGAACAGTTGTAACGTCAAACTCTAGATCTGCCACAGTTAGCCCATTAACCCTGAACTGGAGAGGGTCTGCGGTTTGGCCAGCGACCGATAGGCCTGTACCTAATCCGCTCGTTATTGTTATTAACTCGTTATCTACATAACCACTACCTGCAGTTGCAACGGAAATGCTCCCAATCGTGTCATTGGCAGCAATCACAACGTTAACAGTCAGCCCCGTACCTGCTCCGCTCGACGTAGTAGCTAGTCCGTTTTTAGTTGTGTCCGTATCCCTTTTGTCAATTCCGGAAAGTGTTGCGGCATTTCCTAAAATGCCACCAATGGTGTCTACAGCGTTAACTGCACCCCCACCAAGGTAACCGTCCTCTACCGTTATTGTATTCCCAGCAACGCAATCTCGGCCGGCCTTTCCATTATTAATCGTTGGGACAGCTTTAGTAGATCCGTCCCCAGTTATAACTATTTTAAATTGTGCATCTGCACAATTTCCTTGAGCGCTGTACTCTTGAGGATCTACAATGTAGGTTCCAGCAGTTCTGGCACTCAAAGCATTACCAACAGTGGCTGCTGCCATCGTAAGTATTCCACCCTCTTGATTGGCGTTAGTCACGCCTTCGTCACTCACTTCCTCAATCATCACCCATTCACCGGTCGCATCAGAGCTACTTGTTACGTGAACTCTCTTTGCACCAGCTGTAAGAGCGCTGTAAACATCTTGAGCACTGAAGGAGTAAGAAGCTACAACCGAGTCGGTGCCACTTGTGTCACCGGCAGCAACGGCTGCATTCAAACTGAAGGTTCCAGTGCTTTCATTAAGTTGGTCAATAACCAAGGAGGAAGGTCCCTTCTTGATAGTAAGTGTGTTCAGCTTCAAAGGTGTATCGGCGCCCTGGTAAAGGTTAGGTCCACCTGTCACTCCCTGATCGCTATCCTCAGTCTTTTTAAGGGCTCCTGCTGCTGAGGCGTCAGCATCGGTAACTCCGTTAATAACGACACCAAAGTTAGCCCGGCAGTCAGTTGGAACTATCGATACAAGACATCCGTTAACTGTGATTACCTCGTTATTAGCGTACCCAGTACCTTTTTGGCCAATGCCGCCCGCAGTTAATGAGATAGCCCCATCAGCAGCGGTGGCTACATTGAGCAGCAACCCTGTTCCACTTCCCGCCGATGTCGTAGGCAGGTTGACATAGGTTGTGCTGTCCAGCGTCTTCGCCACAGTGGCCACGCTATTCTCGTGCGCATTCAGTCCATCAATCGCCGTCGGAACTCCCGTTGAGTCAAGAGAGGCTGTAAGCGAATCTGTATCCAACGTAAACGTGGATGTTGCGATGATCGGCTTTGTCTCCGTAGCATGAGTGGAGGCCCATTCTGTAGTACCCGTATGGGTAGTATTCAGGTCCTTGTCTCTAACATATAGGTACACTTTCGTGTCTGTGCTTGACGCTTTGTAGCTCTTAACTACAGCATCAGCAGTATCCATGAACTCGATATCGTTCTCAGATACGTCAGCAGCTTCCACCGAAGATGACTCCTGAGTCATCTGGGAGAATACTACTACCATCAGCACAAGTCCTATGCTTATGAATTTCAGTAAATTCTTCACTTTTGCCCCCTTTCCTGCGGGTTTAAAATTTTTTTCCTAATTCTGGTGCTTATCGCCGAGGCGAAAAACTAAATAGTAAAGATAACTACGGACGACCGCGCCTAGAGACAGGCGTTTCTTCCGCCACCATCAATTTTTACATCAAATCTATTCCTATTGTCAAGGCTAAGTAGACGCAAATATCAGGGTCATTTTCCCTACTCTAACCCTTTTTCAATTTTGGATCATAACCTTGAGATACTTATTGCCAACGTTGTTTAGGCTGGTTGACAGATTACACAAAATATTAACAGACTCATTATCCCCGTCAATAATTTTTGGATCGAATTTCTTAATCTTTTAAAAGCAAAACTTAACTTTGATCTAAACTTTTCTTACTCTTTACCTAAACTGGTAAGGAATTCCTCATTGCTTTTCGTCTTCCTCATCCGATCCATAACCTTCTCCATTGCTTCGCCAGACGAATTGGAGGAATCGGACTCCACCATACTTATCATCCTCCTGAGCAACCAAACTTGCTTCAAGGTTTCCTCACTGAGTAGAAGCTCTTCTCTTCTTGTGCCACTCTTGAAAATGTCTATGGCTGGGAAAGTTCTTCTTTCTGCCATTCTCCGATCAAGATGAACCTCCATATTACCCGTACCCTTAAATTCTTCATAAACCACATCATCCATCCTGCTACCAGTGTCAACAAGGCATGCCGCTAATATGGTTAAACTGCCACCTTCTTCAGTATTTCTTGCAGCACCGAAAAATTTCTTGGGTGGGTAAAGTGCTATCGGGTCCATACCGCCAGATAAGGTTCTACCACTGCTCGGCACGTTCAAGTTATAGGCCCTTGTAAGCCTGGTGATGCTATCCAGCAATATCACAACATCCTCTCCCGATTCCACTAGTCGTTTTGATCTTTCTAAAACTAGCTCGGCAACCCTACAATGATCTTCTACAGGTTCATCAAAGGTGGAACTGTAGACTTCCCCCTTTATTGAACGTTTCATGTCAGTAACTTCTTCCGGCCTTTCACCTATTAAAGCCACCATTATGTGGATATCGGGGGAGTTCTCCGTAATCCCGTTCGCAAGCTCCTTCAGTAAGGTAGTCTTTCCTGCTTTCGGTGGAGAAACAATCAACCCTCGTTGACCTCTTCCAACCGGCGACATTATGTCGATCAGCCTAGTAGACAACTGCTTTGGATCAGTTTCCATAACAATCAAATCTTCAGGGAAAATCGGGGTCAACTTTTCGAATTGCGCCCTTTTCTTCGATGAATCCGGGTCCGAGTGATTCACTTCCCCAACTTTCACCAACCCAAAGTATCGTTCTCCATCCTTAGGAGGTCTTACGTTGCCAACCACATAATCTCCCGGTCGCAAGCTAAAACGCCTTATCTGAGATTGGGATACGTAAACATCACCGGCTCCTCTTTGGTCACTATTTTGGCGAAGAAACCCATAACCTTCATTGAGAATAGATAGAATCCCATCAGCGTCAACCGTCTCGTCCTTTTCAGAATATGACTTAAACATCTTCCTCAATATGTCCATTCTTCGAGGAGTAGCCCCATCCTCAACGGCCCCCTCTTTAATGGCAAAATCCAGCAGTTCTTGATCGTTTTTTTCCTGAAGTTCAGCCAACTTCATCTCTCTACCTCAATTTCACACTAATTTTTTATGTTCTTAATATTTTGTGGTTTTGATTTTGTTTTACATCAACATTTTTGAAAAAATATCGGAAGAGGACGCTACCTCACCCTAATTAAATCTTGGGATGTACTCTGTATGCATTTTCGGAATACTAGCCTCGCCTATGGGCGAAATAGCTCCTCATGCAATAGAGTTTTAAAGTGTATCTTTGCGCTTCTTACGCTTCTTGTATAGAAATATGCTACCAATCCATAAACGAGATTCACTTAAACAGTGGGAATTTCGTCGGGAAAGCCACCACATAACAGCGGGAGCACCTTAAAGATAATATCATTAAGCGAGTAAAGCGTCCACAATAAAATTATGGTTATTACTTAGAATTAATCTCTGCAGCACATGAAGCACCTATAAATTCTCTAAACAAAGGGTGGGGCCTGGTTGGTCGTGACAAAAATTCAGGATGGAATTGAGTCCCAGTCATGAATGGATGTGATTCGTATTCCACAATCTCCACTAACTGACCATCTGGAGAAATTCCAGTTGGAACTAGGCCCACTGACTTGAGTTCATCTCGATATTCATTATTGAATTCAAATCTATGGCGGTGCCTTTCCATTATAGTTTTTGAACCATATGCTTTCGCTGTGATACTTCCGTCCTCTATTACGCACGGATATACACCAAGCCTCATAGTACCCCCTTTCTCCTTAACCCCAACCTGATCAACCATCAAATCTATAACTGGATGTTCTGTATCTGCATCAAATTCCGACGAATTGGCTCCCTGCTTGCCCAATAAATTGCGAGCGGCCTCAATTACCATTACCTGCATTCCCAAACATAAACCAAGATACGGAATATCTTTTTCTCTCGCATATTTAACCGTAGATATCATGCCCTCAACACCCCTATAGCCAAATCCCCCGGGAACTACTATTCCGTCCACTTTATCCAAATAAACAGATGCCCCTTTTTCTTCAACATCCTCAGCACCTATCCATTCAATATCTATATCCCTACCATGAAACAAGCCAGCATGTATCAATGCTTCTTTAACTGACATATAGGAATCATGAAGATCGACATATTTTCCTACCACGGCTATCTTGATCTTCTTTTTTGGGGTTTTTATTAAATCTACGAGATCAGACCAACCATTCAGGCCAAATTTTTGATCCTCTACATCGATTGCCATTGCCTCGGTAATAAGAGAGGCAAGGCCTTGCTCTTCCAATATTAATGGAACCTCATAAATACTGGACACTGTTGGAAGCATAAGTACCCCCTCCAATGGCACGTCACAATGAACCATTATTTTTTTTCTCAAATCTTCCGGAATTTCCTGGTCACTCCGACAAACAATAGCATCGGGTTGAATACCTATACTTCTTAGTTCCCGCACGCTATGTTGAGTGGGTTTCGTCTTGAGTTCATCAGTGGATGAAATATGCGGAAGGAAAGTCAGATGCATATAGAAAACGTTATCCCTGCCCACTTCATTCCTCATTTGCCTTATAGCTTCAAGAAAAGGCAACCCTTCTATGTCACCAACCGTGCCTCCGACCTCGACTACAATAACATCAGCCTTACTGGATGCAGCCAAATCTAGTATGTGAGTTTTTATGTTGTCTGTCACATGAGGTACGACCTGAATAGTACCTCCGAGGAATTCACCTTTTCTTTCTCTTGAAATGACATCGCTGTAAACCTGACCCGCAGTGAGATTAGAGGCCTTAGTTAATTCAACGTCGACAAACCTTTCATAATGTCCCAGATCTAGATCGGTCTCACTACCATCGTCAGTAACAAAAACTTCGCCATGCTGGTAGGGAGACATAGTGCCTGGATCAACATTTAAGTAAGGGTCCAACTTCAACAGAGAGACCGTCAAACCCCGAGACTTTAATATCTTGCCTATAGACCCTACGCAAACACCTTTGCCGACCGAACTCACCACACCACCGGTTACGAATACAAATCTAGTCATCGATAAACCTTCCGCGACGAATAAAAAGAAATCCCATTTAAAGCATCCCTTCGCCCTTTAAGTCTAGGGCTGGTTGAAAACAATGTTAGGAGCATTTTTAAGAAGAAACAACAAACTCCAGGGGGGGCGAAGATCCGAAGGGTGTATTCCCGGTCCAAAAAAATTTCCGAAAAACGAACCTGATTATAGATGATAAGTGAGCAACCCCTTTACCAGTTTCTGTAGTATAGTCACGCTCTTTTTTGTATGTCAAACAATGCACACATCACCACAATCCCATTTAAATTGGTAGAATTCTTCAAACACATAAAGAAACAGGAGGTGTAAAACCTTGCGCTATTACCGTTTAGTTAATTCAATAGGCGACGTTTGCCTATCAGCAGAAACAGGAGAAGGAATCCTAGAAAATATCACCTCAGTAGAAGACGAGGTAACGGACATTCTGGATTTGATGAAGGCGTCATTTATCTCCGGGGAATCAATAGATGACTTGACTCGAAGAATCTTGGACTCAGGGGATTCTGAAAAAATATCGCTCGCTGAAGTAACTCGGTCAATATCAGAAACTAGTTCAGGCTGGGTTCTTGATAGGCCTTTTGACCCCCCCGAGGTCTGGGCAGCTGGAGTTACATACAAAAACAGTGAGCTGGAACGTCGCAGGGAAAGTGATACCCCCGATATTTATTCAAATGTTTACAACGCGGACAGGCCCGAGGTCTTTTTTAAATCCACATCCGAAAGATGCATGGGGCCTTTCGATAATGTTGGAATACGGTCTGATTCCACTTGGGATGCACCTGAGCCTGAACTCGCTTTTGTTATTTACAAAGGGGAAATAGTTGGATACACCATTGGAAACGATATGAGCAGCAGATCTATAGAAGGTGAGAACCCGCTATACCTACCTCAAGCAAAAATGTTTGATAACAGCTGTTCGATTGGTCCATGCTTTGCCACTCTGGAAACAATCCCAAACCCTCAAGATCTCCAAGTAGAATGCGTAATAGCCAGGGACGAAAAAGAGGTGTTTTCGGGATCTACCTCCACCTCCGAAATGGCCAGAACTTGCGAAGAGATATGCGAATGGTTGATTAAAAGTAATTTTGTACCAGACATGACCACAGTTCTAACCGGCACATCTATAGTTCCACCACCAGATTTCACCCTTAAGGAGGGAGACAAGGTAATCATTTCAATAGAAAATTTAGGTGTTCTTGAAAACGATGTAATAGAAGTTTAAGCTTATAAACTAATCGGATTCGGTTTCAGGATCGGTTCCCAATTTCTCTTCAAAAGCCTTTTTTATATCAGTCACTTTAAGTTCTGTGTCAGCCAGTTTTTTGCTGGCTTCTTCCGCCAACTTCATTCCATTTTCATAAACTGCCGTCATCTCGTTGAGGGGCAATTTCCCATTTTCTAAATCAGAAACTGATTTCTCCAGCGCGTCCATTATTTCCTCAAATGACATATGTTCTAGTTCGTTTTCTGGCATCGTATCTTTACAGACTCCTACAAATCTAAGCTACAATAGGTTCAGTTGATGATCTTCAGATATTTCTGATCCCTTATTCATGTCGACAGTTTTTGCGCCGATCACTCCATCACTCACAGTGATCGATATGTCTTCTCCAGCCACTACATCACCCACGCTGCTTATAATTTTACCGTCTGACGACTTCTGTAAAACCGAATATCCTCTTGCTATCGTTGCGTTGGGAGCCAAAGCAGCTATCTTCTGAGTTATCCCTCTCAGAAGTTCTTTTGTTAACCCATTGGAGTGGGAAACATTTGAGTTTGCCCTATTTATTAAATCATCAAGTCTAATTTTATGATTTACAAAATCTGGCATAGCTCGATCAAGTCGGCCCACCGCATATACCAAACCATTCCTTCCATTTTCTATCCTGGACAAGCCATGTTGTTGAATTTGCTGGACATTGAAATTCACCCTGTTTCTTATTTCTCCAATGTCTGGAACCGATCGTTCCGCTGCCGCCGTAGGAGTTGAGGCTCTCAAGTCGGCAACTAAGTCAGCTATCGACCAATCCGACTCATGCCCTATCCCACTTATAATCGGGGTATGGGATGCAAATATAGATCTTGCCACAACTTCCTCGTTGAATGGCCACAAGTCTTCCGGGGATCCTCCACCTCTAGCGACTATGATGATATCAATGTCGGCTAATTGGTTTAAAGAAGCAATGGCACCAGCAATGAGAGGAGCCGCTGTATTTCCTTGAACAGGTGTGTGTGCCAATATTAATTCTACACTCGGAAATCTTCTGTTTATAGTCTGCTGTATATCTTGCCATGCCGCAGCATCCCGGGATGTCACAATTCCCAATTTAGCTGGGAAGGAGGGAATGATCCTTTTCCTGGCTTCATCAAAAAGACCTTCAGATTCCAACTTGTTTTTCATCGCTTCAAACCTTGCTTGAAGCAGTCCTGCCCCTGAAGGCTCGATTAAATTAGCTATGAGTTGCAATCGGCCACTGGGCCCATATACTGAGACTCTTCCAAATGCGAAGACCTCAACACCCATTTCCAAATGTTCTGAACCAACGCCTCCTCTAAACAATGCGGCATCTAATACCCCTTCTTCATCCTTCAAAGTGAAGTATGAGTGCCCAGAAGCCGAAGTAGTTATCCTTGAAACCTCACCTAATACACAAACATCACTCAGTACAACATCCGACCCTAGTAGGTTATTGAGATGTAAAATAACTTGGGAAACACTTAAAGCTGTCATTCATTTAAGTCCTAGAAATATAGGTCCCTGTCCTCGTATCCACTTTGATAGTGTCTCCTTGGTTAACGAAAAGAGGAACCTGAAGTTCTAAACCCGTCTCCAAGGTAGCTAACTTTGTGGCTCCGGTTGCCGTATCTCCTTTAACCCCAGGAGGGGAGTCACTAACTTCTAAATCCACGGTAATGGGTAATTCTAACGAAATGGGATTGTCTTCATAGAAGATTAATTCCACTTCAGTTTGCTCAACCATGAAATTCAATGAATTTGCTATTTGATCCGAACTCATAGGAAATTGATCGAATGTATCATTGTCCATAAAGTAGTAAAAGTCCCCATCCCGATAAATATACTGAGCACTTCGCCTATCAACTGAAGCCGGAGTGAAACTCACATCATATCCAGAAAAAGTTTTATCAACGATCCGACCCGACCTCAAACTCCTAAATCTTATTCTCATTACGGGAGCCCTCTGTTGCATTTTACTTCTTTCATAATCCACTACCGAATATGGCTCGCCGTCAAGCTCTATGGACATTCCCTTTTTTAGCTCACCGTATCCTATCGTCATTTTGATATTCCTTCTTCAAAATTTTTAACTGAAAAATGTATCCATTCACTTAGGGTAATTAGTTAATAAAGATACTTGATCCGATTCAAGCAAAATCATATCCTCTATCCTAACTCCGCCCCAACCAGATATATAAATACCGGGTTCGACCGTAAAAATCATCCCATTTTCTATCCGAGTTTCAGATGAAGGCACTATCATTGGTAACTCATGAACATCGAGGCCAACTCCATGTCCCAACCCGTGCGAAAAATTTTTTCCGAATCCATGACTAGTGATTACTTCTCGAGCTATTGAATCCAACTCATTGCCGCTAATCCCTTCTCTGATTGCCCCTATAGCTGCCATCTGAGCTTCTAGGACAGTATCATAGATACTCTCAAATTGTTCATCCTGTCCATCAACTAAAACAGTTCGAGTTATATCACTCCTGTAACCATTTAGGGAAGCACCCATGTCAATAACTAAGGGATCACCAGATTGAATCATCGTGTTATCAGCACGATGATGTGGTTTAGATGCATTAGCACCTGTCGCAACTATACTATCGAAGGCAAGGCCGTCAGCTCCATTTTCCCTTAAAAACTTCTCTATAATCCACGATACCTCAGCTTCAGTGTTTCCGGGCCGCAAAACTGCAAAAGCATATTTTAAGGCCTCATCCGCCAGAGCAGCAGCTCTTCTTATATTATCTATTTCATCTTTATTTTTGATCGCCCTAATTTTTTCGATTAAACCGTTTTTTGGTAACAAATCCAACCGATCACTTACCAACTCTTCAATAAATTTAAATTCTGAATAGGTTAGGTTACTAGATTCAATTACCAAGGTCTTAATTTGATTAAATACTGGTAACTCTGTTAATCCTCTGACCCCAGATGACAGAAAAATAGCAATTTCGTTATTCGTTTCCTCGGAACCCTGTTCAAGGTATCGGGAATCAGTAATAAGAAAATCCCCGCCCTTTGATATCACCAAAAAACCGTTACTTCCAGTAAATCCACACAAATACCTGACGTTCACGAGGGAAGAAACCAAAAAAGCATCCGCATTCAATGAACAGACCGTTTGTTTTATCCGCTCGCGTCTTTGTTTATGTATGGATGTCATTTCTAAGATAATTAACTAATAATTCCAAAGCATACAAATACCCCGACGTGCCGAAACCTGCCACCTGGCCTATGGATATCGGCTCGACAACAGAATTTCTCCTATATATTTCCCTTTGATGTATGTTGGATATATGTATCTCCACTAAAGGGGTTGCTGCATCCATCAAAGAATCCTTCAAAGACAAACCATAATGGGTCAATGCGCCACCATTTATAACAATGCCATCAAACTCATCAACTTCTTTTTGGATGAAACTGATTAATTCTCCTTCTGAATTACCCTGAAAGAAAGTAACTTCTACCTGTAGAATTTCGGCATATTCTTCGATATTTTGGATTACATCCTGATAGGATTCAGAACCATAAAAAGACTTATCTCGGCTACCCAAGTTATTAAGGTTAGGACCGTTGATAACCAGCACCTTCATCTATATCTCCTCTGTTAATTCTTGGGCCAAAGGATGTGCTTTCGAATAACTCCGCCTTGCCTCCACACCCGTCACATGAGTATATATCTGGGTAGTTGCAGGGCTGGAATGTCCTAACAAATCCTGCACAACCCGTAAATCAGCTCCCCCATTTAATAAATGTGTAGCGAATGAATGCCGGAGAGTATGGGTATGTACTTCATTCCCTAAACCAGCCAATCTGGAATATTTTTTTACCATATCTTGTATTGACCTTATGCTAAATCTAGTACCTCGTTTGCCGAGAAAAAGAGCATTATTTTTATCGGCTCCATCAATCTTAATTCTATCTTCAGTTATGTATTTTGACAGCACCTTACTAGCGGTGGTCCCGATTAGGGTTATCCTCTCTTTATTCCCCTTTCCCATAACCCTTAGGACCCTAGAATTCAAATCCAGATCCTTTAGATCTAGTGCATGAACTTCACTAACTCTTAAGCCTGAGGCATAAATTAATTCGAGGAGGGCCACATCTCGATTTACTAAGGATTCATTTAAAGGTGTCATCTTAGGTATCTCAATCAACCTAGAAACCTCATCGCTTGATAGGAAACGTGGTAGTTTAGTCTCTTTCTTCATGGCAGACCGTTTCGGAATAGGATCTATTGAAATAAGTTCCTCTGAAACCATCCATCTATAATATCCTCTAAGCACAGAAAGTTTTCGGGATATGCTTGATCTCTGATAGCCTTTATCCACTAAAAATGCAAGGAAGCTTCTGACTGTCCTACGGTCCACTTCCTCAAAGCTAGCAACTTCGACCACATCCAGGAAATTTGCAAATGTGAATAGATCCTGTGCATAGGTTTTAACGGTTGCCTCAGATAACCCTCGATGGCCTTTTACATATCGCAGATATGACTCTATATACGATGTAATATCTCGACTTTTGTATGCATTCTCCATACTACTAGGATATTAATGAATTGTCTCATTAGCCAGCAGTTGAGGGCTCAGTTATAAAGCAGAGTGATTGCTTCATATCGCTATTTCTAAGTCCGCGCCCTCTGAGTTTTCTTCAAATTCCGAAATAGACCCTCTAAATCCACATTCTTTGGATGGGCACCTCACATTGTCTCTGCCCGATGGAAGAAGCACTCCATCGCAATCCGGACATGGATTAGGTATTGGTTTGGTATTAACTGCAAATTTGCAATCTGGATAATTGGTGCAACCAAAAAAAATCCCTCTCTTACTTTTCCTCTCCGCTAATTCCCCGACATTACATTCCCGGCATTTAATACCTATTGTAAGTGGCTTGGTATTTTTACAATCCGGGAAACCTGAGCATGCAATAAATCTGCCATTCCTACCACCCCTTATCACCATTGGCCGCTCGCATTTTTCACATACTTGGTCACTTTCTTCATCTATTTTTTCTCTTGGAACCCTAACTGCCTCCAATTTGGCTGTTTCTATGGCCTGGTCAAAAGGCTCATAAAATTCTTGCAACATGGGGTTCCATTGGATTAATCCTTCTGCTATGTCATCTAATTGTTTCTCCATTCCAGCAGTAAATCCAACATCAACAATATCCTTGAAATGTTCTTTCAAAAATTCAGTGACAGCGACTCCCAATTTAGTAGGAATGAACCTACCCCGTTCCCGCCTCACGTAATCTCTTTCCTGAATGGTTCCTATTATCGATGCATAAGTACTGGGTCTGCCTATACCTTCGCTTTCTAAATTTCTTATCAAGGATGCTTCTGTAAACCTTGGAGGAGGTTCAGTGAAATGCTGTTCCTCAATGAGATCATTGCAATACATTTCTTGCCCTTTGGAAAGTAAAGGAAGGCCTTTTTCCTCTTCTTCATCTTCATCATCTCTAGTTTCCGTATACAGTATCCTGAAACCATCAAACTTCAACACAGATCCCGTCGCCCTAAAAGTGTAGACTTTTGATGAGGCTGAGCCATTCGAATCCAAATCAATCGTGGTTCTATCATAAACAGCTTCTGCCATTTGGCTTGCAACAAGACGCTTCCATATTAGATCGTAAAGGCGGTACTGATCTCTATCCAATTTATCTCTTAAAGATTCAGGGGTTCTCAGTACTGAAGTAGGTCTAATGGCCTCATGGGCCTCTTGTGCACCTTGAACTCTTTTAGAAAACGTCCTAGGCTTCTCCAATGCATAGTTTGAACCATATTTGCCGGTGATATATTCCTTTGCCTCGGTGAGTGCGATAGCAGAGACGTTAGTAGAATCCGTCCGCATATAAGTTATTAAGCCCTCGACCCCATCAGCGCCCATATCTATACCTTCGTACAATTGTTGCGCTAAAGTCATAGTTCGTGAAGCTGAGAATCGGAGTCGCCGAGAGGCTTCTTGTTGCAATGTACTGGTAATAAACGGAGCCGAAGGTCTACGCTTGCTTTCTTTAGTTACATAGCCACTTACCGTGAATCCAGTGCCTTTCAAGTCATCGAGTATCTCAGAAGCCTCTTTTTGATTATTTACCTCAGGCTTCTTTTTTGCCTTATCAATTGATGCCAATGCAGCCTTTAACACGGATTCATCAGAAGTAAGTCCAAGTAAAGCATGGATTGACCAATACTCCACAGGCTGGAAGGATTCGATTTCCCTTTCGCGATCAACTACCATTGTCAATGCTACAGATTGGACCCGGCCAGCAGAAGTACCTTTTTTTACTTTGCTCCATAGAACTGGACTTAACGTGTAACCAACCAAGCGATCTAACACCCGTCGGGCTTGCTGTGCATCTACGAGATCCACATCAATATCGCGAGTATTGGCAAAAGCCTCTTCGACTGCTGGTTTCGTTATTTCATGAAAGACAACCCTTTTCGTTTTATCTATGTCGATCTTCGCAGCCTCGACTAAGTGCCAAGATATTGCCTCCCCCTCTCTATCAGGGTCCGTCGCCAGGTAAACTGTGCTTGCACTAGCGGCAGCCTTTTTTAACTCAGCAACTATTTTTCTTTTATCTGAAGCCACTGTGTAGGTAGGTATAAAGCCGTTTTCTCCTATATCTACTCCTAATTTTTTACGAGGCAAATCTCTTACATGGCCCATTGAAGCCTTTACATCATAATCCTTACCTAGGAACCTTCCGACAGTTCTAGCCTTGGCAGGAGATTCAACAATCACGAGATTTTTTGCCATTATTTTTCACCAAATTTACACTTAATTACGAATTAATTAATCAAGATTACCCATAAGCATTAATTTTCAGATCACCATAATACTTTAAAGAAATACTGAGTCGTCAATACGATGTGACATCAATTATTCCCTGATCCCAATACTTAATGCATGGCGGAGAGGGTGGGATTCGAACCCACGGTTCCCCTTGTGAGGGAACACGCGATTTCCAGTCGCGCCTATTCGGCCACTCTAGCACCTCTCCATGAGTGTTCTCTCCCGTCTGCTGCGGAGAGAGTGGGATTCGAACCCACGATGAGATTACTCTCATACTGGTTTTCGAGACCAGCGCCTTAGTCCACTCGGCCATCTCTCCCAGTTTTAGCCTCCGAGTATATCAGCGACTGAATGAAAAAACAGGCGACTATGGCGTTTAGAACTCTGATCGATACTTTGTATGACCAAAACCTCTTCAAAAATGCTGGGCAATTGTCTACTCAGTAAGGTTAAGATTGCCACTCAGCAAGTCTAAACATCTCTAGGGGAGAAAATGGATCCCTTCTTTGGGCTAGGCGGCTTTCTATGGGAAACTGACGATAGCATTTTTGATCCTACAATGCTTATTGCAGCAGCACCCATGATACCAATCGGAATACCTTTCAAGAATGTTCTGCGGCTAAATGCCTTTTTCTTCCGAGATACTTGATCCATATAAACACCTTAAAATAATGATTTTCAACTCCGATTATAAGATGATACTTTCAATGGATCAATAATGACATCGCTTTCTAAATTGCGATAGATCCTCTCACTCCCTATTTTTTAGAACAATACCATTATCAACCAAATCAATGTAAATATGAGATTCTTTATTAAAATCTCCTCTAATCAAACCTGATGACAAAGGGTTCTCAATATTTTTCCGAATGCTTCTTCTCAAAGGCCTAGCGCCGTATTCTCTATCAAATCCATCCGCAGCTATCCAAGACTTAGCCTCCTCTGAAAGTTCTATCACGATGCCTTGCTCAACAAGTTTGCCTTGAAGGTTACCTATCATAATTTCAACTATTTCCCTTTGATCCTCCTTCGAAATAGATTGAAAAATCAAAATATCATCAATTCTATTCAGAAACTCGGGCCTAAAAGATTTCTTTAAAGCATCTTCTATAGATCTCCGCAATTTTTCAGAATCCTTTGAAGTATCTGATTCTCTTACAAACCCCAAGGAATCAGATACTTCTAATGCAGATCCCAAGTTACTAGTCATAATTATTATCGTGTTTTTAAAATCTACAACCCTGCCTTGTCCGTCAGTTAATCGTCCATCTTCCAAAATCTGTAAGAGGATGTTGAAAACATCTGGATGAGCCTTTTCTATTTCGTCAAACAATATAACCTTGAAAGGTCGCTTTCTTACCGCGTCAGTTAATTGGCCTCCATCAGAGTAACCCACATATCCAGGTGGAGACCCAATCATTTTAGAAACTGAATGAGACTCCATATATTCGCTCATATCAACCCTAACCATGTCCTCTTCATCATCAAATAAATACCAGGCAAGTGATCGTGCCAGTTCGGTTTTCCCAACCCCAGTAGGCCCCAAAAATATGAAGCTTCCTATAGGTCGATTTTCATCTTTAATGCCAGCACGGCCTCTCCTAACCGCCTCGCAAACTGCCTTTATTGCGTCCTTTTGACCAACAAGTCTAGTTTGAATACGAGATTCCATATTCATAAGTTTGTCTGCTTCGCTTTCCAAAAGTCTTTCGACAGGAATACCAGTCCATGTCGCAATAAGAGCAGCAATGTCCTCCGACGTCACTTCCCGATCAGAAGATCCCTCATCAACCAAATTATACTTTTCATCTCCATAATTCTTTTCAATACGTGCTATCCTTGCTTTTATCTGAGCTGCCTTCTCAAAATCATTCATCTCTGAAGAAGCTACTTCTTCTATTTTTAGTTGACGCAGTTCAGCTTCTTTCTCTCTGAGGGATATCGGATGTAGTTGCTGATCTATTCGTATCTTACTCGCTGCTTCGTCTATCAAATCCACAGCTTTGTCGGGAAGCAGTCGGCCTGATATATACCGTTGACTTAAAATGGCAGATGATTCTATAGCCTTGTCTTGTATTTTTAATTTGTGATGAGCCTCATATTTTGGCCGTAAAGCCTTTAGCATCTCTATGCTTGTATCTATATTAGGTTCCTCTACAAGGATTGGCTGGAATCTCCTTTCTAGGGCTGCGTCTGACTCTATATATCGAGTGTATTCTTCTTCCGTGGTCGCCCCCAAACACTGAAGTTCACCCCTGGCAAGAGCAGGTTTCATCATGTTACTAGCGTCGAGACTACCATCGGTTGACCCAGCACCTACAACAGTGTGAATTTCATCTATAAAAAGCATCACTTGACCATTCGACTGTCTCACTTCATCCATCACAGCCTTCAGTCTCTCCTCAAACTCACCTCGAAATTTAGATCCGGCAAGTAAAGACCCCATATCTAAAGCAAGGACTCTTTTCGAACGCAATTCAAATGGGACATCCCCCGATGCGATTCTTTGAGCAAGTCCTTCCGCTAGAGCTGTTTTACCAACTCCAGCACCACCAATCATTACAGGATTATTTTTAGTTCTCCTTATCAAAGTCTGCATTACCCTTGATATTTCAACATCGCGGCCAACAATGGGGTCCAATTTGCCTTCTTCAGCTAATAAGGTTAAATCTGTTGCGAACTTTTCTAGGGATTTGTATCGGCTCTCAGCTCTTTGATCAGTAATTCTATGGGATCCCCGAATAGTTTGGAGGGCTTTGTAGACCTCTTCAGTTGTCACTTTAAAACCGCTTAACAGATCAGCTGATAACCCTGTGCCTTCCTCCGTTAAGGCAACTAGAATGTGTTCTGTCCCGATAAATTCATCATTCAACCTTTCAGCTTCGTCAGCCGCCCTTTCAAACAATTCAGACAATCTAGGCGTGATAAATATTTGATTTACTTGGCCTGCTACTTTGTCATCTTTTTCAAGATGAGAGTGCAAATTAGCATGCAGACTATCGAGATTCACCCGTAAAGCACTGAAAATTTCCGAAGGAACCCCTTTCTCTTGTTCGATCAAGGCCATGAAGAGATGTTCGCAATCCCATTGGTTATGCCTATACCTATTTAGTATTTCCTGAGAGGCCGCAATAACCTCCTGAGCTTGTTCCGTAAACCTATCTGGACTTAAAACCATATTTTTCATCCCCGTAAGAGAAAAGCATTGTCAATTCTCTTATATAATATCAATAAGGTTGATACGATTCAACTCAACTTTATTCATATTATCTCTAGGCCGCCCAATATAGTCAGCTAAATACGTCTATAGCATGAAGAAATAGGGTCATTAGCATCAACATGTAATACAATCGATAGGCATGCTTATAGATATCCACACCCATACATACCCGACCTCCGATGACAGTACATTAAGCCCGGAAGAACTTATTTCCAGAGCAAAAGCAATAGGTTTGGATGGACTTTGCTTAACAGACCACGACGGCTTTTGGAATCCTGCAGATGTCGAAAAACTGGGAAAAGACAACGATTTTCTAGTAATCCCAGGATGTGAAGTGACCACGGAGGAGGGCCACTTACTGGTTTACGGCTTGAATGAATACATATTTGGTATGCATAAATCAGCATTTGTGAAAGACCTTGTGGATGAAGCAGGAGGCGCAATAGTGGTAGCTCATCCATACAGAAGAGTCTACCGGGAGACCGCCCCTCAAGATGAAATTTCATATTCCGAAATGATAGCCCGCGGATTAAGGAATAATGTGTTCAACATAGTTGACGCAATAGAAATCAAAAATGGTAGAGGTACTGATAAGGAGAATGAATTTTCAGGTAACCTCGCGAATAAACTAAATATGCCTGGAACAGGGGCCAGTGACGCGCACAAATTATCAGATATCGGCACTTTTGCCACGGAGTTCTACGATAAAATTAACGGCCTCCAAGACCTAATTGTCTCCATAAAATCGGGCCGATATAGAGCCATCAAATTAGGTACCGAAAAGTAAAGATCTAATTACCGAAGTTCTGATAATAATAATTCGAACGAATCCTGTTCTGTAAGCTTCCCTTCCCTTACCCGTATATTAGAGTTGAGAAGCTTTTCATGCATGTCGACAATTTTACCTTGTGAAATCTTTTTCTCCATTTCCAACGTCTTTCTTAGAGGATAACCTGACAAATTTATATGCTTACCGATATCTGTAGGAGATACCCTCTCACTCAGCAAATATTTCGTGTGAATTAAAAACCGAAGCTGTCGTTCTATCATCCTTACGATTCCGGAGGTGGATTCACCTTGACTTATAAGCATAGAAGAGGCGACCATGGCGTCTCTTGATCTACCTTCAACCACCGCATCGACCACCCTGAATACATTCTGTTGCCTCACATAGGGAACCATCAATCTAATGTCATCCACGGTTATTAAATTTCCACGCGAATAAATTCTCAGTTTTTTTAACTCTGAATCAAGCAGCCTCAACTCATTCCCCACTGAATCTGCCATGAGAGAAACAGCCTGCAATTCCATTTCAATACTTAATTCTAAGCATCGGCTTTTTATCCAATCCTGCAGTTCACGATACCTCAATTGAGGGAATTTTTCGATTTTGACGTGCTTAACAATCTCGGCGATAAAACTGCTAGCAGGCAATGTCTCATTTTCGATCATCAGAAGAGTAGCTGTGTCAGGGCTATCAAACAGAAACTTTGGTAAATCTGACCACTCCGACCTATCTTTCCCTGAGGATTTACTCAGTCTGTTCAGTAGCCCTGACACTATAACTAATCTTCGATCTGCCATAAATGGAACCGTTGATACTGAAGCTATCAATTCTCCAATTGTCACAGAATTCCCGTCCAAGGAAGTTATATTGATATCCATCATTTCAGGTGGACTAATAGTGAGCCGAAATTCCGATACTCGTTCAGAAATCCGGAACTCATCTTGACCTTCCAGCACAACTATCAATTTTTCACCAAACACACTATTTTGACGAGAATTATATTCGGAAATATCATTAACTTTATAAAGTAAACGAAATATAGATTAAGTTCAAAGCAGCACCAACATGATGGGAAAACTACCAATCATATTCTTACGGCTATTATTAGACCCAAAAATTCCATTTAAATACAAATTGCTTCCTGCAATCGGCATCGCTTACGTCATACTACCATTTGACATAATTCCAGACATGTTCCCTCTATTTGGATTTATCGACGATATTTTAGTACTGATAGGTTCTGTCATTCTCTTTTTGATATTTGGTCCCATCGGGAAATTCACTAGCACCCTAAAAAACTCCGATACCCGAAAAGATCAAAAGCCTGAGAAAAACATCGTCGAAGGTGAATATAGGATTATAGATGAAAACAATGACACTAAACGAACGAAAAACCAGGAAGACGATATGGTATAATTTTCCTTCAGGAAAAATTCAAAAAAAGGCGATGAATAGGTCCCTCAAATAAGGGGCTACAGGAATTTAGTGATGAGAGTTGTTTTTATAGAAGATGTTGAGGGAGTCGCTCTAGGAGGAGAGGTCAAAGAGGTAAAAAACGGATTTGCCAGGAATTATCTTATCCCGAAAAACCTAGCTGCGCCCGCTACTCATAACAACTTGCAAAGAATGCATAAATTCTCAAAGGATGCGGCAGTATCAAGGGCGCAAAGACTAGACGACATGAAAGAAATTGCAAATACCCTTGAAGGAACTGAAGTAACCATCGAAATGAGAGCAGGGGCTAATAACCGTCTATACGGTTCTGTAACTGGGACGATGGTCGCGGACGTACTGGCAGAGAAAACCGGAGTGTCCATAGAAAGAAGATTAGTCCAACTCGATGATCCTATTAGAGAGGTTGGAACATATGAGATACCCCTTAGACTCTACGCAGAGGTTAGCGCGTCGATAAAATTAACGGTCTACGCAACTGGTACTGATCCATTCGAAATGGTAGCTGAAGAGGATGAAAACCAGGAACAAACAAGAATTTCGGAAGACACCGACACCCCAGAGGATGTTATTGAAAATGACGAGATTGTAGATTCGGGGGAACTTATCTCTCAGTCTACAGATTCAGAACAAGGCAAGACCGTAGAGGACGATCCTGAAGAAACTCCTCAAGAATAACATAATATTTTCTTGAAAATATCACGACTTGCTAGCTTCAAACAGATCATGTGATAATCGGAAACTCACACCAACTTGTACCTCGGGAGATTGGGTTGTACACCGATAGAATGTTGCCACACGATATTGAAGCTGAACATTCAGTAATTGGATCATTATTGCTCGATGGGGATTCCCTTTCCAAAGTTTCTTCAATACTCAAAGCAACAGATTTTTATCTCGAAAAAAATCGTTACTGTTTCGAAGCTTGTTTAGATTTGGCAGGTAGAAATGAAGTAATAAACCAAGTCACTGTAGCGCACGAATTATCTATACAAGAGAAATTGGATTCTATCGGAGGATCCGGACATCTCTCAGATATAGCGAACGGGGTCCCTAGTCCAGCTCATATATTGCATTTCGCTCAGATAGTTCACAGGACATCAATAATGCGCCAATTAGTGCATGCAGCAGGTTCCATTGCAGAAATAGGGTATCAAAGCTCCCCTGACACAGACGATTCTCTAAATAGAGCAGAGGAACTCCTATTTGGCATACGTTCTGAACGTGGAACCAGAGACTTTGCAGCTCTACGCGACGTTTTAGACAATTACATGGCCGAAAGCCTTCAGCCAGATATAAGTACATTAGCTCCTATTCAAAGCGGTTACAACCAGTTTGATCAACTTCTAGGAGGTGGAATGCAGCGATCAGATCTTTTGATCGTGGCAGCAAGGCCAAGCCTTGGCAAAAGTACTCTAGCTTTCAACATGGCGGCGGCGGCGGCGGCAAACGGGAGCAGGGTCGGTATTTTTAGCTTAGAAATGAGTGCCGAACAAATCGCTCTAAGACTACTATCAAGTGAAGCCCATGTCGACAGCCATCGGTTACGACTGCAATTGATCAATGAAATGGAAGAGCAAAGACTTTTTGACGCAATCGGCAAACTCTCGGATCTGCCTCTATATATCGACGACACTCCATTCCAAACAATCGTCGAAATGAGAAGTAAGGCACGACGACTTCAAGCAGAGCGAGGTCTGGATCTCATAATAGTTGATTATTTGCAACTAATAAACGGAAGCGGTGGAAGAAACAGCAACAGGGTTCAAGAGATGGGAGAAATATCGAGATCGTTAAAAGGAATGGCAAGAGACTTGAATGTTCCCGTACTAGCTTGCTCGCAGTTAAGTAGGGCAATCGAACAACGACCCGACCATCGTCCTATGCTTTCAGACCTCAGAGAGAGTGGCAGCATAGAGCAAGATGCGGATGTTGTTGCATTCATACACAGAGAGGATAGATATGTGGACCCGGAAGCCTGGGAAAAGAGATATCCAACTGAAGAATACCCTGCCAACATAGCTGACATAATTGTTGCAAAACACAGAAACGGCCGCACTGGGGGTATAAAACTCTATTTCCAGGAGAGATTTGTCAAATTCGAAAACCTTGAGATATACCAGCAAAACCCTATAGGTGCCTAATGGCTTTTCAGGGTTTTATAAAAGGAGTCCGCTATATACCAGTTCCTGCTCCCATATTTGGCGATTTACTAGCAGAGATACAAGACATAACAGAATTAAAAATTGTTCTTAGAATTATACGCCTACTCCATAACAAAAGAGGGCTGGAAAGGTATATAACATTAGATGAGCTAGTTGCTGATAGAATTTTAGCTTCCGGAATAAGTACTTCAAATGTTGAAACAAGAAAAACCGAAATTTTTCGTGCTTTAAAGGCTTCAGTAAAACGAAAAATCTTGATCAGAGTAGATAGAGAAACCAATCCCACTGCCACTTATTTTTTAAACACCGAATTTGAAAGACAAACAATAGACAAAATAAAGCAATCTGAAACTCAATCAGATCACGAACCTTGGGAGGCAAAGGAGGATAGGGCAAATATATATTCTCTATACGAACAAAATATTGGTATATTAACCCCAATAGTTGCTGAAAAAATTGGTGAGGCAGAACAAAAATATCCTGTGGAATGGATAGAACAAGCGATATCAGAAGCCGTTTCTCTTAATTCAAGAAGTTGGCGATATATTTCAAGAATATTGGAGCGATGGGAAATAGAGGGAAAAGAAGATGGAAAATCTAGGAAGCATACTGGCAAAGCTAGATACATTTAAAGCCAACAGAGACTCCGATCTCCCACAAGATGAGGAACTAGATTCCCCAGTGAGTTGTGACATATGCCATGACAAGGGCTGGCTCACCCCAAAACTGCCGACAGGGCATCCTGATTTTGGAACAATAAAATCTTGCGAATGCCGGCAGAATATAAAACAAGAGGAAATGACCAATAGACTCCTTTCATACAGTAATCTTGGTTCATTGGCGAGATACACATTTGAAACTTTGAATGTGGATAATGCCAAGGAAGATCTTTTCCGACAAGCGTTTATAAGTTGCTCAAATTACTCAGAACTACCTAGTGGTTGGATGATGATCAATGGGCCCCATGGTTCAGGAAAAACTCATCTATCAGCAGCCATCGCGAATCGATGTATTTCGACGGGGAAACCGGCCTTTTTTATATATGTACCAGACTTAATGGACCATCTCCGATCAAGTTATACAAACAACTTGGACTTTGAGTACGATGATCTGTTTGACCAAGTCAAAAACGCCCCAATATTGATCCTGGATGGAATACCTGGAAACAATACAAGTAATTGGGCTTCTGAAAAATTAAATCAAATACTTAACCACCGATCGAACGGAAGGCTCCCCACGGTTCTTACCACGTCTGAAAATCCTATCTCTTTAGATCCATTTATTAAAAGTAGAATCTTTGATGAAAGCCTTTGCGACCTGGTCGAAACTGGCTCTCAGCCTGGTATTGACGAGGAGGACCCAAGCCTTGGAGCCATCCCTAAAAACCTATCCTTAATGAATTTTGAAACCTTTAACCCAAAGGGTAGAAGAGGGAATTCTAATCTCGAACCCATTTTGGAAAGTGCTAGGAAATATAGCCAAACCCCAGACGGTTGGCTTACCTTTTATAGCAATAATTCTGGGGTCGGGAAAACACATTTAGCGATTGCTATAGCAAATTACCGACTATCTATAGGTGATGAAGTATTTTTTGCAGTTGTAGAAGAATTAATGGACCGATTAAGGTCAGGGTACTCTCCTGATAATTCCATTAATTCGTCCGCTATGTTTGACCGAGTTAAGGATTCCAATTTACTTATTTTAGATGACCTCGGAAACGAACATGACACAGACTGGGCCCAAAAAACGATCTACCATTTGTTAGTCTATCGGCACAATCATAGACTACCCACAGTGATTACAACCAGGACAGATTTTAGCAGTGAAGCAGACCGTAGTGCTCAAGCCTCCCGAATCCAAGATCCTAATATAGGTCAAATCTTATCTATCAATGCCCCTGATTATAGATTAGGCAGAACAAGTAATAAATAAAGATAAGGCCTAATAAATGAGCACCGCAACTGATTGTATATTTTGTAAAATTATTTCCGGAACCGAACCCGCGAAATTCCACTATGAACAGGTTGATTTCGTAGTATTTGAGAATAATCTCGGCTGGTTTCCAACACAATTGCTCTTCGTGCCAAAAAATCACATGACACAGTCTGATCTGTGGTCAACAAGGGATTTGATCTCTGAAATGGGATATCTTGCCAACCAAATGGGCCAGGAAAGATGCCCAGGTGGATACAGAATCATTTCTAATTTTGGGGAGGATGGGATGCAATCACAGAAGCATGCCCATATTCACCTGGTTGGCGGCACAAACCTTGGCATGTACGTATGGGGCAAACTTAAAAAACCTTCTCAGTGAAGATTTCTCATTGCCGAATATAACCATCAAATCAATTTGAGCATTAATGGTTACTACTACCCGAGAGTGTTATCAGCCCATAGAATTATTTCTTCGGTTTTATCCCATCCAACACAAGCATCAGTAATTGATACCCCATATTCCAAAGTACTCGGATCTGCTCCAAGTTTCTGACTTCCAGGGTTTATATTGCTTTCCAGCATAACCCCCACGATTCCTGTATCTCCCTCTGCTCTCTGTGAAATCAAATCTTCAAATACTAAAGGCTGTCTTTCATGATCTTTATTGGAATTACCATGGCTGCAATCTACAACTAATCTTTGATCCAAGTCACCCTTTGCTAATACCTCTCTGGCTGAACCTATTGACTCAGAATCATAATTTGGTCCCAATTTTCCACCCCTTAGTACTAGATGACCATCTGGATTACCGTCAGTCCTAAGTACACATACATGTCCGTCAGGCCCAGTGCCAACATATGAATGCTGGTTCCTGGCAGCCATGATACCATCTGCCGCTGTGTCAAAACTTCCATCAGTACCATTTTTAAATCCCACTGGAATTCCAATTGCGCTGGCCATCTGCCGATGCGTTTGACTCTCAGTTGTCCTTGCACCTATCGCTACCCAAGATACTAAATCTTCAAAATAATGTGGAACTACTGGATCTAAAAATTCACAAGCTGCTGGCATCCCCATATCATTAATTTCCTGCAACAATCTTCTGGCGCGTTGCAATCCTTGAGAGATATCAAAAGTTTCATTGAGTTCTGGATCATTAATAAGCCCTTTCCAGCCCACTGTAGTCCTGGGCTTTTCAAAATAAACCCTCATCACGATAAATAATTTATCCCCAAGGCGATCTCTTAATTCAATCAATCTTCTAGCGTAATCCAAGGCAGCTTCTTCGTCGTGGATGGAGCAAGGACCCGTTATTACCATCAACCTAGCATCATCTCCATGTAGGATATTCTTTATCGTTTCTCTTGCATTGTTCACTGTTTCTGCAGCTTTATCCGACCTTGGTAATCTATCTACTAATTCCAAGGGGCTAAAAAGATGGTTTGAAGAAAATCCTAACCCTTGAACGTGACTTTTTTGACTGCCCATTGCTTAACCTCTATGTTGTAATATTTGTCGTTTCAATTTATTAGCAAAACCAAAAAAAAGCCCGCAATCGCTACCGATTGCGGGCTTCTGTCTTGCTTTAAGATTTCCTTAGAATTTACACAAGTCCTTGGTCGGCAGCCGATTCAAGCTACTAAAATAATAATACAACCATCGTGTTTTTTCTAAGGTTTCCTTTTCCATAGCACGCGGGATAGTATACTCTTTCACAAATAGTGTCAACAAAGCTGCGAACATGACTAAGAAATATATCCATGACAAATCAACACTCTGAAATGAAACCTTGCTGTACAGCTTCCAGAGAATCAGGATTACGGCTACTTGTAACGTCAAAAACAAAATCTGTACAGAGTCAACAAAAATTAACAACCACAAAAAATATGGTACCCGTCGAAGCTGGTACATATCTAATGGGTACTGATTATGAATTTGGCTTCCCAACAGATGGAGAAGGCCCTATACAGCAAGTAAAACTGGACCGTTTTCTAATCGACAGTACTGCCGTCACAAATAGAAATTTCGCCGATTTTGTTAAAGAAACAAAATACAAAACTGATGCAGAAAAGTTTGGGTGGTCTTTTGTATTCTATAAATTCATTCACCCAAGAAATCAAGATTCAGCAAATCAATCTCCTGCTGGCACTCCGTGGTGGAGACGAGTTGATGGAGCTTCTTGGAAACATCCAGAAGGGCCAGGTTCAAATATAAAAACAAGAATGGACCATCCAGCGGTGCATATTTCATGGAATGATGCATATGAATTCGCTACTCACAACCGGAAACGTTTACCTACGGAAGCGGAGTGGGAATATGCAGCCAGAGGGGGACAGGAACAAAAACTTTATCCTTGGGGAGATGATTTAAATCCAAACGGACAGCATATGTGCAATATCTGGCAAGGAGAATTCCCTACGCACAATTCAGAAGAAGATGGGTTCTCTAGCACCGCCCCTGTAAAATATTACCCTCCAAACAATTATGGATTGTATAGCATGGTAGGAAATGTTTGGGAATGGCAACAAGATTGGTTTAGCACGACCTACCATCAAATTGCCGATAGGCATAATCCTAAAGGCCCCAAGGTAGGCACATCTAAAACCATAAAAGGAGGATCTTACCTCTGTCACGAGTCATATTGTAATCGGTATCGAGTGGCGGCTAGAAGTGCAAATACCCCTGACAGTTCGACTGGGAATTTGGGTTTCAGATGCGTGGCAGATATCTAAATTTACAATCGTTAATAGATACTTCAATATCCTTGCGATACAATTTCTCCCACTCGGCGACCTCTTAAATATATTGCCCTCGACAATTCACAGTAAACGGATAAATATAAGTATGACTAATAAAATGACAAGTGATGAAATAAGAGAAGCCTTTTTAGAATATTTTGAAAGTAAAGATCACCTCAGGGTCCAGAGCTCCCCTTTAATACCAGTGGGTGACCCTACACTCCTACTGACAATTGCTGGAATGAATCAGTTTAAACCATATTTCTCTGGTCAGCAGACACCTCCTCATAAGAGGCTCACATCAGCACAGAAATGCTTCAGAACCCCAGATATAGATATTGTTGGTGATGCAACCCACAATACTATGTTTGAGATGCTTGGCAATTTCAGTATTGGAGATTACTTCAAGAATGAAGCAATCGAGTATGCTTTAGAGTTTCTCACTGTGAAATTGAATCTTCCTGAAGAAAGATTCTACATTACCATCCATCACACTGACGATGAGGCTCAAGAAATATGGGAAAGCATAGGGGTACCAAAAGACCGAATATACAGATTCGGGGACGAAGATAACTGGTGGGGACCACCTATACATGGTATTGAAGGGCCATGCGGTCCTTGCAGTGAATTACATTATGATTTCGGAGCTGATAAAGGGTGTCTGGAAAATAATTGTGCACCTAATTGCGAAAATACTATGGATACTGGTGAGAAGTGCACTCGCTTCGTTGAGTTATGGAATCTGGTATTCATGCAGTACTATCACCATCCCGACGGATCAAGAGAAAATTTGCCCGCACCTAGTATAGACACGGGAATGGGATTGGAAAGAGCAACTATCGTGATGCAAGATGCCAAAACTATGTATGAAACTGACATTTTCTCTTCCCTTGTAAGCCAAGTCTGTTCAATTAGCAAACTTGAATATGGCGCAACCTTAGAGATTGATTATGCAATAAGAGCGGTTGCAGAGCATACAAGAAGCTCCACATTTTTGACTGCTGATGGGGTGGTACCAGGTAACGAAGGTAGAGGGTATGTTCTTAGGCGGGTCATCCGAAGGGCAATACGACTAGGAAGGAAGCTTGGTCTTGAGGATCCCTTCATGGCACAGCTCGCCGAATCAGTGATAGGGAAAATGGGTCAAACGTATCCTGAACTGAATAACCATAAAGATTTTATCTTGAGTGTCCTAACCCTGGAAGAAGAAAGGTTTCAGCAAGCTTTTGAAAATGGTTTCAGTATGCTTGAGGATGCAATTGCAAAATCTTCTAGTTTAAATGGAGATGTAGTGTTCAAACTTTGGGATACTTACGGCTTCCCAGTCGAAATGACCCAAGAAATAGCAGCAGAAAAAAACATTGCAGTCGATATGGATGGTTTTGAGAAAGCCATGGAGGACCAAAAAACTCGGGCACGATCCAATGCCCAATTCGAGGGAGATCACTCTCGAATACGTCTTTACGAGGATTTAGGAGTTGGAAACACACATTTTTCCGGATACGACACCCTTGAAGGCAAAAGCGTCGTGGTTGGTTTAATTTCTAATGAACATTCTGTTAATAAAGTAAGTCAAGGCCAGCAGGTTGAACTAGTGCTACAAGAAACGCCTTTCTACCCTGAAGGAGGAGGACAGGTCGGAGATGGTGGCACAATCAGTAATTCAAAGTGCACAATCACGATAGAAGACACAAATGAAGCCATTCCAGGTCTAATCGTTCACTATGGAACAGTTTCTAAGGGCAGCGTTGGCATTGGTGATGCAGTGGAGAGCCTTGTCGACCCAATCAGGAGAGATGACACAGCAAGAAATCATACAGCTACCCACATGCTACACGCAGCTCTACGTGAAATATTAGGACCCCATGTTAGGCAAGC
>PBKS01000021.1 GCA_002722155.1 Chloroflexota bacterium
CTCCTACAGCCTATTCGGCCACAGCGCCCTCAACGCTGCGTGTCTACCAATTCCACCACCTCGGCCTGATAAAGTGTCCCCAACTACAACCACCGTGGCAGAAAATTATAGCTATGGTGGGATTAGCTGTCTATAACGAAACTCACTGATGTACTCTAGTGGAGTATGGTCGAGTAGGTATGATTAGTGAATTCTCATTGAATCTGGAATGTCGGAAGAATGTGTAATCGTGTGGGCTTTTCGATTGGCCTGTCACTAAGTCTGCCACCATCTCTCCAGTCACTGGAGATAACTTAAAACCATGTCCGCTAAATCCTGCTACATTATAAAATCCCGAAATGTTTGGAGATTCATCTAGGATCGGATTTCCATCTGGAGTCATGTCGTAGAGTGATCCATACCCACCCCTACAGGTGGCATCGGCGAAATCAGGAAACCGGTTTACTGCTCTGTTCCAAAATCTAGTTATGAAATGATGGTCTGCATTCAGTCCGAAAGCGTTTGGATTCACTATCTCTAGCATATCTTCCGGAGCTTCTCCACCTACAAGTGTATTGGGCGTGCCATCTGTTCGGTAATAGGCTCCACAGGTGTGGTCAATAATGATTTGTTCCAACATTTCAAGTTTAGGAGGCCGTCTTAGATGAACCATTTGAACTCGAATTGGAGTAATCGGAAGTGGGACGTCATGTTTTCCAATCAAAGAATTAGCCCATGGACCAGTAACATTAATCACAACACTAGCATTTATTTTGCCTGTGGTGGTTTCAACTCCTTCGATGCGGCCTCCTTTAACGATCAAATCATTAACGGCTGTCCTAGTAATAATTTCGACCCCCTTTTTTTGTGCTTCTTTGGCGAATGCGTAGGTGGTAGCAACTGGGTCTGCGTGTCCTGCTTCGGGCTCATATAGGGATACTTTAACGTCATCTAAGTTTGCTAATGGGATCAGCTCCATTGTTTTGTCTGGATTTAGAGTTTCTATATTTACACCTTCTGTCCGATTCATTTCACCATTTGCAATAGCTGCTCCTGCATCAGATTCATTGAAAAGCAATATTCTTCCTGTTGCTTGGAATTTGAGGTCGTATCCCATTTCTTTAGGCCATTCTTCGAAGAAAATTTTGGCATCAGAAGCCATTCTGACAAGTTCAACATTCAAATAGTGTTCTCGCACCATTGCTCCGGATCTCCCTGTCGCTCCGGTTGCTAGACCACCTTTTTCTACTAAGGTTATTTTGCCTGGATTTCTTCCTGCCAATGCCATGGCTATACTGGTACCGTTTACACCGCCACCAATTATTAGTATGTCACTATTTGTGGGTTCCATTTTGATAATCCTCCATCAGATTGAATCTGGGAAGTGGATACTTTTATTAATTGTATGCTTAGCTTTTATTAATTGTATGCTTAGATAGTTGGGAGTAATTCAATTTTGACAAGAGGAATCAGATGACACAAATTAAGCCGATTTCAGATGAAACGTTGGAAGTTTTGAAAAAGATACCCACCCAAACGTTAATTGACGGGTTATGGGTCAAGGGTTGGCCTTCCGGTTATGTGGAAGGAGTCAGGCCGCTTCAACTTGGTCAGTCGATGGCAGGGAGGGCTGTGACTCTCAGATTTGTTCCGCATAGGCCAGATATAGCTGAGGATAAACCTAAAAAAGAAAAATCGGCAGAATATTTGGCTATAGAGCTTTGTGGCCCCGGCGAAGTATTGATTATAGATGCAATGGGTTGGGAGTACAGCTCAATCGGTGGCGATATTAAATTTATGCGCTTAATGCAACTTAAAGTCGCAGGTTTGGTGACCGATGGAGGAGTGAGAGATAGCGTGGCTTTGAAAGAGTATGGTTTTCCTGTTTATTCAGCTAGTACAACTGCAAAACAAGGACCGGCAGACTTTTGGCCTTGGCAGGTTAATGACGCAATTCAGTGTGGAGGAGTGTTGGTTAGACCTGGCGATGCGATAGTGGGAGATGATGATGGCGTTGTAGTTGTACCGAGATCAGAGGTGGATGAAGTGATCAGAATAGCTCACGAAAGAGAGGAAGTGGAGGAAGTGATTAAAGCTCAATTGGAAATTGAAAATTGTTCCCCGGGTAAATATTATCCTTTCAATGAGAACACATGGAAACTATACGAAGAGAAAACAGGGAGGAAGAAAGTGCAATGAAAATCTTGACATGGAGCATCCTCTTTTCTACTCTTGATGCAGTTAAATAAATGACTTAGATGGAGACAAGTAGAGACTAGACAGCGGTTCAGAGAGCCCTTAATTGCTGAGAAAGGGTACTTGCTACTAGCTCGAACATCACTCCGGAGTCTTATTCTGAAAGCCTAATAAGTTATTAAGAAATGACGGTTTTGCACTCCGTTATCAGTGCTTTTCACTGAGTGCCTTGTTTTACACAAGGAATTAGGGTGGTACCGCGGACTATTTTAAGGCCCGTCCCTTTATTGGGACGGGCCTTATATTTTTGGGAGTAAATATGTTTCAAGAAGTAAATTCAAAAATGGATTTTCCTGAGATGGAAACTGGTATTTTGCAATGGTGGAATGAAAATAAAATTCCAGATAAATACATGGCAAAAAATGAAAACTCCGATAAACGCTATTCCTTCATAGATGGTCCTATAACTGCTAATAATCCTATGGGGGTTCATCACGCATGGGGTAGGAGTTATAAGGATCTTTTTAGTAGATTTAGGACTATGCAAGGCTACAGGCAAAGATACCAAAATGGCTTTGATGGACAGGGGTTATGGATAGAAGTAGAGGTAGAAAAGGAATTAGGTTTCACTTCTAAGACTGATATTGAAGTATACGGGATAGATAAATTCGTGACTTTGTGTAAAGAACGTGTGCAGAGATTTGCCGACGTAATATCAGAGCAATCAAAACTATTGGCCTATTGGATGCATTGGGACAATTCCTACCACACAATGTCAGATGAGAACAATTACACTATTTGGCACTTTCTGAAAACCTGTCATGTTCGAGGTTTATTGTATGAAGGCACTGATGTCATGCCGTGGTGCCCTAGATGTAGTACCGGCTTGTCTGAACACGAGATTGTTACTGAAGGGTATGTAGAAATAGAACATCCCGGCTTATTTGTGAAATTTCCGATACTTGATTCAAACTCCAACACCACTGAGGATTCTCTTTTAATATGGACGACCACTCCTTGGACGCTGTCTTCGAATTGCGCCGCCGCTGTAAATGAAGAGATAAATTATGTGAAAGTTAGGCAAGATCATGGCTATTTGTATCTGGCTAAATCTCGTATTTCAGCACTCACAGGAGACTATGAGATAGTTTCTGAACTCAAAGGTTCTGAATTGGTGGGTCTGAACTATGAAGGGCCATTTGATGAATTACCAGCTCAAGAAGGAGTGAAGCACAGAGTTGTAGCATGGGATGAGGTTTCTGAAACAGAAGGTACTGGAATTGTTCATATAGCTCCAGGTGCAGGGAAGGAGGACTTTGCCTTAGGTAAAAGGGAAGGCATAGCTACGATAGCTCCCTTGGATGATCTAGGGGATTTTGTGGAAGGATTTGATTGGCTGACAGGATTAAATGTATATGAAGTTAATGACAAAATTTATGAGAATTTGAAGGACAAAAATAGATTTTATCGTTTAGAGCGTTATAAACATAGATATCCTCATTGCTGGAGATGTGGTTCGGAGTTGGTGTTTAGGCTTGTGGATGAATGGTTCATTAAGATGGACCCTCTAAGGGAGCCCTTAGCTCGAGTTACCCAAAATATACGTTGGGTTCCAGAATTTGGAATGAAACGCGAGCTGGATTGGCTTAGAAATATGGACGATTGGATGATTTCTAAGAAAAGATACTATGGTTTGGCACTACCAATTTATAAGTGTTCATGCGGTAAGTTTGATGTGATTGGAAGTGAGAAAGAACTGGAAGAAAGGGCCGTTGAAGGATGGGATGAATTTGAAGGGAATTCACCTCATAAACCTTGGATAGATTCTGTAAAGATTAACTGTTCTCACTGTGGGAAAAAAGTGTCTCGTGTTTCAGATGTAGGGAATCCTTGGTTAGACGCCGGTATTGTTTCTTTTTCGACTTTAGATTACCGACATGACAAAAATTATTGGAAGGATTGGTTTCCTGCTGACTGGATTTCTGAGAGCTTTCCTGGTCAATACAGAAATTGGTTCTATTCCTTACTCACAATGAGTACGGTACTAGCTGACTCAGAGCCCTGTAAGAATATTTTCAGTTATGCCTTAATGAGAGATGAAAATGGCGAAGAAATGCATAAAAGCAAAGGTAACGCCATATGGTTTGAGGATGCCGCAGAAAAAATGGGAGTCGATGCGATGCGTTGGCAATTCGCCAGCCAGAATCCTGCATCAAATTTGAATTTTGGGTTCGGTACTGCAGACGATGTACGCAGGCAATTTTTAATTCCTTTATGGAATGTTTATTCCTTTTTCGTAACGTACGCCAATATCGATGAGTTTGATCCTGAGGCTAAGCCTCCCGCTGTGTCAGACAGAACCGAATTGGATAAGTGGATTCTTAGTGAGCTAAACCTCCTGGTTAAGACAGTAATCGATAATCTTGAAAATTTTCGGCCGGAACGAGTTACAAGAGAAGTGGAAGAGTTTATTGAATATCTTTCTAACTGGTATGTCAGAAGAAGTAGAAGAAGATTTTGGAAATCAGGGGTGCTTACAGGGGCGGTTGGAGATTCAGATATAGACAAATTGTCTGCATACACAACATTACATGAGGTTCTAATTACCTTAATTAAACTGATGGCCCCAGTAATTCCCTTCGTCACTGAAAAGATGTACCAGAATCTGGCCGCTCAATTTGCCTTTGGTAAGGAAAGCGTTCACTTGGAAGATTACCCAGTCAGTGATGAAACATTGATTGATCAAAACTTGGCAGAAAGAATTAGGTTGGCAATGCGAATATCTAGTATGGGAAGGTCAGCAAGAAGTAAGGCAGGAATAAAAGTAAGACAGCCTTTGCAAGAATTGTTCGTGAAGACCAAAAATTCTAGAGAGCTGGAGATGATAGATCTTGTAAAAGACCAGATATTGGATGAGCTAAATATCAAGGAGATAAAGCCAGTTGATGATGCTTCCGAGATAGTAAGCTTTAGATTGCAACCAAATTTGCCCGTTTTAGGCCCAAAATACGGGAAACAAGTGGCTGACATAAGAGATGCCCTTGGTCAGGCGGACGTGAATAGCATACGGGTAGCGATTGACTCGGAGAATACTGTAAATGTTGGCGGGTTTGAATTAGGCGCAGAGGATATATTGGTAAATGCCGATGCATTGGAAGGCTATTCTACCTCCACTGATGGGGGATATGCGGTTGGTATATCTACAGAGATATCAGATGCACTCAGAAATGAAGGTTTTGCACGAGAACTGGTTCATAGCATTCAAAATGTTAGGAGATCAGCAGGTTTAGATATTTCCGATCATATTGAATTGTGGGTAAAGGGTTCTGTCGAAATATCTCAAATAGTCGAACAATTCCGTGAATATGTACTTCAGGAGACTTTGGCCGACGAGATTGCTTTCGAAGGAGGTCAAGGTGATACATACTCGGAAGATCATGAACTGGAGGGAGAACGGGTGACAATATCGGTGAGGAAGTCAGGCTAAATTTCGTAACTGGATTTTCCTCCCACCACGGTTTTTAAGACTTTGATATCTTTGATAGAGAATGGGTCGGCGACCAGTATGTCTTCTTCAAGTACTACAAAATCAGCTAATTTTCCGGATTCAATGGAACCTTTGGTAGATTCTTCAAATGACGCGTAGGCTCCGTTTAATGTGTAAATTCGCAAAGCATCCTCAGGTGATATTTTTTGACTTGGTCCCCATAGAGTTCCATTTATATCGGTCCTGGTAACGCAGCTTTGGATTCCGAGTAGAGGTTCATATGGTCCCGGAGGGTAATCGGTTGCGCCTGTGGACATAACACCGTATTCCATAAAGGATTTCTGTGCGAACATCCACTCTAGTCTCTCGTCACCGTAATATTGCATTTTCTCACCGTGATAATAGACATAGGTGCAAAAGGGAGTGGCTATAGTTCCAGTTCTGTTCATTCTTTTTAGAATTTCTGGATTAACAACTGTGCAATGCTCTATACGATGTCTCGGGTTGGACCTTGGGAATTCCTTTAAGGCAGCCTCATATCCATCTAAGACCATAGATATTGCTAGGTCTCCGTTAGCGTGAATGCATACTTGGAAACCTTCTGCATGTATCTCCCTGACGGATTCATTTATTTCTTCTGGACTCATAGCCTGTATGCCACAATTATCATGATCCGAGCCTATATATGGTTCTGATAAAAAGGCAGTTCTTGCAGCAATGGCTCCATCAGAAACCATTTTGATTCCCCCGACTTTTAAATGATCGTTTCCAAAACCTGTTCGTATTCCAGCGTCTCTAAGAGCGGGGAAGTGGGCCTTTGCCATAAGCATATAAACCCTTAGGTCCAAATCTCCGTTTGCTAGGCCTTCTTGGTAAGTTACAAATTCATCATTCGAAACACTGGCGTCATGAACACTAGTTAGGCCTACTTCGCTAAGCATGCCATTAATTAATTGAAGGCCGCGACGTCTATCTTCTGGTTCAATTTCAGGTAGTAATTCTTTGAACGCTTCACCTGCTCTTTCATAAATTACCCCATTTAGTTTTCCTGTGTTTGGATCTCTACCTAATTTACCTCCATGGGGATCTGGAGAATCGTCTGTATAACCTGCCAAAGCTAGACCTTTACTGTTGACATAGTAGACGTGGCCAGCTCGATGGGACACAAATATAGGTAGCTCGGTACTAACTTCGTCCAGATCTGAAGTAGTTAAGAATCTATTTTCTTCGGTTTTCGTGTCATCATATTTAAATCCCTGGACCCATTGCCCAGGTTCAGTTTTAATGGCTCTTCTTTTAAGTGCTTCTTGAACATCTGAAATACTACGTAAATCACAATCAGCGGCCATAACATGATGAGACCCGCTGCTGAGAACGTGTATGTGCGCGTCAATGAAGCCTGGTACAACGGTATTACCTTTTAAATCCAAAATCTTGGTATTTGCGCTACTCAGCATTTGGGTATCTGAATTTGTACCTACTGCCACAAATTTACCGTTTTTTATGGCAAAACTTTGTGCGTGTGGAGCGTTAGGGTTAACTGTATGTATATTGGCATTTATTACTATCAGGTCAGCTGTGTAGTCAGACATTTTTTTAATTTAACCTTCAGTACGGTCACTTCTTAATTGAGGAAACAGGATTACTTCCCTAATTGAAGAGTTATCGGTGAGTAACATGGCAAGTCGGTCTATTCCAATACCAAGGCCCCCAGTAGGTGGCATTCCGTGTTCAATAGCGACGAGAAAATCTTCATCAAGTCGATCCATTTCTTCATTTTGAAACTCTTGCCTGAGCATTTCTTGTTCTTCAAATCGTGCTCTTTGGTCGATTGGGTCGTTTAGTTCTGTAAAGGCATTACAGATTTCCATTCCGCACACAAATCCTTCAAATCTTTCTGCAATTCTGTCATCAGCAGGAGATTTTTTTGCCAAAGGAGACATAGCTACTGGGTAATTTACTAGGAAGCAGGGTTGCACTAGCGTGGGCTCCACTTTGTCTGAGATCAATTTGTCTAGGAGCCCGCTCCAGCTGACCTGTTGACTCACGTCTATATCAGCTGCCCTCATAGCCGTCTTTAAAGAATCAACTTCAGGATGTTCAAAGAAGTCTATCCCACTAACTTGGATTATCTTTTCTCGTAGATCAATACGAGGCCAAGGTGGAGAAAAATCCAATTCTTCTTCCCCGTATCTTACAGTTTCAGATCCATTTAGAGTTATGGCAGCGGTCGAGACTAGTTGTTCTACCATACTCATAACATCGTTATAGTCAGAAAATGCCTCATAGCTTTCCAAAGTTGTGAATTCCGGGTTGTGTTGAAGGTCGACTCCTTCATTCCTGAAAACACGGCCAATTTCAAATACCTTTTCAATACCTCCCACAACTAAACGCTTTAAATGTAGTTCTGTTGCAATCCTAAGGTAAAGATCTCTGTTTAGAGCGTTATGGTGGGTAGTGAAGGGGTGTGCCATACCCCCCGCAGCTATGGGTACTAACATAGGAGTTTCCACTTCTATAAACCCTTTTTTAGTCATAAATTGTCTTATCGTACTAACCAAGAGGCTACGGTCTTTTGCAGTTTTAATTGCATCTTCGTTCGAAATCAAATCTAAATACCGTTGACGGAATCTTGTTTCCACATCTGTCAAACCATGCCATTTTTCAGGAAGAGGTCTAAGTGATTTACATAAAATTGAAAAAGTTGCTACCTGTAATGTGATTTGTCCTGTTCGTGTACGAAATAAAGTTCCTTCAGCTCCGATCCAATCTCCTATATCCAGATCATCCAAAATTTCATAATCTTCATCGAGGACATTACTTCGCATCATAACTTGTATTCGACCATCGGTATCAGATAAGTCGATGAAAGAGGCTTTCCCCATTCCGCGGCGACCCATTATTCTACCGGCTACTTTTATAGTTTCGGTGAATTCCTCATTTTTCTTTTCAGCCACTTCAAATACTTCTTCAGCCTGTCGACTGGTATGAGTTCTTTTGTAACTGGTCGGGTACGGGTCGATTCCTTTTTGCCTCAGTGAAGCAGTTTTTTCAACTCGGACCTTGATGAATTCTTGCTCGTTTTGTTGCGACAATTTCGACCCCTCTGGTCTGAATGTTTTTGAACTGGCAGCTAATTCTAACTGTGCCAAAACTTCATGTAAAACGTAAATTTGCCGTATTTTTGAAGGATATTGTAAACTCGAAAATATTGCTGTTAAAAAAGCACAAATTTTGCTTTTAGAACTAATCGTGAATTGCTACCATCCACTTATGAGGTATGGTGGGTTAGTTCTAGATGCCTGAAGGAACTAAGTAATTGATAAAAATATCGGGTGGATACCTGAAAGGAAGGTTGATAGGATCTCCTATGAAAGCCAGGGGTGTAAGACCCACGACTCAACGGGTCAAGTTGGCTATATTCTCTATGTTGGGGGATTCTGTTATAGGTAACAAGGTGTTGGATTTATACGCTTGCACAGGAGCATTGGGATTAGAGGCGATTAGCCGAGGGGCGCTTCATTGTGACTTCGTTGAAAAAAGCAGTCGTAATTGTCGATTAATATCAAATAATTTGAAAACTATGGATGTGGACACCAATGTAAACGTGTACCAATCGGAAACTTACAAGTTTCTTAAGTATTCAGAAGGAGGATACGACTTGGTGTTTCTGGATCCTCCATTTGAATTGGACGAATGGCAAGTTGTGATGGATGAAGTCTCTAAACCTGGATTGCTTAGAGAACAAGGAACAGTAGTGGCAGAGCATAGATTTAACTTTGATTTAGAGGATTCTTACAAAACGATTAGTAGAATCAATAATAAGAGCTATGGTGATTCAAAAGTAGCAATATATGAGGTTGTAAGTGGCTAAAGCATTTTACCCAGGAAGTTTTGACCCGGCCCATAATGGGCATATAGATGTCGCTCGGAGAGCTTCACGTCTCTTCGATCAAGTGGTTGTCGGAGTATATAAGGCTCCACCAAAGGTACTAATGTTTGACACAGAAGAACGTGTCGAGTTATTTGAGCAGTCCCTTGAAGGGATAACGAATGTCGAAGTAGTTCCTTTTACAGGATTAGCCCCTACGGTTGCCCGTGAGGTAGGAGCAGAAGTGATTTTGCGCGGCCTCAGAGCTGGCTTCGACTTTGAACAGGAGTTTGAAATGGCCCTAATGTGGAGGAATCTCGCTCCAGACATTGATGTGGTTTGTATGATGAGTGCTTTAGAACACCAATTTATATATTCCAGTAGGATCAAAGAGGTCGCACGATTAGGAGCCAACATAGACAATTTGGTCCCGCCGCATATTGCCGAAGCGCTTAAAGAACGAATATAGATTTGATGAGTACTAGATTAGGAGGTTAGCAACGATGGATCTTACACAACTCGTAAATGAACTAGTAGAGGTGAGCAAGAGCGGAACTAGGGTGCCGGGGTTTCGTGGCAAGACAATGATTGATGCAGACCGATTAGGAACACTTATTTCGGAGCTTCAAAATAACATGCCTTCGGGTGTACAAGAAGCTCAAACTATAATTACCCAAAAAGATAGTATTATTAGCCAGGCTCAAATGGAGGCTTCTCGCATTCTCGATGAAGCGAGGAATACGGCAGCCCAAATGGCGAGTGAAGCTTCGGCTGAACAACAGGAAAAGGTCTCTGATTCGGAGGTTCTTAGAGTCGCTAATAATAAGGGAGAGGAAATTGTAGCTACTGCCTCAGGTGAAGCTCAAGTCCTCGTTACAAGTGCACAAGACGAGGTGCAAACGGTCATACAAGATGCTCAACGCAGAGCTTATTCCCTTATAAATGATGCAGAAACTCAAGCTGCAGAGCTGCGCCAAGGCGCAGATAGATATTCTATGGAAGTGCTCTCATCTATCGAGGAACAGCTTTCGAACCAACTTGGTCAGGTAAGACGCGGCCTAGACGCTCTGAACATTACCCAGACTCCAAGACAGTCTCAGGGTAATACTGTGGAGACCAGTAACACCCCGTCTTAATCTCCGCATTTTTTACGGCTGTGAACTATTAGGTGCTTTCGATCAGATTGTGTAGGCTTTGCAAGAAAAGGGCATTTTCCTCCAAGGTGAAGCCGTCCACTCGATTAATGTTTTCTCCGCTGAAGCCGTCTACGGCTCCGGCTGCTACAATTTTCCTGATGTTTTCGCTGTCTTCCTCGACTGACGGAAGTAAATTTTCACCCTTGATAGCTGATAGAGCTGTCACAAGGCCGTATCCACCCCAGTTGGAAACGCTGCTTATTATCAGTTTTTCAACTTTAGTTTTCGCCGGAAATCCTACTAACTCCTCAGACGCATCAACTTCAGCGTAAAGGTTTCCTAGACCGATTTCATTTCCGCCATCCCCTATTCCTATAGAAGTTGTATGTTTGTCAAATAATAGGTCTATTTTAGCGGTATGTTTCGTGATATCGAGATCTCTCATATTTCGGTACAAACCATCAGAAGCTGGCGAACATCGTTCAATAGAAATTAGAAGATCAGGTTTCTCATTTTGTAGTATTTTTCTTGCGGCATGTTCGCTTTCCGTCCTGTTGGCAATCGGGAATTCTATGATTTTTGATTCATCGAGGGTAATTGCTTTGAGAATTTCAGTGCAATAGATATCAGTAATGTACACCACTTCGAAACCTAAATTTTTTAATGCATTCCCAATAGCTACTGCACCAGGTGGTCCATCAGTCTCCGCTTTTCCAGCACTCAAAATGTAAAATCCTGTGGTAATGATTACCTTTCCAGGGTTATCTAATACGAATGTGGCGGCGTCATAGCAGAAATTTTCCGGGAGGGAGTCCTTTATTTTTGAAATGCCTCTTTTGTCCTGGCTGAGTAAAAGTTTCTCTAGTGTCATGGTGTTTATCTATAAAACGGAGTAATCTTCATCCTTCATGTCTGTTATGAACATATGGCCTGGTGCATGAGTAATCATCACCGAAGGTTTTGATGACATAGCAACCGCTTGTGGAGTAACCCCACAAGCCCAGAAAACAGGGATCTCACCTTCATTAATTTGGGTAGGTTCACCAAAGTCTGGATTGGATAAATCATCGATACCAATAGCAGTTGGGTTTCCAATGTGTACAGGAGAACCATGGACACCTGGGAATCGCGAAGTGACTTGTACTGCTCTAACTACTTTTTCCTGCGGGATTGATCGCATTGACACAACCATAGGTCCGGAAAACGGGCCCGCTGGGACCGTAGGGATGTCGGTTATATACATAGACACGTTGGTTTCATTTTCAAAATGGGGCAATCTTATTCCATTGTTTAAAAGAGCTGATTCAAAGGAAAAACTACAACCCAATAGGAATGATACAAAATCCTCTTTCCATACATCTTGGATATCAGGAATTTCAGAGGTGAATTCGCCGTTTTCATAGACTCTATATAACGGTATATCTGTTCTGATATCGCTTTTTGGTGCAGTAGTTGTTACTTCAATTTGTCCAGGTTCCAAAACTTCTACCAAGGGACAAGGTTTAGGGTTTCTTTGACAAAAAAGTAAGAAATCAAAGGCCAGTTCTCTAGGAAGAATAGCCAAGTTTGCTTGTACGTATCCGGCAGCTACTCCTGCTGTAGGCCGTTCAAATTTACCGCTTCTAATTAGATTTCGGATTTCTTTTGGTGTTAGTGTTAATTCAGAAACAGTGGTCATTTCAACCTTTCTCCTCAAAGCGCCTAGTTTCTCTTATTCGGTGTTCGGTTCTGACTAGTTTATCAATAGCAAAGAAACTAATCCAGAAAATGACGGCTCACTTATTGATGCCTTCAGATCTGCATGCTATTCTTCATGATCAGTCGGGGAGTAGCGCAGCTTGGTAGCGCACGTGCATGGGGTGCACGGGGTCGCAGGTTCGAATCCTGTCTCCCCGACCAGTAAATATAATTGCTTTACCTGCTAGTACGTATCCCTATGTTTCATCCCAACAGGACGATCTGAAACAACACCATGTGTTATCAAAAACGTTACTATTACCCGTGCTTACTAGATGGCTCTATATGGAGGACTCGCGTTCACTATTTAGCAGGAAAACCAGGGGCTGGATTTTAGGAGCTTATCTTCTGGTTCTGAACTGAAGTTCCCAATTTGTAAAACGTCTGTGGAAAAGAGGCGGTAGGGTATCACACTACTAGGAATGGGAATTTAGAATTTTAATTAATTCTATTAACGCGTGATTGGAGGCTCTTTGACGCATCCTGATGTTTTTCAGCCTATATCTCCCTGACACATTGTATGTGTAGTTTTGGTAATTTATAGTGATTTGTACATCCCCAAAATCATTGGGCTCATCGGTTTCAGTCAAGAGGGGAGAGACATTGAGGTGTACGTCAGCCTTGCAGCTTTTGTCACAGCATCCACTTGAATCACTATACTTGGTTTTCGGCAGTGTTATTACATTGATTATAGTGCCTTTATAGAACACTTTTTCATATAGCTCACATTCAGATAGGAGCCCACAAATTACCCCTCCGGTATATGATTCAGAAACACAAAGACGTAGATTTTTAGAGTGAAGAAGGTTGATAGCTACTTTAGAGGGGGTGTCATCGTCTTCTCCCCAAATAATATTATTACCTACTATCTCCGTGATTTGGTTTTGAATTTTGTCTATTAAACTAGTTGCTTCTGAAAATGTTGCTGCTTCAGCAATCGCACGGAGATGAATGCCGTCCTGTTTGGAATATATTCCTAAGTAAGGATTTGATTGTCGGAAAAGATGAGTTAACAAGTCATCTAGCTCACCCTCGGAACGACCAAAAGTTTTGATGTTTTTGATTGCTATGCTGACTCCTTCTGAGTGAGAACTGAGTCGAGGGGCAACATAGTTTTTCCACATGGGAATCAGTTCTAAAGGAGGGCCAGGCATCGCTATTACTATTTTGGACTGTTTCTGTACAAACCATCCTGGAGCGGTGCCATTCGGATTAGGGAGAGGGATCGCAGAAGGTATCAATTTGGCCTGTTTGATATTAGTTTTAGGCATTGAAATACCACGTTTTGCAAAACCTTCCTTCAAATCCTTTAGAAGTTTGGAGTCTACTTTCATTTCCTCTCCAAAATACCTCGATATTGCTTCTCTTGTTAAATCATCAGAAGTCGGTCCTAACCCTCCTGTAGTTATCACCACATCTGACCTGAGTAAGGCAGATTCTAATCCTTTGCATAGATCACCTAGGTCATCTCCAATTTTTACCGCAATCTTTAAAGATATTCCAAGGCTAGGGAATTCAGAGGCGAGGAAGGCTGAATTTGAATCGATTAGCTCTCCCATTAGTAGTTCCGTTCCTACCGCGATAATTTCGGCATTCATGTTCTAAAGCCTTTCTAAATTGTGAACAATGAATTAAATTGCGTTACTCGGCGTATGGGATGTCATCATACAAACCTAAGGCGGTTTCTACCCATTCTTTAGGGAATAACAATACCGGCTGAGATGTATTTTCCTCTGACGATTTACCATAATAGTACTCACCGCTAGGGTCAATGTCTCCAATTAGTAACAAGGATCCATCAGTGTATGTAGTTCCCTGTTCAGTTTGGTTTCGAAAACGTATTTCGACTGCCGCAGAATTATCTCCCAGGCCCCATTGCGAATAATCTCTATCTTCAACCTTGTGTACAGCGACATCCACCCCAGAAGGCGCTTTTATAATAGGCAATAATTTCTGCCATTTATCATTGTTCGCGGGTCTGGACTCAGTGCTTACGAGGTAATCAGTGATCTCCCAGGTCCCATTTCGCTGTCTTTTAAAATTTAGTTGACCTTCATCCTTGCTGGCATCTTCGGTTTTAGGGAAAATGTTTATTTCACTAATTGTGTCGGTTGGACGATCAATATACCATGCAGGGTAGGGAGGTTCTGTTGCGAGACGAGCTAGAACATTACCCCAAGTGTCAGCTATTAGGAACAGTTGAGGGAATCCTATTATTTGACCGTAATGGTGCCTCCCATCGGTCGTTTTGTCGCCAAGTCTGAATTCCAGTGTTCTATCAAGTGTTAATCCAATCCTCACCACAGTATGGGGATTATCTAGCCCGTATTGTGCCGGATTTTCTATCAAGGTGGTTGTTTCTGTTAAATCCCTTTGAGTTTGAGGACCACCAAGAATGAAAGCGATGCCACCCCATCGATTATGGCTCGGCGGGATCAATATATCCCAGTCAAATGCCCAGGTACCCGAAGGTGTTTTAATGAATGATTCACTTTTGTCTTTATGGTCGATACTAATTGATGTCATATCATCTACAGAAACTTGGTAGAACCATGGTTTTGGGGGTTGTTTCGATTCTTCATTGGAAAAAGGATTGAACAAGTAAACAACGATCGATGCGACCGCCAAAATTATTAGTGCTAAAGTGGCTTTAAGATTCAAATTTGATCCTTTTTACCTACGTCTCCACCATACAAAGAAAGCCATAAAGAGCATAAAGGTTGGAGGGAGAGTCCAGCTAGACCATTTTATGAAATCTCTTTCTCTACTATTCACAATTAATTCTCTGTACGGTAGTAGTTTGGGCCTAATGGATATCAGTTCGAAATCGTCGGCGAGCCAGTTGACGGAATTTAGGAATATGTCTGCATTATCCATACTGGCGAAGTATTTGTTGGAGGCGAAATCAGAGTCTGAAAATAGAACTATTTTGGCTAGATCATGGGTAGAACTCAAATCAGTATACTTTCCCGTAGCTTCCACCACTGCTGCAATTGAGAACGGGCCTCTTTGTTTCTCCGATGAATATCCTATATCTTCAGGATCTTTTGTGAGCCAACTTGCCGGCGTTGTCATACTCAATTGAGTAAGGGTAATATGCTCCCTTAAGGCAAATTCTTCGGCTGCAGGTGTTAGTATAGCGGCAGCGTCCGGGAAAAGGGTTACTGATATGTCGTCGGCTATTGTGAGACCTGGGGCAGTGTTGCTAGTAGTGAATTGTCCGTTCGCCTTCTGGGTCATTGGGGTTAGATATTCTCCTGACACATTACTAACAGCGTCTACCACATGCTCGCTAGATACGGCCATTCCATATTCTGCGGCGAGAGAGTTGAATTTCACGGGTGGATTAGGGTCTAGAAGCATTAAAATCCTTCCACCACGTTGGATGTAATCTGAAATTGCCTCAAATTCTGAGTCATCTAAGTCTTTGTTATTTTTGGGGCCAGGTATTATCAATACGGCTGCGTCTTCTGGAACCGTTTCAAACTGTTTCAGATTTAGTGACATAACAAAATAGTTATCTCTTTGCATTCCATCAATGGCTAAATCCAGCCCTTCTAGTCCGATCGCCCCTGTCATAGGGTCCCTAGAAATTGATGTCTCCCCATGCCCACCAAGGTAGTAGATAACTTTTTGTTCTGTTCCAGTAGCTATTAATATACCTGTAACGAAATCTTGTTCAGTTAAAACAGTAACACCCTCGAATTTTCCATCATCCGCCTCAAATACGATCGACGGGTAGGTTGTCACTTTATATTTCAACGCTTCAGATCTGTTTAATTCAGGGTCCACAAAGGAAAAAGTGAAGTTGTCAGATCTTCTGTCAAATTCGTTCAAAAGGTCCTCCGCAGATTGGCGTTTATTATCAGAGGAAGGTGATGAAACGAAAAATGCATATGCGTGAACAGACTGATCATTTTCTGATAGATTGTCAAGAATGCGATAAGTTTGTTCTGACAACGTGAATACTCGCGTTGCCGTTACGTCAATTCTGTTTGGGTTCTGATACATTAAAAAATTGGCGACTAAGACGATTATAAAGAAGGCAAGAGTCATAGCAGCGACATTTACACCATTCCTGCCTTTTCGTCCGGCGAGAAAAATGGCGACAGATCTAGGTGACAACACCAAGGATAGGAAAACCAGTCCTGCCCCTCCCATAAGGACCCACAACGACAAATCTTTGAGACCGTCAAATGCCAGATTAATGGATCCGCCAAGTATTACAGCGAATATACCGCCGGCTCCAAGAACAATGCTCCAAAAGTTGGCAGATTTAATAGAAGTTATTATTATCTCTTTATATGAATCGTCTTCGAATTGAGGTTGAAGTGACATTTCTATCTCCATCTCCTTGTTTCGAGAGATCGTATAGATAGGAACAAAAATACTCCTACAATGCTAAGAAAATAAACAATGTGGCTCAAGTCGATAATTCCTCTACTGAAATCTGCCAGGCGTGAATTCATAGAGAGTGCATTTATGAACTCTGCGACATTTCCTTCTACCAACGATGAAACTCTGTTTATGAAGGAAAAGATAAGTAAGATTGCTGTCGCCACGACTGCTGAAATTATCTGGTTTCCTGAAAGAGATGAACCCAGCATTCCGATGGCCAAAGCAGCTGCTCCGTGAAGAACTAAACCTATGTATGCACTTATAACAGGGCCGGTGTCGGGATTTCCGAAAAAATACACTATAAATACATAGTATAGAGTGACAGATTGAATTGAAAGTAGCATCAAGAAGCTAGCCAAATATTTTCCTAATACGATTTCCCATTCCCTCACTGGAGATGTGAGCAATAATTCGAGTGTTCCTAATTTTTGTTCTTCGGCTAAAAGTTTCATTGTGATCAAAGGCGCCAAGAATACTATGAAAAAACTTGCCCAGTCGGAAAGCCCTCGTACTCCTGCTTCTGCGAATGGTTTACTAACGTCGAAAACGAAGAATACTCCTGTTAAAACTAAGAACATGGTTCCAACTATGTAAGCTGAAGGGGTAGAAAAATAGCCTTTTGTTTCCTTTAGGGTAATTGCAATTAAATTTTTCAAGAAACGGCTCCTGAGTTATTTGGCAATTCCTCTTCTTCTATGGTGAGTCTCAGGAATATTTCCTCTAAAGACATACCAAGTGATTGCAATTTAAGAAGTTCCCAGCCACCCTCTACTATTATTTTGGCGAGGTCGTGTCGAAGGTCTTTTCCTATATCGACTGTTACGTGATATCTGTGGTAGGCACCACCTGTAACTGACATTCTTTCGATCGACTGGACCCCATCTACTCTTTCCAACACGGGAAGTATTTCTCTGTTGGGACCTTTTACCTCAATTTCTACCCGTTCCACACCGGCTAGATTTGTTCCTAGGTTACCCGGATCATCAACAGCAACGATTTGACCTTCATGAATAATAATTATTCTGTCACAAATCATACTCACTTCCGGTAAAATATGGGAACTTAATATTAAGGTATGGTCTCGGCCCAGATCCTTTATTAATTGTCTCGTTTCCACAACCTGTATTGGGTCGATCCCAATAGTGGGCTCATCCAGTACTAGCACGTCTGGCTCGTGGAGTATGGCTTGAGATATTCCAACTCTCTGCCGATACCCTTTGGAAAGTTTGCCGATTATAGTGTCTCTATATTCCCCTAGTCGGCAAAGTTCAATTACTTCATTTATCCTTTGGTGGAGTTGAGGCTTTGCCATTCCTCTGATTTGTCCCATAAATGACAGATAATCCCTAACATTCATATCTTCATAGAGTGGTACTGTCTCTGGAAGATACCCTATATGTCTCCTAGCTTGCAAAGACTGTTCAGTTATGTCAAATCCAGCGATTTTGGCAGTACCTGAAGAGGGTGGAATAAACCCTGTCAGTATTTTCATAGTAGTTGATTTTCCTGCACCGTTTGGCCCTAGGAAACCAAGGATTTCTCCTTGTTCTACCGAAAAACTTAATCCTGTAACCGCAGGAAAGTCACCGTAATATTTAGTTATATCTATCGCTTCAATCAATTGTGTGGTCCTTGGTTTCGACACCAATATTGCAATCCCGAATTAGTGTTGAAGAAAATGGAACTGAGGAATACTAATTCAAAGGTATCTACTGTTCAAGCATATTTTAAACCCTTTCAACATAACAATCCTAATTTTGTCTCAGTGCATCAACGGTCCTTCGTAAAGTTTGTCCATGCTAGTATTTAGTGGATGGATTAAGGTTCCCAAATTAGGAGTCACGCCATGTCAATATCGGAAAATGAAATCATATATTTAGATCACGCTGCCACTACTAATCTTAGGCCGGAGGTGCTAGATGCTATGTTGCCTTACATGCAATCCAGTTACGGTAACCCCTCAAGCATTTATAACTTGGCACAGGAAGCTCGGAAGGCGGTAGACGAATCTCGCGAGACGGTAGCGAGAATATTGGGAGCGAGAATTAGTGAAATAGTATTCACCAGTGGCGGAACGGAATCGGATAATGCTGCGATTAAAGGGGTGGCGTTGGCTATGCGCAATGTCGGGACGCATATTGTAACAACCGCGATTGAACACCACGCTGTCTTACATACTTGTCAACAAATGGAACAGTTTGGATTTGATGTCACTTATCTCCCTGTTGATTCATGTGGGAAGGTTTCACGAGATGATGTTTTAAATGCTTTAAAAGAGGACACAATCCTTGTAAGTGTAATGATGGCAAACAACGAGATAGGAACAATCCAACCCATAAAAGATATTGCGGAAGCAGTGAAGATCCGAGCCGCAGAAGAAAATAAAACAATATTGGTTCATACAGACGCCGTACAAGCTGCTGGGGCTCTTGAAATAAATGTGAAAGATTTGGGCATTGATATGTTGAGTATTTCGGCTCACAAATTTCATGGCCCGCGAGGTGTTGGGTTACTTTATCTGAAAAGAGGAACTCCTTTCGAGCCTCTGATAATAGGAGGTGGCCAGGAAAGGCAAAATCGGTCAGGTACAGAAAATGTACCTGGAATAGTAGGATTAGCTAAGGCCTTGGAACTGTCTACAAATGACAGAAATGAAGTAAATATAAGTTTGATAGAGAAGCGAGATAGGATTATTAGAGTTTTAACAGAAGAATTGGATGGAGTTACTATAAATGGACATCCTGTGGATCGCCTTCCGAATAACGTTAGCGTGTCCTTCGAGGGGGTTGAAGGCGAACCTGTTCTGTTAGGCTTGGATTTTGCAGGTATTTGTGCTTCCAGTGGAAGTGCTTGCTCTTCCGCCTCATTGGAACCTTCGCACGTCCTGTTAGCGATCGGCCATTCGGCTGAATTAGCACAAGGGACTCTTAGAATAACCTTAGGTCGAGAAAATACTGAGGGCGACGTGGACTATTTGATGCAGGTACTCCCAAATCTCATAAAAAAACTTCGTGATATGCCTTCCTTATCCTCCCATCATTGATTTACGATGTGATAAATTGATTGAATTGCATTGTATAAATCAAAATATATCGAATAAATTATGAATATTTTTAGAATTAGATCTGCCTCTCTCTTGATTCCACTATCTTTGATGATTGTTTGTTTGCTTGCCTCGTGCAGCCAAGAGCAAGTTGACTTAGGTTCAGCAGGACGGAACCTTGAGATTCATGCTTCGAGGCCACAAGTGGTTGCAAAGGTCTTTTACACTGAAGATGGTGTCACCCAAGTTATAAGTCCTAGCGCGTCAAATAGAAAACTAGCTGTGATAAATGTAACTGTCGTTAATAGAAGTAGTACTGTGATACCGTTATCTGTAGATGGGGAGGCGGCCAAGCTAGGGGACAGAAGAGGCAAAAAAATCGGTGCTCTAGATCCATTCGGACGATCCAAACCTGTTTCCGGAACTATAGAAACCGGACCGGAAATAGTGGAAATATCTCCTGTTTTGTGGGGTGAGATGGATTTAGCCAGAGGGTTTCAGGTTTCCGGATATTTGGTTTTCGATGTGCCAAAAGGGTTGATTTTGGGTACAATATTTTGGGACGAGGTCGAATACATACCTATAGACTTTGTCGATTATTGGAACAGATAGGTATTAGATAGAAACTGGGCCTATCTATCATAATTATTGCTTAAGGAGTGTGCGTTATGGCTGATACTGTTGAGATAACAGACAGTAATTTTCAGGAACAGGTCTTGGAATCTGAGATACCAGTTCTTATCGATTTCTGGGCGGATTGGTGCCAGCCATGCAAGATGATAGCACCCGTAGTTCAGCAAATAGCGGATGAATACGAAGGGAAAATTAAGGTGGGAAAATTGGATGTAGACAGCAATTCCCAAACCTCTATGACCTACAACATTAGGGGAATTCCTGCTCTTTTGATATTCAATGAAGGGAAGCCAGTTGACCAGATTGTTGGTGCGGTGCCTAAATCGATAATTCAAAAGAAGATTGATGACGCCTTGGCAGGGTAATAAATTACAGACATTCTCTGCAATATTTACTGTTAGAAAAATAGATTAACTTGGGAGCGGATGGGGCCTGGTGGTCTCTGCGGACTTCAACTCCGTTGGCAGCAATCCTTCGATTGGTGCGGTGGGTTCGACTCCCTCGCGCTCCCGCCGATTTTATGCTTAATCGTCGGTTAAGAATGCCTTGAGGCGGTTTTGGAATTACTTTGTAGAATACAGTCAGAGCTAAATAAGACCTCGCCGAGCTTGGCGAGTTTGGCCATGCTTGTTTCAACTATGGAATACCCGGAATTGGATGTTGGTGAGGAGCTACATTCCTTCGTTGAATTACAAACAGTTATTTCCCAGAGGTTACCCGAAGATTCAACTCTACTGGGAAAGCTCAACGAGATTAGCGAATATCTTTTCAATGAACTCGGATTTGTTGGAAATATTCGGGATTATTATGACTGTAAAAACAGTTTTTTAAATGATGTATTAAATAGACGACGCGGTATACCTATAACTTTAGCGATATTGTACCTTGAGGTGGCCTCAAAATTAGGTATTGATGTGAAAGGGGTAGGCATGCCTGGGCATTTTCTAGTGGGGGCCTATAGTAATGAGGAAACTTTTTATGTGGATGTGTTCAACAAAGGTACTGTGATCGATCCTTCTGAATGTAGAAGTATATTTGAACACAGTGCATATAATTCGCTTGAATGGGATGATCGCTTTCTAGTACCGGTCGATAACAAATACATAATAATGAGGCTATTAAGAAATCTTAAATATATTTACTTAAGTGAAAGTAGAAACAAGCAGGCCTATGTAATCATGAATATTTTGGTGGGATTGGAACCGGAAAATATTTTTGAGAGGAAAGATCGAGGGATGGTAGGCTTTAGAATAGGATTTCATGAGCAATCCATCGAGGATTTGAAGAAATTCTTGAAAGAAAAACCTGTTGGTCGAGCTGCTGTCGAAGCTTCAAGTGTGCTAGAGCTGTTGGAGGCCAAACTTAGAAGATGTTAGATAGTGTATGTGTAATTGGCCCGGGGCTGCATTGGAGATGTAAATGAGAAAAAAGCATTATTGGCTAATGAAGTCCGAACCTTCGGATTACTCTTTTGAAGAGCTTAAATCCGAGATTGATCAGACTGCTGAATGGGATGGTGTTAGGAATTATCAAGCCAGAAATCTACTACGTGATGAAATAAAAATCGGTGATGACGTACTGTTTTACCATTCCAACTCTAAACCTTCTGAGGTTGTCGGGACCGCTACCGTTGTAAGTGACGGATACGCGGATTTCACAGCATGGGATCCTAATTCCAAGCATCCTGACCTGAAAAGCACCTCGGAAAATCCAATCTGGTTCATGGTTGATATAAAAGCGGTTCTTACCTTTGAAGTACCTGTTTCGCTGCAACGAATAAAAAAGATTCCTGAATTGTCAGATATGGTCTTGGTAAAAAATTCCAGATTGTCTGTGCAACCGGTTAAAAAACAGGAATTTGATTTAGTGGTAAAAATGGGAATGGGAGAAATTTAGATTGTTATCAGATATTACTGATGAAAAAGATACTTTGATTGCTCTATTAGAATCAGAATGGAAGTCATTAGAAGAGCTTTGTACACCTTTAACCTTGAAGGAATGGAACACTCCTACTGAATGTCCCAACTGGACCGTGAGAGACTGTTTGGCGCATTTAATTGGAGTTGAACATCGCTTGCTTGGTAGAGGTGTTCCCTCAGTGCTTTTGAGTGATACGAGTCATGTTAGAAATGAGCAAGGCCTAAAAAATGAAATAGATGTCGTGTCCAGACGATCGGAGACAATAGAACAGATTTTAGAAGAATTTAGAGGTGTGAATTCTGAAAGACTAAATGTTTTGAATTCTCAGTCTGATTTTGGTTCTGAAGCTGACTCTCCTGCAGGGAGAGGGACTTTCTATGATCAAGTATCCGTAAGAATATTTGATTGCTGGATACACGAGCAAGACATTAGAAGAGCGATAGGTAAGCCTGGGAATTTGACAGGGGCCGTAGCTGAACGTTCCTTTGAAAGGATCATCAAGGTTATGCCTTTCGTATTTGGAAAAAAAGTCGGAGCGCCGGAAGGGAGCTCTGTGAAATTTAGGATAGACGGAGACTTTTGCTGCGATGTGTATGTGCAGATGAAAGAGGCAAGAGGTGAGTTGGTCCCTGAATTACTTGATCCTACTACGGAAATAACGATGGATCCCGAGACATTCATTTGCTTAAGTTGCGGTAGATGGGATCCCCAAGTGGCCTTGAATGGTGGAAAAGTTTCAATAAAAGGAGACCGGCAGCTTGGGGTTTCCATTGTTACAGAAATGAATTATATGGTTTGAGTGGGCACCTTAGCCTTTTCCTTCAAGAAGTATTTTAATTATGTCATCTGATACCTCTCGAGCCCTTTCTCTCAGAGAGGGTTCATCTAGGCTCCCAAGTGGGTGAGGTAGAACAGCAAATGGGAAATCTGGGATGCCACCCATTTTGGACATAGCTACGGCACTACTAACAAAAGGCTCAGTGCAGATTACAGCCGCAGGTACTCCTCTTTTTTCGAATTGAATTCCGTCGTGTACACTACACGAAGAACAGGATCCTCAATCGCCTGAGGCGGTAATAATCACGTCGCATTGATTAGCTAGTTGTTCTAGTAAATCTGGAGGACACGGTCTTGATGCGTTTCCTTTATCGTCTTCGATAACTGAACCTAATCCATGTTCCTCTTTTAGAATCTCGTAGACGTACTGAAGAAGTTCTACGGAGTTCTTTTTTCCGTTGGCCAAAAGTCCAACGGTGAGTCCATCAAGCGATTCTGGACGGTCTGCTAGCAGCGAACTTTGGGTCTTTGGTTTTATCGTTGGGTCCAACACTTTGATTTCTTCGGCCATATTTGCCCCCTTTCACTGCCTATCATACAACATTTATAAAACGATTTAGAAACATATGAGATCAAATTATTTCTTTTGTTACTGATTGGGATCCTATTCCGCTGGACCAGAGTGGTACGACACAAGAGAATGCCCCTGCAGCTCCTCCTGCAACCAGTATGGTGAAGCTTTCTGGAGTTAAACTCGAGTGGGCAATTTCCTTTCCGTTAGGCCTAGGACCTGGCGGTATAGATCCGAATCCCCATTCGTCCTTAGAGCGGACGGCCATGTCGTATAAGAAATCCCTTACTTGACTTTTGGTCCATCCCGCTCGAGCAATAGCTTGGACATGTTCGGGACAGAAGATTACCAATATTTCCCCTTGGTTAGGACCAGCCGCAAATAGAGCATCTCTGAAACTCCTTAATATGTCTTCAGGGTCTTGGCTAGAGTGATTGCTGACTTGAATAGGAGATAAACCTGCAAACACGGAGACGGTGTTTGCATTTGGGGAAAACCCTCTGTCTTCAGCGGTATTTGGCCATGGCCGAAAGTCTTCATTTTCAGTTATACACCATGTGTACTTTCCCGCGTGTCCCAAAGTGGCCTTATCAATTTCCCCAGATCTGGAACCGGTGCAGTTAATTACAATTAACCTAAGGGCTCTACCAATAGTCGCATTGGCCTCATGCCCAGGCCCAAAAACATTTATACCTCCATTTATTCCAAGTTCTTTGGCGATTGGGCCTGTAACGAGTGTTAGTATCCCTGCTCCCATCGTACTCGCCGTGATTCCATGAAGATTGAATTGCGATTCTACCAATGCCTGAACTGCTGTTAGTATTATTGGAAAATATTCTGGCCTACAGCCGGCCATGACTGAATTTATAGCGATTTTTTCAAGTGTAATTTCCCTGCCTTTGACTGGTTCTATGCCGATAATGTGGTCCCCGGGGTTTGTGGCTGTTTTAATGAATTTGGAGACTTCCGTTTTCGTTGGTAAATTAATTGGAAGGCCGTCAGTCCACCCTTGGCTCAGAAAATATTCATTGGCTTCCTGTATTGTGTTAAAGGAGAATGTTTTAGAGGTTGAAGAGGATGTCACTGCTGTACCTTAAATGTCCTTGCCGAATAGATCAGATTTTTCAAAAATAATGTATTTTAATTAGACAGTTATTAGACTACACTAAATGCGAATTGGTAGAAATCCTGAATTCGCTACAAGGGATGAATTGAATTACAATATTCTTGGTAGTACTATCTGCTCGCATGAGTAATCAATTATTTTTATGTTGGACCTAAATTTATAGGGGGATCTTATGGGTAACAAAGCTAAATCGCTTGTGGTTGTTCAACTTTCTGGGGGTAACGATTATCTGAACACTATAGTCCCGTATGGCGACGACGAATACTACGACTTTAGAAAGACTATTCATATCGAGCAGGAAAAAGTTTTGCCTATCGATAAGGTTTATGGGTTTAGTCCCCATATGGCCCCGATTAAGAGATTATATGATGAGGGGAAAGTAGCAGTAATAAACGGCATAGGTTATGACAACCCCAACAGATCACACTTTAGATCAATGGATATTTGGCACACGGCCCAGCCTGATGAAATCGGAACGGAAGGTTGGTTGGGGAGGGTTATTAGAGATTTAGACCCTAACGCAGAAAATGTTTTGACTGGTGTCAATTTTGGAAGAGGATTACCTCGAGCCCTGGGTGTAAGAGGGGTACCTGTTGCTTCAGTAGGAAACTTAGAAACTTATGGATTATTTCCAGATATAAAAGATGAATCGGCCAAGAAGCTCGCTCTTGATGCCTTTGCCCATATGTATGGTGGGGTGCAGGGCAAGGACCCAGTGCTTAATTTTTTGGGGCAAACCGGTATGGACGCGTTGAAAGGGGCTGATGTACTTAGAACGGCGCCTCAAAAGTATAGTTCATCCATTGAGTATGCCGCTAATCCTATTGCTCAAAGTATGAAAAGCATAGCTCAAGTTTTGCTGGCTGATTTTGGTACGCGGGTATTCTACACACAACATGGGAGTTTCGATACTCACTCGGGAGAAATTGTTACTCATGCCAAACTCTGGGATGAGGTGTCGGGAGCTGTGGGGGATTTCTATGATGACATGAGAGAGCACGGATCTGAGGAAGAGGTTGTGGTCATGATCTTTTCAGAATTTGGTAGGCGAATTAAGGATAATGGTTCTGGTACGGATCATGGTTCTGGTGGAGTCGCATTCCTGATAGGTGGGAATGTTAAAGGTGGAATGTATGGACAGTATCCGTCTATCAAAGAGGCAGACCAACTGGAAGGGGACCTACATTTTAATAACGATTTCCGCTCTACATATTCCACCATTGTTGATAAATGGTTTGGGTTGGATCCTGTTCCGATAGTGAATGGACAGTTCGAACAATTTGATTTGGTTAACGCGTGACATAAACACTAAAGCCTATCAAAAACCTGTTATTAGCCTTATGAATCAGGTTGGAGGTTATTTTTATGAGTGAAAATGTATCTATAATGGCTCACCTTATGCGTAGAGCTGGTTTTGGAGCGACCCGCAACGAATTGGAAGTCTGTCTCGATGACGGATATGAATATACGGTGGAAAAGCTACTAAACCCGGGGGAGTCCAACCATATGCCTGATGACATAATCAGGCGTTACCATGTGGACCAGTCGGAGCTGCGGCAATTAGATGGTGCCGGATCATATTGGCTATACCGGATGCTTACCACTAATAATCCATTAGAAGAAAAATTGGCTCTTTTTTGGCACGGCCTTTTCGCTACTGGATATGCAAAATTGAATCAAGCTAGGGCTTTGCTTAATCAGATTGATATGTTCCGGCAATATGGGTTTGGGAGTTTCAGGGAGCTTCTAATTGAATTGTCTAAGGATCCCGCGATGATTCTATGGCTTGATAATAACGAAAATCACAAAGAGGCCATAAATGAGAATTATGGAAGAGAACTACTAGAGCTATTCTCTATGGGAATAGGGAACTATTCAGAAGAAGATATTAAAGAGTGTGCGAAGGCATTTACCGGATGGACATTGGGAAATGCTGAGTACATGTCGGTCAGGGCAAGTAAAGATTCTATTTGGCCTTACGGAAGAATAGCCTGGCATTATGAATACAGGGCCGATGATCACGATGGGAGCGAGAAGAAATTTCTCGGTAAGGAGGGAAATTTTAACGGTGAAGACATAGTAGATATTATAGTGGCACAGGAAGCCACGGCTAACTTTTTGTCTACAAGGCTATTCCAATATTTCGCATCGGATGAAGTTGATGCGGATGGGGAATTTGTGATTTCAGAGATGATGCAAGCTTATTTTGAATCCGGTTATAAAGTGTCTGCAGTTTTGCGGAGCCTTTTTAATTCTGATTATTTCAAGTCAGAAAAATGTATGTATTCTAGGGTGAAAGGACCAGTTGAATCTGTGGTTGGCACAGCAAGACTTGCTGGTACTTATCAGGAACCAACACTGGATGTCCATTCCTTGTGGGCACAGACGATGTTTATGGGGCAAGGCTTGTTAGCACCTCCTACGGTGGAAGGGTGGCATGAAGGAGTGGAGTGGATAGATAGCGGCTCATTAGTTGAACGTATAAATTTCGCGGCCAAAGAGCTGAGTGACCCCACTAAAGAAGGAGTAAAGGATATTATCCACAGGGTGACGGCAGCCCAAAAAGATCTTAGTGACTCTGAAAAATTAGTAGATTCCTGTCTAGATTTTATGGGTCCAATACAGGTGGAGGCGGATACTAGAGAGGGACTAATTCAGTTTGCGGAGTCCCAGGGTGTTGTTCGGACCGAGGAAGGATATCCTGATCAAAGTGGCTCCACTCAGATTGCTCGCCTCATTGGTATGATCGCTTCTACCCGCGAATACCAGCTGGCTTAGAACTAAAGGTTAGAAGCATTCGCCATGGCATATACTAGTGCACTCACTATTAGGTATCTAAAGACCATTGGAATAGTTAACAACGGTTCCAATGGGAGAGGTTTTGCAAATCCTTATGATGTTGCATTTGGTGCAGACGATGAAATTTTTGTTTTAAATCGATGTGACCCTGCAAGAAGAAGTGGTATAAGGGTGGGGGTTTGCAATATAGATGAAGAATACCTCTATGAATTTGGCTATGGCTTTGGCGATGGTGAAGGGCAGATGACATTGCCGGTAGCTATGGCGTTTGACTCAGAAGGTCGTTTGCTTGTAACTGATGAACACACCAACAGAATTAACATATATTCAAAAAAAGGTGATGTCATTGGTAAATGGGGAGTTAAAGGCGATTTAGAAGGTGAATTTCACGGTCCTGCAGGCATAGCTGTTGACTCTCAAGGGTTAGTGTATGTATCCGACCAACGGAATCACAGAATTCAAAAATACACCTCGGAAGGTGAGTTTTTGTCGCAATGGGGGACCAAAGGAGCAAATGAAGCGGAATTTAATTTGCCTTGGGGGATTGGTGTTGATACATCAGATAACATATATGTTGCAGACTGGAGGAATGATAGAGTTCAAATATTTGACTCTAGTGGTCAATACATACAGGCAATAGGCGATTTTGGCGAAGGACAAGAGACTCTTAATAGACCTTCCGGTGTATCTGTCGACAAAAAAGGGAATATATATGTGACTGATTGGGGTAATGAGCGGTTGCAGGTATATGATTCAAGTGGGCAATTTATATCTAGCATGAGAGGAGAGGCAACTCTTTCAGAGTGGGCCAAGGAGTTTTTTGAATCCAACCAAGATGAAATGGAGACAAGAGGAATTTCAAATCTTAATCCTGATATACCGGATCATCTAAATACCCCGTACCATATATCTTCCCAAACAGAGTCTTATTTCTGGGGACCAGTATCAGTTCGCATCGATTCTAATAATCGATTATACGTGGTTGAATCCAACCGTCATAGAATTCAAATTTATCAAATAGGATAAAGACTACTCGGCTTGAATAAACTCAAGCCAATTTCCTTCAGGGTCCTGGCAATAGCATATTCCCCGCCTGCCCCCGTTTTCAGTGTCGGTCATTATCGGTGGGGTAACGAATTCTATGCCTTTGTTAGTTAGGTCTTCATACAGCTCCTCTATATTTTCAACGTTAAAGCATACGTGTGCGGCTCCGAGTTGATTTCGGTCTAAGTGACCATTCGGGCTATCGGGATGAACATAATAGACTAATTCTAGAGCGTGGCCGCCACCCTTGCCGACGAAAATCAGAGTTCTGTGTGCCCCGGGAATGCCAGTATGGTCTCCTGATTCCGGAGCTTTACTGTCTATTTCTCTTTCTATTTCTAATCCCAAATCATCCCTATAGAATGAGACCATCTTTTCTAAATCCTTCACTACAAAACCAGAGTGGTTAAATCCAGTGATCATATTTCTCCCCTAAGTACTTATTCATAATTTGTATTAGGTGCTTGTTACATTGCAAACCACCTAGTCGCGGTGTATTCTTCAGAGTATGAACGAAGTCATTAATATACTCAAATTGCCTTATGTTTGGGGAGGGGTGGGTGTACTGTTGGGAGCCGGATTGGGGGCAAACGATTTGTCAATCTGGATATTGGCAATACTTCTTGGCCTTTTTTTCTTCACCATGAAGATGGCAGGACCTGCGCAAGAAGGAAAGGAAGGAAAGCTGTTTGCAGGTGGGAGCCTTCTCATGCTTGGTTGGATTCTAGCCTTTTCAATAAGAGGTATTTTAATTTAAGACATTTCTGAGCCACCAGGTTCTCAGTTTATATAGGTTGCTATTGAATCAAGAGGAATAGATAAGGTCGTGCCTGATAAGGTTTCTTTGTTTGCTACATGCGTTCTTAATAACTTTTACCCGGAAGTGGCTATCAGTGCAGCGAGGGTTTTAAGTAGATTGGGTGTAGAGGTGACGGTACAGGCATCTCAAACTTGCTGCGGCCAACCATTTTTCAATTCTGGTCATTGGTCTGATTCTTCCAAATTGGTGAATAAATTTGTTTCGGATTATTCTAGTTGTGACACAGATATTGTACTTCCATCAGGATCATGCACCAGCATGATAAGAAATCATTATTCGGCGCTATGTAACCAAAATGATTTTGGCAACGTAGAAGACATATCAACTCGGACATTTGAATTCACTGAATGTATAACCCATAAATTAGGTATATTTGATTTATCGCCTTTCAAATCAGAGACGGCTGAAAGGATCAATGTAACGTATCATTAATCATGCCATCTAAATCGAGAATTGGGGATCTCAAAAGAACCTATCTCTTTACTTAAATCTCTCGAAAATATTAATTTGATATATATGGCTCAATCGGAGGTTTGTTGCGGTTTTGGGGGAACATTTTCTACAAAATATCCAGAAATATCCACGGCGATGGCTGAAGAAAAAATTGCCAATGTGAAACAAACTGGAGCGGAGGTAGTCACTGCATCTGATATGAGTTGTCTGATGCATATGGGCGGATTTATGATCAAGAAAAACCTAGACATAAAAAGTTTGCATATCGCACAGTTAATGGATTTGGCTATGGGGACGGACCATAAAAAATGAAACCACTTACAAAAAAATTCGAAGAGAAATCTAAAGAAACTTTGTTGAACTCCCAGATTCAAAAGAATTTGTCTGGTCTTTATGAAGGGTTTCATAGTGCTCGTATACAGGCCTCTTCTGACACTGCTGACTGGGAAGAATTGCAGTCAAAAGGTAGAGAAATTAAGGAAGAGGTGATAAATAATCTAGATAAATATTTAGAATTGCTAGAATCTAAAATTCTCAGCTCTGGTGGTGCAGTACATTTTGCGGAGACCGCGGAAGATGCAA
>PBKS01000022.1 GCA_002722155.1 Chloroflexota bacterium
ATCTAATATGAATCCGCTTATCAGTTATTTGGTTTTACCAGAAACCGGAGTGTACACGGTGCGTTTCATGCTACTGGATGGCACCTATGGAGGTTACCACCTTCTTATAGAACCGGTCGATCCAAATTTACCAACGCCTACCATTACTTCGACTCCAACTAGGACTGCTACCCCGACAATAACTCCCACTCCTGTAGTCACCCCGACAATAACTCCCACTCCTGTAGTCACTCAGACAATAACTCCAACACCTACGAGGACACTCACACCTACAGTTACAGCTATACCTAGCCCTACTGCGAGCCCTCAACCTAATTCTGGTGGAGGAGGTTTTAACGAACCTAGTGACAGCAATTACCAAATTGAAAACTATCACTGTGATGTCACTACTCTCGATCATCCCATAGTCGACCTTTGTCAGGTTGATGGAATAGTAGCAGCGACAATTGTAAGTGGGCATATAAATCAACTTGGTGATGTAGATCGTTTTTTGATAAATGTAGAAGAGGGGATGCTGATCAGTGCGGCAACTGATATTGATGTAGGTGGGTCTAATCTAGATCCAATGTTAGAAATTTGGAAACTAGGTGGTAGTCGTTTGCATTGGGATCGCTATACTACCACCAACTCAAATCTTGACAACGCAACGATTGCAGGATTCCTGATCGAACAGGGAGGGCCGCATGAAATTGTCATAAAGGCAAGTGATTGGCTCCAGGAAGGTTCAAATGAGTTCACCGGACAATATGATCTCTTTATCTCTATAACAGATCCCAATAAAGTTGCATGGCGAAGCAATTCAGAGGGCCTCGAAACAGGTGGCGGCTGGCAACATGTCAGTTTTGGCACTTCTGTTAACGCTGCTCTTGACAAGTTAGGAGATATAGATGATTACCATTTCGATGGAAATGCTGGTGACACCATAACGGTCACATTCAACAAATTAGAAAGTACCTTGGTTGCACCTCTTTATCCAATGATCCAAATATTCGCTCCAAGTATGAACTGGTATTACAGCAATACGGAACTTCAAAAAAGTTGGGATCACGAATGTATAAAATATGGTGACCACACGATGTCATCTTCAGAGGAGTCGTTCCAATGTACCTTGAAGGAAAGTGGTGCATATACCCTTAGAATCACAACTTTCAACTGGGAATCAGGTTTCGGTCCATACAAGTTCATAATGGACCGCACAGCAGCGGCTACTGCCACCCCTGTACCTCCAACTGCAACACCTACACCAACGCAGACACCTACACCTACACCAACGCAGACACCTACACCAACATCAAGTGGTAGTAGCTGGAATGGTACTCATGGCACTACCGTTTTTACCGATAGCGCTAGTCACAATATTGGAGACGGTAACAGAATGTGGTGGTCTGGTAGTGATGGAAGGAGAACATCTTATTTTTATTCTCGAAACGGGGTCGAGGTAGCGAACATCTACAGTGACGGTCACTACGCATGTAATGGAACACCAAATACCCCGAACGTTGGAGCAATGTATAAAAATGATTATTCCTCTTACGATGGTTTCAATAGTTTTACTGACCTCAATAATGTTTCTGCCTTCAATTACACTGGTAACACAGTGGTCGTTTTCTGCACCAAGGACGTGGCCCAGCATCACACTCAAACGGCTAATAACCCTGATCTCGCAAATAATGGCCTAATGGTTTACCGGAAAAACGAAGGTGGCCAGTACCGTTACGGCGTGGTTGAATTTGTCAGCATTTCCAATGGGGATGCGAATTATCCCAAATACATGACCATCAAATGGTGGCTTGGAAACGTAGGGGAAACCGATTTCAGAAATGTCCCCAATCAATAATCACCCCTACGAAAACAGCAAACGCTAATCTCACCTTAACTTCCTTACCTAGATTTTGATATATTTCTTACTGAAATGCTTGATCGAATTGACCGTTATGAATTAAAAGAGCGAATCGGCGCTGGTGGGCAGGCAACTGTCTATCTTGCCGAAGATACTGTCTTGGAAAGACAAGTCGCTGTTAAAGTGATGAATCAGATTGTTTCTGAGGAAGAAGCTTTCGCTGATCGCTTCATGAAAGAAGCCCGACTCGCAGCAAGTCTGACTCACAGAAATATAGCCACTGTCTATGATTTCAAAATAGAAAAAGATTATGCCTGCATTGTTATGGAATACCTACCAAACAGTGTGGACAAAATTCTGCATCGCAACGGTCCATTGCCACCTCCCCGCGCAAGCCAGATAACTATCCACGCAGCTGAAGCACTACAGCATGCTCACAACAATGGCGTTGTTCATCGGGACATAAAACCCCATAACATCCTCATATCTTCTGAAGGAATGGCCAAAGTCACAGATTTCGGAATCGCGAGAGCCTCAGACCTCATAAGTACTACGGACACCATGGGGACCCCTGTATATATGTCTCCCGAGCAATGTCGCCGAGAGAATGTCTCTGACGTTAGATCAGATATATATTCCTTAGGAATCTCATTTTACGAAATGCTGAGTGGCCATCCACCTTTTCAAGGCTCTTATCAAGAGCTCACCGAAGCACATTTAAGTCAACCAGTACCGAAATTTGATCCTTCTTTAAGCATACCCACAAGCCTTGAAAGCATAGTTATGAAATGTCTCGCTAAGGACCCTTCCTACAGATTTCAAACATCACAAGAATTGGCTACGGCGTTGCGCGCTCTTTTTGGAGGAAATACTCCTCAAGCAAATAACTCTGATACAAATTACATCACCTCAACAACACCTGACCCTGAGCAGCCTAGCAATCCAATGCCGACGCCGGTCGAAGTCATTTTAAAACCTTCCAGATGGTCAAGAATAGTCGCTGCAATGAGCCTCGCAGCCGCAGTGATCTTTTTAATTGTCAATTCTGAGAAGGTATTAAACCAATTTAGAGACATCGATGACCTAGTCCCTGGACGTACGGAAAAAACATCCGAAGCTTTTGGAAAAGAAGAGGTCAACGCCCTCTCGCCGAGTATACCCCCTGTACTTGTAACCGAATCCGCAAATAGACTAGAACAACCAATAATAGATATCAAAGAGAACAGCAAAAAAGCAGACATAGAAGAGGAAAACATAAAAGAAAAGGACAACGAAAAAAAACTTGAAATTCATTCCTCCCTTGAGATCAGAACCTCAGATAATGATTTCACCGGTGAATTCGAATTAACTAAAATAGAAGAAATGGAATACTCGGTGCAATTACCTTGGTCTGATGGTGGGGGCCTTTCTTATTTTTCGAAAATATCCGTATTTGATGCCGACCTTGGTGAATCTACAGCAATAAACGTTTTAGAGCTATCCAGCGCTTCTTTGGAAAATATTCCTGATGATTCTATGGCTCTAAAATCAATAGGATTTGCTCTAGAAGCAGACATTAATGACATATTTGCTACCGTAGAATTTGATTTGAATAAGGAGTGGTTAGAATCAGAGGCTATTGATCTAGATCGAGTAGTACTAATGGCAACTGACGGCGATGAGTGGTACGAATTAGAAACACATTACCTTGGTATGTCGAGGGGACCATCCAACCAGTACTACCAAAGATTTGAAGCGGAATCACAAGGTTTATCAATATATCTTATTTCTGTTTTTGATTAGTCCTTGCCAAAGGCATAAGGTGAATTCCAAACTATTATGTATTGCCTTATAAAACTGAATTTGGGATTATTCGACTGGGTTTCCATGCATAAATATCATATTCAAGTGACTAATGCCTTACGCTGACAGCAATGGATACGCTATCTATTACGAAATAGAGGGTAGCGGATCTCCTCTTTTGCTTCACCATGGTTTGACAATGTCCATAGACGATTGGAGAGACATTGGTTACGTCGAACAATTGAAAAATCATTATAGGTTGATACTGATGAGCCCCCTTGAGCATGGAATCAGTGACAAGCCACATAGATCTGATGCCTATACATCGAGACAGAGAGTTTCCGATATTGTGTCAGTGCTTAACGAACTAGGCATTGATCGTACACAAATCCTCGGATATTCTCTAGGAGGCCGAGCCGCCCTAGAAATGCTGGCGTATTCACCAGAGCGAATCATTTCCGCAGCAATAGGTGGGATAGGACCGGTTTCCAAAGAACCCTCTCCCATAAAGCAATTTTTGAAAAGAGGTGTTGATGCATGGCTAGAAATGGTAAAAAAAACTTCTTGGCCGTGTACTCCTGAATGGGAATCTCGGACCAGAGAGAATGATTTCGAAGCCTTACTAGCACTATTGAATAGTCCTATGGAGTGTCTGAGACCATATATCTTGTCAACTGACGTACCCACTCTTTTCTATATCGGCAATAACGATTTCAACTATGCCCTTGTCGAGGGATATGTAGAAGATATCCCCTATTCAGAAAAATTCGTTTTCGACGGAATAGACCATATCGATGGCTTTCTTGCGATCGATATGGTACTGCCACCAATAACTGCATTTCTTGAAAACACTAGATTATGAGATTAATTGTCCACTTTACATTTTGGGAATTTTCAACCAAACAATCTCAAATTATTATGATATGTTACGAGTAACGTATCAAAGGAATAAATAATGCCTACATGCAAAAATTGCGGTCATACCACCGATAGGGATGGCGAATTTTGCATAAAATGCGGGGGACGATTTATTGAACGGGACCCTAATACTCCCGGCTACACTGAATCTCTATCCAGTACCCATATAGGGGACCCAAAAGATCACAACGATCAAATATGTACGTTTTGTAGTCAGGAAAATCCCACCGAAAACAATTTCTGCATATCCTGCGGTCGCTCCTTGCAGAATGGAAACTATATAGATCAAGGTAATGAGGAGAAAGACAGCACCGTTAAAAGCCCCAACACCGAAGGCTACATTGGCCCTGTAGCAAATAAGTTACGCGAAATCTTAATGGAGATTAGCCAAATTAATATGGCTCTGTCACTTGTTGGTGAACCATCGGATTTAACCTCAAGTGAATTCTGCTCAAACCTAGAGCTGAGAAGGGCAACACTACTAGAACATTTGAAAGATGTTATCTATGAGGAACAACCGATAAAGGATTCTCTTTCACTCCAGTATTTTTTTGCTCGGGTACGGGAAATTGCTAAAACAAGAGGCGAATCTTCCTCAGAATCATCCTTATACAGGATAGCCGCATCACAAGGCATGGATTTAACAGAACTTGGCTTTGAAACCCCTATAGACCAAGCCTCTATGGAGAATATACATGAAACCGGGCAAAATGTTCTAATACCTAGCCCAATACACACGGGTACTCCTCATGATAACCATATCGTTAATCAGTCAAAGCCTTATTTTGATTGGACTGGGTTATGGACCACTTTATATTCAGAAAACGCTATGTCTTCCTTTCTCGGTTTCGGTATATTGCTAATAACCATCAGTTCCCTTGTCTTATTAGTCAATTATTGGCCTAACGAGGATATGAGATTAATTCTCATGGGCCTAGCTTTTGTTCAAATGGCCGCGTTCATAGGTGTAGGTCACCTGGTGAAAGAGCAGATAGGTCTATATTTTTCTGGACTTGCCTTAATAACCATTGGAGCTGTTTGGAGTATTTTTGCAGCTGGCATCATTGCTTATCTACTATTCGACCCTATCAGTCCCGACCCCAAAATACCTGGCATAGGCCTGGAAATCAATTTGCAACCACTTGCATGGCTGATCGTATCAACTATCTCAGCGCCAATATGGGGATTATTAGCCTATAAATACAGGGGTTATGTACTAACACATGGATTTATTTTGCTCACAGGAATTGCCATATTCCTTACCATAAGTTCTTTCAGCAAAAACTGGGATCTATGGCCATGGGCTATAAGCCCTCTTCCCGCTTACGGATTATCACTTTTGTACTTAAGATCATTTGTGGATAAAACACTTAAAGGAGATCTCAGACATCCACTTGTTTGGTCAGGTCTCGCCATTGGAATATCACCGTCAATAATTCTAGGCTATTCCTATTTAAACAATTCTGATCAAACGAGTTTTCCCCTCGCATTAACTTTTGTGATCACTGCTTTTGCTTCATTGGACGTGATCAGACACACATCTATACGCTGGCTGGAGCATTTTGCAGCTCTTCTCCTACCTCTAGCAGTCTTATTATCCATCAATGAAATCGACAACAATGCAGAACGATACATGCCCATGGTTTTGGTATCAATTTCACTCATTTATTTATTTGTGGGAAGCAAATTTCAATTTGGCACATCTAGCAACATTGAACAGAAATGGCCAGTTCTAAAACCTTGGTATGCGATATCAATTCTTGTGATGCTTTCAATCCCTCTGTTGACTTCCAGCCCAGTTTGGAGCAGGGCGATCAGTATGCTGATGGTGACTTTTTTAATAGGTATCTTAGCGCAAAATTGGAAAAGACAACCTTGGCCATGGATCCCATTGATACCCTTAACTTTTGTACTGTCTTATTCATTGGATTTGATACCAATTGAAGTATTCTATTTCTCCGAATTATTTGGAACACCACATTCTTGTACCTCTGTACCGGATAACACCAATTGGGACTGTTTATCTATTCCTCTAAAACCTTCGCTTCTATCCTTTTCAGGCAGTGTCAGTCTGATTGGAATATGGTTTTCGAAAGGTAAAGCTGTTTTCTCCTATCCACTAACTGTTTGGGCTTTTGCCGCAACCCTAGCCGCTATCGCATGGTCATTAATATACGAGTCCTCCGGCTATACAGTACCCTTCATTTCGACAGCTGCTTTGATTGCATTGATTTTTGCGATCACATCATTAGGAATGGTCATGCTTTTGGCCTCTACCCAATGGTTTCAAGACATATGGGAAAATTCAAAAGTCACTATAGTCAACTATTTAGAGCCACCACAAATCCTTAACCAAGATTGCAACAACTGCGGAAAACCGCTGAGAGATGAAAACACCCTTGATAGCTCTCGACAATCTGGCTCGACTTGCTTAAATTGTGGGGAGCCCGCCAGGAAATCCAAGGACCTAGCTCGCAATGAATGGGAACAAAAAATTGTTGATATTATTTTATCAATTGGAACTTTAAGAGCAACGTCTCAATTTTTCATTCTGGTATCTGTGCCAATATGGCTAATCGCATCACTAGGCTATATAGCAGGTTTTTCACAAAGCCTCCCAGCCTACGCCACAACAATATGGTGGTCATTCACAGTTATATATGCAATCGGGATCCTGAAAAAGAAAAATATCATATTTTTATACGCTGGAACCGCAACCGTCCATTTGGGTATGTTTACTTTAATAAGGTTGCCGACTTTAAATCTGGATGTAAACCAGATGGGACTGATTATTTCGATTTCTTCCATCCTATATCTAGGACTTATTGCCGGCTGCTATAAGTATATGGAATGGATGAAGAGTTATTCGAAGTACGCAAAGCAATATATTTTCCTCCCGCTATTGGCAGTAACTGGAATCGAGGCGAGCGTAGGTCTGCTACTTTCAGGTTGGAATGATTGGGGGAACTGGGAAGGTTTGTCGGTAGCCGTAGTTTACACAATCATTTCAATCGCAGTAGCTCAAATTACAAAACACAGAACTATTCCGTATTTCACTATGGTATTAGCTCTAGTGATTAACATTTTCATCGTCGGAATGATAGGAGGAAGTTGGCCGGCAAGGGCCACAGGATGGGCACTCCAAGGGTTAGCATTTTGGTGGTTAGCTAAATGCATTACTCGATTCTTCACTACAGAGTCCAAATATGATTTAGTGTTGTGGGTGATTCCTTTAGAGAATTCTTCAACTAGAACTGCATTATTTGCTGGTGGATTCGTTCTAATTACTTTAACTGCCACGTTGGTCGGCTTAGGAAGCTTCGATCCTGACTTGATAGTACCGACGTCCGTCATTGCCATTTTGGGCCTTCTGTACTTGGGAAAAGCTATCACAGAAAACAACCCACTCTCAGGTTACATTTCCGCTGCAGCACTACTATTCAGCTGGTACGTGCAATTAATCGAAAGAGACCTGTCATATGTAGCAATTCAGTTCTATGCGATCCCGGCAGGGTTGTATTTATTGGCATTAGCCTATTTCGAAAGAAAAAGAAATCCGAAAGACAATAGATTATCGCTAGCAGCCAATCTTTTAGGAGTAATTATTTTAAGCGGGTCGGCTTTTGTTCAATCCGTGATAACTACCAATGAAATCGAGTTTATTTTTGTGCTGATAGGCGGCACGGAAGGTATCTTCCTCACAATTTGGGGCTTATTTTCCAAATCTAAGATATGTTTCTCGGGAGGAATATTGACATTTGCAATCAATATTTTCTACCAGGCTACTTCCCTTCTTTCTGGAACGGATGGCGCCATCATCGGAATCATATTGGGGCTATTTATAATAGCCATAGTCATAGTCATCGAACGGACTAAAATTCACCTGCTGGTGCAAGGACAAAGATTTAGGGAGTACATAGAGGGTTGGGATTGGTGAAATTGACACTCTAACCAACCCAATATAAAGTCGCCTATTATCATGAATTTTGGAAAATGGAGCAATTATGAAAGTAACAGGTGTAAAAACTTACGTTATTGAAAATGAGCCAGGAGTAAGAACTGGTGGAGGCGGGCAAACCGAAGAATGGTACATCGGAGGTAAATATTTCCTCATTTTAGAACTGTCTACAGATGAAGGCATTGTAGGAATTGGGGAAAAACTTACCGGAAGCTCATTCACTGGAAAAATGACATGGAAAGATTTCAAATCGCAAATCCAGTTGGTTCATGAAACTGTCGAAGCTTTCGTTATAGGACAAGATCCGTTCAACGTAGAAAAAATTTACTATGATATGTATGCAGGAAGACATGACTATAGATTGCCTAGTTTGCATTTTGGGATGGTTATATCGGGGATTGAAATGGCATTGTGGGATATTGTAGGGAAGGCTAATAATCAACCAATCTACAATATGCTTGGTGGGAAATGCTGGGATAGACTCAGAGCTTATGCCTATATGCCCCCCATACCCGAAGGAAAGGCCGAAAATGCAGGCGCGGTTGCAGAACAATTACTTGAAGAAGGCAATACGGCATGCAAATTTGATCCTTTTCATCCCGTAACAGGTGTTCCTCGAGATATCGGCTTAAAAGAAATAGCCTACACCGAAAATATTTTTGAAAGTATTAGATCTGCTGTAGGTAATGAGCTTGAAGTCGGACTTGGTACACATGGCCAATTAACAACTTACAGTGCAATAAGAGTTGCAAAAGCGATAGAACCCTATCAACCATTTTGGTTCGAAGAACCTGTTTCGCCAGAAAATGTAGATGAGATGGCCAGAGTAGCGGCACATACTAGTATCCCTATAGCTACCGGAGAAAGACTAGCAACTATCTTCCAATTTTCTGAGTTATTAAGAAAGCAAGCTGCTCAGATTATTCAGATCGATATTGGCCAAGCAGGAGGTATCTTGGTGGGTAAGAAAGTTGCAGCTATGGCAGAAGCAAGTTATGCAGTAATTGCCCCTCATATGTATTGCGGTCCGGTGGCAGCTGCCGCTGCCATACAAGTCTCTACTTGTTCACCCAATTTTATGATAACTGAGGCAAATCAAGGATCTTTACATAAGAAAATATTTAAGGAGCCCATAGTCTTTGAAAACGGCTATATAGAAATTCCCACCGGACCTGGTCTAGGTGTGGAATTCGATCCCAAAGTTCTAGAGAAGCACTTGGTAGGCTGATCCATAGATTGAGGAATAAAATGTAAGACATTTTATTCCTCAGCTTGATATTGACAGCCTATGCTGCCCTATCCTGATAGATTCTATTCAAGGCTGATATATTGATGCCTAAGATAACCATAATCCAAATTAACAACTCTAATACCTGATGGATCTTCACCTAGTGGATATCCAACAGGACCGGTTGATACGTATTCGATGCCATTGAGATTTCTCAAATTGTTCCGATGCAGGTGCCCTGAAAACACTGCAGATACCTTATGTTGCTCCAGTAATTGAATAATTTGCTGCCTCCGTGGAGAAGGGATGACGAAGTAATTATCGGGCTCATCTGGCCTTTCAAGAAAAAGTGGGTGGTGCAGAAAAACTATTTTGTGAACCGCGTCAATTTCAGAAGCCTTGATTAGTTCGGTTTCCAAAAATGAAATCAAGTCCTCCCATTCCTCTGGCACGGCTGAAGGATCAGAGCAAACAGCACTGTTTATGGTTATAAAATAGCAATTATCTTTTTGAAACGAATAGTTATCCGATCCAAATAGGTTTCTATAAGCCTCCAATGTTCCGGTCGTAGGAGAATTACCCACATCGTGATTTCCGGCTACCCAATAAAGTGGAATATCTTTATCTAACTGTTCGGTTATCCGAAAAAGTTCTGCTCGTTGCTCCATGGAATCGGCTTCATTAACCATATCTCCGCACATAACCACAAAATCGGGTTTATATTCATTGGCCTGCGCGATAGCTTTGGTGAATAATTTTATTTCAGGTTCATAATGGTTAAATTCATCTTCCACATATCTCAGATTCATCCCCTCTCGAGATCTTGACCTGGCATCTTCTTCACTCAATTGACTAATAGAGGCAAACATCCCAAACTGTGGATCCGCCATTTGAATAAATTTTAATGACACTCATTTCACCTCAGTAAAATTAATCTAGTACCGAAGAGGCTATTTGTTCCAAAGCCCTTCCTTCAATTGGTGGATTCGCCAACCCGCTTCTGACATCTCTGAAATAACGTTCCAGTGGGCGAGATCTCTCCAAGCCAACACCGCCAACCACACGCATGGCAAGGTCAGTAATTTCTATCGCCGCATCAATGGTTTTAGTCTTGACGACCGCGACTTCAGGTAATAGGTCAATCTGATGTTCCGGATAACTCTCCCAATCGTCGGCATAAGAGAACAGTGATCTTTTGGCAGTAAGTAATTTTGATTCTAATCGACCTATCTGCTCTCTCACATGAGGTATTTTGGAAATTGGTGCAGGAGCCCCTGTAGGTTTCCGGTTAATTGCGAAATTTATCGCATAGTTCCTAGCGGCATTAGCTACACCTAAATTGGCAGCACATAACATTAATGGGAACCAAACAGAACCACCTATTGGCTCCTCCGGGGCATTCTTCGGGTTGGACCTTAAAAGAAAGTCCTTCGGATATACCTTTACGTCCCGGTAAATAATGTCATGTGAACCCGTAGAGCGCATTGACATCGAATCCCAGGTTTCCTCGATGGATACACCAGGGACATCCATTCTTTGGAGAATCCGACCTATATCACCCGTTCCATCTTCTATGGCCGCAAAAGTCACTGCATAAGTCAATTCTGGAGCCAATGTAGACCAAGTTTTTCTACCATCCAAAATCCAACATCCATCCCCATTAGGGGTGAGCGTGGTTGCGGGTCTACCACCTCCCCTAGGGGAACCTAGTTCAGGCTCTGAGGCAATGTTATTTAGAAGAGATCCGTGATCAACAACTTCCTTAAAGATTTGTCTTCTCGTAGATTCTGGCCACACTTTCGCAATGGCCTCTGTTCCGATCAGCATATGGTGCATTCCTACAGATAAGGCGGTTGAACCATCTCCAGTTCCGATTTCATATTGCGCTAGAAGAAGATCAGTTAACCCATAACCCGGCCCACCATAGGATTCCGGTACCGCTGACGCCAGATATCCTATTTCTCTCATAAATTTAAAATGCTCATGCGGAAAGGAACCAGCATGATCATGTTGCAAAGCCGTTGGAGATATGAACTCGGCGATTTTTTTTGACTTTTCTAATAACTTGTTCTGTTTATCATTCTTTGGCCACATAGTTAAATCTTAACCAAAATGGATTCAGGTGATATATCAAGTTGAGCCCGAAGTTCTTTTTGGGTAAAGCCGAAGATTTCCAGAACGACTCTGTCCACATTAATACTAACACCAATTTTCATAACGTCTCCTATAAAACCTGACCAATATTAATACATCGCTTCCTATAGGAAAAGAAATGATTCTCGTTCATTCTGTTAACCTACCGGAGGCAGATGGCGAAACAACAAGCGTGGAAATTTGAGGATACATATGGCTGAACGAAATTCCAACCCTGTCCAATGGGTCTATTCTTCTAAAAACAATATCGAACTGACTCAGAGGTACGATGAATGGGCAAAGGAGTATGACAAAGATTTAATACGGGATTTTGGGTGGACGGCACCTGAGACAGCCGCTCAGTACTTAGCAAAATACACGACCCCCGACTCCATGGTGTTGGACGCTGGGGCAGGAACTGGCCTAGTTGGGGAGGCATTGTCGAAAAAAGGATTCAATAATCTGACAGCAATGGACCTCTCCAAGGGTATGTTGGAAGCAGCCAAACAAAAAAATATTTACAAGCAACTCGATCAAATGACACTTGGTGAATCTCTAGCATATGAAGCCAATGTATTCGATGCAGTAATAAGCGTAGGCGTGATGACTTTGGGGCACGCCTCACCAAACTCATTTGATGAACTGTTGAGAATCACAAAACCTTTTGGATATATTGTCTTTACCATAAGAATTGATGTGTATTTGAACAATGGTTTCAAGGAAAAACAAACCGATTTAGAGTCACATAACCTGTGGAGACTTGTGGAAGTAAGCGAGGAATTTCCACCCTTACCAATTGGAGAACCAGATGTCCTACATCAAGTTTGGATATACCAAAAACTAGGTGATTAGAACCGCATTCACACTATTTTGTTCTGGATTCGTGAGTAACGAAATTAATCCACCTTTGAAAGAAGGTATTCCTATGCATACGCCATCTATTGAGAGGATGATCAAAGTCAAAATTTTCAATGTCTGGTACATTAGGGTTTCCTTGATCTCTACGAGCTTCCTCTGCGAGACGCCCTTTATTATATTCAGGGTGTCCAATATGCATCAATTGCTTATGATCAGGACTCTCAAGTATTGTATAACCCGATTCTCTGCCATACGCTAGAGCATTCACATCACCCCTGCTGACGGCATCCAAAACCTCTTTATCGTCGAACCCTGCGAAGCGACTTTGAGGACAAACAAATTTATCGTCCAGAGCACCCATTATAGGATGTGATGTGGCCAAGTTGTCTAACTCGTAGACACCAAATAATTTTCTTTCGAAGGTTATTTTCTCTACTCCTGAAAGCTTAGCAAGGGCGAATCCTGCCCAGCATAGACCAAGCGTGCTATGCGAATTTTGCCTAGCATCTCTTATTAGTTCAGATATCTCATCCCAATAGTTAACTTCTTCAAAATTTAGATGTTCGACAGGAGCTCCGGTAACGATAAGACCATCTAACTTATTTTCCTTCACCGCTTCCGAATATGTTGAGTAAAAACCTTCAATGTGACCCTTTGGCCAGGTTTTATAGGAATGAGATTCAAGTTTTATCCAAACGGGTTCTATATCTACAAGTGACAGTCCGAGAGGGTTCAGAATATTCATCTCGTATTTCTCGCCTAGTGGCATGATGTTCAATATCCCAATCCGAACAGCATTACCGCCTTGATTTCTGAATTTCTCACTTGAAATCCAATCAAGACCGTTTTTTTCGATTGTGGGTATTTCGTGATAGTCTGGTCTTATTACGAGAGCCATTCAACACCTTGACATTTAATTCTGAACGTACAATCGGAATTCCGATTGTACGTTCAGAAGTTTAATCATTTTATAGAATCAAAGGCTTGTTGGAAATCCTCCTTGATATCATCAATATGTTCCAACCCTACTGAAACTCGGACCATCGTAGGTTCTACTCCCGACGATACTTGTTCTTCTTCAGTCAATTGTTGATGTGTAGTGGAAGCTGGATGTATTACTAAGGTTTTTGCATCACCAACATTGGCAAGGTGACTCGCCAATTGAAGATTATCAATAAACTGGACAGCATCTTCATAGCCACCTTTGAGACTTATCGTAAGCATAGACCCATATCCTCTCTCCAGATATTTCTCTGCGGCTGATTTATACGGGCTGGAGTCTAATCCTGGATAATTTACTGAATCGATTTTAGCGTGTGACTCAAGCCATTTTGCAAGTTCAAGAGCATTAGAACCATGCCTTTCAACCCTCAGGGACAAAGTTTCCAGACCTTGAAGTAGTAGGAAAGAGTTGAATGGGCTAATCGCAGCTCCATAATCTCTAAGAACTTCTACCCTTGACCTTAAACCAAACGCAACATTTCGGTCGTCTGGCACACCAAGCATCTTGCATATGTCGCTTCCAAACCCAAAGGCATCCCAATGAACTAATCCATGGTAGGCTTCGCTAGGTTCAGTGTATAGAGGAAATTTTCCATTACCCCAATCAAATGTGCCAGCATCGACGACTATACCGGCTATGCTAGTTCCGTGTCCGCCGATCCATTTGGTAGCACTCTCAACGATGACATCCGCACCATGGTCAATAGGCCGTATAAGTGCCCCAGCAGCACCCAAAGTATTATCCACAACCAAAGGAATCCCATGGGAATGGGCTAATTCAGACAGAGCCTTAAAATCTGGAATATTGAATCTTGGATTCCCCATAGACTCGATATAAAGCGCCTTCGTATTTTCCTTGATCAAAGCTTCAAATTTCTCTGGCTCGTCTCCGTCTGTGAAACTCACATCTATTCCCAACCTCGGGAACTGAACTTTAAATTGGTTGTAAGTCCCACCATAAAGGAAGGAAGTCGATACGATGTGGTCTCCAGCTTGCATCATATTGGCTACAGCCGCGAATTGAGAAGCCTGACCTGAAGCTGTTGCTAAACCTACTACTCCTCCTTCAAGGGCGGCAACCCGTTTCTCAAAAACATCAGTTGTCGGATTCATAATGCGGGTATATATGTTTCCGAATTCTTTCAGTGCAAATAAGTTAGCCCCGTGTTCAGCGTTATCAAACACAAAGGAAGTGGTTTGATATATTGGTACTGCTCTAGCGTTTGTGGCTGGGTCCGGACTTTGGCCGGCATGCAACTGCAAGGTTTCAAATCTTTGATCGCTCATTTTATCTCCTTAATAACCTATCTCACATTTATTGAAACTTCCAAGATACTGAAAAGCCAAAAAAAAAGGCCCCGCCTCGTTCCTTAGGGGGGCCTTTTCTAATTTCGATTCCCCGCCGAATCAGGTCATAATATCCATGACGCAACACATCATCTCGCACATATTGTCCGATCGACTCATGTTCTCTTGTTGCTGCAAATTCTGCGGTTTCATATCGCGGAAACTCTACCTTCACCTTGGACACATGTCAAATTAACATAACAGTTTAAAAAGCATTACCTGAATTTCACACCCGATACTGAAATCAGACTATTTATCGATTTTGAATATCTTTAACTTGCCGAATTTGGCTTTAATTCGACTGATTGCTCCCTTTTCTAATACATTGGTTTTAGCGCTATCTCCACCAAAGACACCTCGGATTTTAGCCGTTTCAGATTTAGGCAAACCTTTTTCAACGGATGCGCCTTTAACTTTTTGCATTACACTGGATGACCATCCTGAATTTGATTCGAGATTAGGTTCGGAGCCAGATTTCATTCTTTCTTATAGAGAATTATTATTTCCGCTTTCTCTCCAATAATTTCTCATCAACTGCGACATCCATTCCGACTGTGAAGTCTCGCCTCTGGGAGCGAATTCCTTTGCCTATGGCTTGATATCAAGGATCGGTGACCCAGCCACAGCGTCTCGAGCAGATTCCTAGATAGCCTGATCAGTGTCTACGTGAGTCGTAACTCCTTCCTCTGTAAACACCGCATCAATTTCTTTCCTCGTAGCATCACTGAGTTTCCAATCCACCGCTGCTACATTTTCCTTAAGCTCTCTTTCATTTCTAACACCAACCAAGCCCACTGAAACGGCTGAATGACCTAGAGTCCAAGCAATCGCCATTTGTGCCACTGATTTACCATGATCATGTGCAATGACTTTTAATTTATCAACCACCTTCAATTCTTTAGCAAATTCTTCTTCTTGAAACAAAGGAAGTCGAAATGCCATACCACTACTTCTCCAATCACCTTCCCCGAATGTTGTTTCAGGAGTGAACGCTCCTGATAAGAGGCCGAACCCTAGAGTCCCGTATGCCATGAAACCTATATTATTGTCTTTACAATATGGCAAAACTGCTGATTCCATCCGCCTATCAAACATATGGTAGCCAACTTGATTTGCCGCCAAATGTCCATATCCTTCACATTCATCCATCATATCAGGGGTGAAATTTGATACTCCGTAATGTCGAATTTTTCCATCATTTTTTAATTTTTCCAGCGCACGTATTGGTTCTTCAAATGGAGTGTCATGATCTGGCCAGTGAATCAGAAGTAAATCAAGAAAGTCAGTATTCAACCTTTCAAGGCAACCTTCAGCCCTAGAAATAACATGATCGTACTTGGAGTTTCTACCTATATTTTTTCCATCATCATCATATTCAAACCCTACTTTGCTGACGAGAACTATATCGTTTCGCTTATTTCCCAAAGCCTTGCCTAAAAGTTCTTCTGAATGGTATGGTCCGTAAACCTCCGCTGTGTCAAACAAAGTCACCCCATGATCTATTGCGGCACTGACTGCATCACTAGCTTCTTTTACGTCAATATGGCCATACATAGTTGTACTCATTTCCCAAGTACCAAAACCTAACGCTGAGGTATATAGTCCGCTGTCACCTAGTTGTCGCTGCTCCATAACTTATCCTTTTTAATAATGATCTGAGTCTCTACCAAATGTAACACATCTGGTTGAAGTCCTGAGACTCAATTAGCTAGTGCCATTTAGCTTCATATGAACCAAACGGAGAGGGAGGTAACGTCCAGTAAGGAGGGGTGTCGGAAAGCTGAGCGACTGGCCTTGTATAGGAAATCCTTCCATATGGCGAGTCTACCTGCCCCATATAATCTTTTACATCACACTCTTTTATATCTGGGGCAGAAATGGCGTCGAGTCTACCTAAAGACTTCAGCCAATGACCAGTTTGTGACAGCGATAACCTCACTCTCCAGCTGCCACCCTCTCTCCTTTGCTTTAAAATTCCTACCATCGCACCAAAAGCGCCAAGATAGCCAGTACCATGGTCCAGAGCCTGACAAGGCAAGTGGGACATTCCGTCTTGATTTTTCGCCAATCCACCTTCCCTACCTATCCCACTGACGGTTTGAACAATGCTATCGAACCCACGCCTAGTAGACCAGGGACCTTCATGACTGAATGCTGAAATTTCGACACAAACTATGCCTGGTCGGATTTCAGCCATGTCATAAGGAGAAAATCCTTTCGCAGCTATGCTCCCTGGCTTATATCCTTGTATGAAAACATCCGCAGATTTAGCAAGGTCAATAAAAGTCTTTTTATCTTTTTGTCATTAAGGTTCAGATGAGCCGGATATTTTCCTTTAGCCATGTCCATTATCAAACCATCTATGACGTCTAGATGAGGATCATTTAGCCAAAGAACATTAGCACCGTGCTCAGCGAGTGTTCGCCCTATCAATGGGCCAGCTAATACTTTAGTCAGTTCTAAGACTTTTACTCCTTCCAGTGGCCTATTTGGAGTAGAACAGAAATCAAGAGGGCGAGCATCACCGATTTTCTCTATCTCCATGAGCGGAAGGGCTGACACTGCTTTGCCTTGAGGATGCTCAGACCACTCATCAAGTGTCCGCATCATTGCGGCCGGCAAACCCCTATCGGTCAAATAAGTCTCTGCATCAGAAACTGTCATATTGGAGAGAATGTCTTGCACCCCTTTTTTTGTTGGTTCACAATTGAACGCTTCAATAACACCATATTTATGTGCAGGATAATTACCATGTATTTGTAACCATCCACCATCTCCACATTCATAGAATCCGTGAACTTCTGAGGAGTCATTACTTATTTTACTACTGGCAGAGATTCTTGATTTATCGCCAATTACTTCAGTGTAACTTTCACTCCTGAAACCTATTGCAGCATGCTTCATATCTACGGAAACATCTTGAGTTCTGCCTGTTCTATATCTCCATATTTCAGAAGCAGCAAGGGCAGAAGCAGCGATAGTTGACTGTGCAACCACCCCAGTTTTGTAAACAGACGGCAATACGGGTTCCAGGCCAGTTAACTGTACCCCTTCAATAATGGCAGAATCTAATCCAGAAAACTCCCATATTTCTTGCAAGGCACTTTGAGAATCAGTTTTGTTATTCAAGTGATTACCCTGCCAGGGCGGCAAATTTACCATATTTCATTAAGTTTTAGGTTCTCCCTTATTTAGGAACAAGCATGTGGATAAAATCAATAAAAACAATGAAATCCCACTAAGCGAATATACCATCGGCAACAAATTTACCGTTATAAAAGAAAGGCCAACCAATGGTCCGAGGGCTGAACCAAAATCCTGAAATGTGTTGTATACAGAAAACACTTGGGATCGTGAGTCATCATCGGCAACTATTCCCACCAAAGTTAATAATTGCATCATTAACATTACACCCATTACAAACACCCATATTAAAACAATGAAAGTACCGATCAATGAATCAAATAGCCCTAATCCTATAAGTCCCATCGAGGTTAACCCTGTAGATATCACCAAAGTCTTATACCTACCATATTTATCAGAGAAATATCCCCCGAAAGGTCCTACAAATACTTCTGCAAAACTTTTCAAACCGAGTGCAAAGCCTGTAACCGTAGCTACCCCTAAAGTAACTATAAGGAAATCAAATTCAAGCCCATATTTATACCTGAAAAAATGTCCCAAGGTGGCCCCCATCAGACCGGAAAACACTAACCCCGCCAGCATACTAGCTACACTTATAATCAGTACTCTAAGATCTTTCAAAACCTCGATAAAGCCAGACACCTTTCTCCCTTTGCTGATCTGTCTATCTTTACTGTGATAACCAGACCCACGGATCCAGAACAAAAAGCTGACCACCGTAAATATCCCAAAAATCATGAATGCGATCTCATACCCCAAATAATCCGACAGAAGTCCACCAAACACAGCACCACCAATAGACCCCAATCGGATAATAGATGCGTTGCTGGAGAGATTAAGTCCAATATTTTCACCTGTGCTTTGATCTGAAGCAACCCACTGAGACACCAACCTCAACACTGACCAACAAGCGCCCCAAAGTAGTCGGGCAAAAATCAAAACTACAAAGCTTTTTGAAAATGAATAAGCAATTAACACTCCCAAAGAAGCCAACAAAGATATCCGAAATGGTGTGTACACGCCGTACCTTTCAACAAAAACAGAACTAAGTGGATTTGTGGCCAATCTAACCAATCTGTTTGCTGAAAGTAATACTCCTACTTGTACAATTGTTAACTGCCATAGTTCAGGTCTAGCAGGCATGACTACGTACAACATTGCATCACCAAGCAATGCAGCGGCGACAGCCAGGCTTGTGAGCAGAATAGGCAGAGGAAGTTTCTTAAACTTGTTTGAATTGGCCATGAAATTTATCGGAGGAAAATCTCAGTCCTATGGCTCAGGTGATTTTTTATATACATCATTAAGATTTACTAGAGGTCTGTTTGGTAAATACTATTCAATTTATTCATATTAGCTTCCCGTAATTCATTCTCACTTATACCCAAGTCATAAGCTGGGGAAACTATCATTTCAGCTTCCGTCACATTAATCAGTACAAACCCTGACATGGAATCCAAATAGTCACCGAATACCTGTTCAAATTTCTCAATTAATTGTGGTTCAGCTTCACTTACCTCTATATATTCTGCTATACCAGTGATTCTGGCAGATTTACGAAGAACCAAATCGATAAAACACACTTCAACATTAGGTCTATCTTTTATGTTTTGCACCGTATTAGGAGATCGAATATTAGAAAATACCAACTGATAATCGGAAAGAACCAAAAAAGTAGCTTTAGGAGAAACCGAAGGAGTTCCGTCTGCGTTCACTGTAGCAACCATACCCGCGCTATGGTTGTCTATTAACGTCCTAATATCACGAGTAAGCACCAGATTACGACCTTCCACGCCTCAGGGCTCGCCCGGGAGTTGCTCCAGTATTTTCACCCTTATCAACAACCATCTGCCCATTAACAAAAACGTAGTCGATTCCCTCTGGGTATTGTTTAGGATTATCCTTTGTTGCAAGGGCTTTCACAGTATCTGGATTAAATAAAACCAAATCTGCCTTGAATCCATCTTTCACCAGGCCACGCTTTTGAAGTCCCAGGCGTTGAGCCGGAAAGGACGTCATCTTCCTGATGGCTTCAGGCAAGCGAAGCTGTTTTTCGGCCCTTACGAATTCTGCTAAAACTACAGGAAAACATCCGTAAGTTCTAGGGTTGGGGTGATCTCCAAAAAGTATTGAATCACTCGCTATCATTCCGGCAGGATGAGATACAAATTCAGGAAGGGTTTGAGGGTTAGTGCCAAGACCAACTGTAGATATTCCCAGATTCTCTTCCAGTAACAAATCAAATAGAGCGTCTCGGGAGTCTTGATTTCTCATATTTGATATTTCTGCGATAGATTTACCTTCGTAAATTTTGTTTTTGTGTTGATTAAAGTTAGTGAGCCAATTGTCCTTAATCGACTCTTCTGACATTTCTCTTTTCATTCTGGATCTATCATCCGCATCATCCAATGCTTCAATAAGTCGTTCAGGACCACCATCCTTTGCCCAAAAAGGGAAATCGATAGTAATTGTTGTGCCAGAATAAGGGTAGGTATAACAGTCAAAGGTTACATCCATCCCATTATTCCGAGCATCTTCCACAAGTCCAAGATAATCCAAATGGCTACCATCACCCTGGAATCCTTGGCGAAAATGAGTAAGATGCACTGGGATATCCGCACCTTTTCCAATCTCCAATGCTTCCATCCAAGGTTCCAATCTACCTTTGCTTTTTAGGCTGGCTCTAGTGTGAGTATGGTAAAAGCCACCAAGTTTTGCACTTTCCCTTGATAGTTCAATTAACTCCTCCGTCGAAGCATAAGCTCCTGGTGGATAATCAAGTCCGGTGGAAATACCCCATGCTCCTTCCTCCATAGCCTCTCTAATTACAGACTTCATATTTTCAATTTCAGTCTTAGTTGCTATTTTTTGTCCCCAACCCACTCCCCAAATCCTTACAGGAGAATTGCCCAAAATGTAAGCAATATTAACGGCGACGGTTTCTTCATATTTTTTTAGCAATTCGGCAACGCTAAGCCAATCCGGAGGCATTGGTGGGTACCCATTTAACCCAGAATCCAACCATATGTATCTTTCTAGTTCCTCTGTAGTTTTGAATGGAGCGTGGGAAATTCCATCTATTCCCACTAATTCTGTCGTAACTCCCTGACGTACCTTAGGGTCATGATGGGGCTCTCCTAAAATAGTTAATCCAGTATGAGAATGTAGATCTATAAATCCAGGACTTACCACATATCCAGTAGCGTCAATTTTTGTGACACTTTCCAGATCAGATACATCCCCAAGGTGAACGGAAATTGAATCGCCAGATATACCTACAGAGCCGGCATAACCTACATTACCTGTCCCATCTATGATGGTTCCATTGTGAATAAGTACATCGAGCATTTATCTTCCTCCAGAATCTTTTTGTTAAAACTCCGAGAAAAGGTTGATTGGCATAAGCGATTTTTCGATATTTAGCTCATATGGAAAATACTTATTACAACCACTTCGTCACGGTTTCATAGTCTTTTCGGGTCTTGGGCACTAAGGCTTCAGGATAACCGACCGTTAAGACTCCGGCAATCTTAAGGTCTTCGTCAGTGCCAAGAATCTGATTCATATTTCTAATTTTGGCTACATTACCAGTGGACCAACCTACACCTAATCCCAAAGAAGTAGCCGTTAGTTGAATGTTCTGGATCGCGCAACAGGTAGCTGCATAATTTTCTTCAGCAATTTCTTCATTCTCGCTTAAAAGACTAAATACAAAAATTAAACACGGCGCTTCAGACATCTGATCATAAATACTTTTTTTTTGTCTATCATCTAATTTTTTTTCAGACTTTTCTTCTCTCAGGTCTATCATTTCCTTGGCTATTTCCACTCGCAGAGACGAACCCTTTTCAACCACGTAGAATCGCCAAGGTTCAGTATTCCTATGATTTGGAGCCCATATTGCAGATTCCAATAACATTTCAATATCAGACCGATTTACATCTTTGAGTTGAAATCTTTTGGTATTTCTCCTATTTTTAATCGTATCTATAAGTGAACCATCTGTGTTCATATTTATTTTTGAACTCCTTCAACAAATGTTAGTGCTAATTTAGTATTGAAGTAAGTATATACAAACCATATTAGTAAACGTAGGCAAACGGGATCTTGTTTGAATGTTTTCACTCCGAACTTCTTGAACCCATTATTTCAGTAAGGCTACCAAGAAAGAACTACAGATAGTTATAGAATGAGTCAAATATCAGATCAAATATTTAAGAACAAATCCAAACATGATGAATCCTGGTCAGCTTGTGGTCATATATGTGAATTTGACTCTCAAGTCAGCAGCTATGCGCATAGGAGAAATGGTATCCGAGAAACACACATAATCCTGAGGAAAAAGAAACGGTTATAACCTGGCTATGATTAAATTAAATCGATCATCCTTTCGGCAATCATCATCGTTGTGACATTGGTGTTCGCTCGGATGCAATCCGGCATAATTGAGGCATCTATCACCCTAAGGTTTTCAACGCCGTACACCTCTCCATACTGGTTAACTACTGCCATTTCATCAGTTTCTGGACCCATCTTGCAAGTGGCCGAAATATGTTGATTGGTCGTAGCGTTCCGTAACAGCCATTGGTCTAAGTTTTCATCAGTACTGATGTCTTCTTCAGTCGGATTTAACCTTTCCTCAATTATGTTCTTGAAAGAATTATGGGAAGCTATAGCTATAGCCTTGTGAACAGCTTCTCGACCTCGAAGTCGATCAAACTCTTCAGCATAGTAATTAAAATTTAAATTAGGTTGGACATTCACGTCAGGAGATGCCAGGGTGAGTTCTCCCGACCCTACGGCCAAACTTATTTGTATGGTAATTCTTATTCCTACGGCCTTATCCACATCCCCTTCATGACCATCAGCTTGGATGGCAAAACTGTTCATAGCTAGCTTTATATCATTCCTTATATCCGATCCTTCGGCAGTATACCTAGCCATGACCTGGGACCTGGGATCTCTAGGATTCATAGGATGATCCGGCTTAGTGGCCCATGTTAGCCCCAACATCGGATGGTCTCTCAAATTTTGACCCACTCCTTTCAAGTCATGGAGCACATCAATCCCGTGTTCCTCCAGTTGTTTCGAGGGACCAATTCCTGAAAGCATCAAGATATGTGGTGATGAAACAGCACCCGCGCTAAGGATTATTGAGTCCCCGTAGACCCTGAACCTCTCCCCTTCACTCTCCACCTCCACACCAACCGCTCGTTTATCTTCGAAAAGAATTCTATGGGTCAGACAGTTTGCTCGTATGGTCAAATTTAGACGATGCCTGGCCATCGATAAATATCCGATGCTCGTACTCCATCTAATTCCGTTGGGATTGTTAAATGGAGTAGGCCCCACACCGGCAACATCTGGATTATTTTGATCTTCTCCTTCTGGAAATCCCAGGGCCTTACAGCCCTCATAAAAAGCGATTTGACTAGGCAGCCATTCTTCTTTTTTATAGCGCCTTGCAATAATAGGTCCCTCGTTTCCATGGAAATCGCCTGTATAGTCGAGATCTGTCTCAAGTTTTCTGAAATATGGCAAAGTTTTTTCGAAACTCCATTCGTCATTCCCTTGTCGGGCCCAATCATCGTAATCTTCTGGCATACCTCTCAGAAATACTTGGCCATTAATAGAGCTTGAACCACCAGTCACTTTGCCTCTTGGAACAGCCATAGGTTCAGCAAGCGGAGAAGGGGTTCCCATGAATTGCCAATTATGGTCTTTCGTTATTATGTCAGCACCCGTGGCATATCCATTCCTCACCTCGTCGGGAGTCGAATCAATATCCGGATAATCCGGGCCCGCTTCCAGTAGTAGAACAGAAATTTTGGGGTCTTCCGAGAGCCTTGTTGCAAGAATAGATCCAGCAGAACCTGCACCAATAATTACATAATCATATTTCATTCAAGTTCCCTCTTCGCACAGAAAATCCTAGTACCTTATAACATGCAGCGAAGCATACCATTTTTATGCATATCTAATATCTAGGGAGAGATTGCGGGGATTGAGTTTCCTGGCGCAGTTAATGAATCGTAGCTGCTGCTGGGATAGTTAATTTTCATCTCAATATCCAACCATTGTCGTGCGCGGTATGATGTGAGTCGTTTATCTGAATAAAGTCGAAGGAAATGAAATGACAGAATATAAGACTCTTAAGGCTCGACTAGATAGTGGAGATACCATTATCCACGACGCGGCTGTCAGCACTGAGTTACATTCAATGGGGGTACCAATGGACTATATTGCCTGGAGTGGGCCCTCCAATTACACTCATCCTTCAAGCGTCATACAGATGCACCAACGGCATATAAAAGCTGGTGCAGACATTATCACAACAAATACATGGTCGACGTTACGGCCAACATTGGAGAGAGCCGGATATGGGGATTTTGTACGGGAAATCAATACCCGAGCAGTACATTTAGCACAGGAGGCAAGAGGACGATCATCCGAAGAAAGAGACATATATGTCGCAGGCTCCTTATCAAGCAATATAACAGGACGAGATCCAAGGACAGGGGAGATGGGATTTCCAGCTTTCTCATCTACCCCTGGGGTATCTGCTGAAGAACTAAAAGATCACTATCAAGAAGTAACAGGCATAATGGCTGAGGCCGGAGTAGATTTTTTCATAATCGAAGCCATGGGACGCGACAATGAGGCCAGAATAATTCAAGCTGAGGCAGCAAAAGAAACGGGTCTGCCAGTTTGGATAGGATTGAACGCACATGTGGACCAAAATAATGCAGTCATGCTTGGAGGACAGCAAAGTCCAACACATGTCGCAGAAGGTAAGACCTATCCTGGCGCAAGAAAGCTAAGAGAGGACATGACCTTATCCGAAGCTATAAGAGAGGTAATCACCGTCGGCCCAGATGTTTTAGCCATATTCCATTCACGCATTGAAAACGTCAATAGGGCTGTAGAGGTAGCACTGGAAGAATGGTCTGGACCTCTTATGGCATACCCGGATGCAGGGGCAACAGATTTATTAATTAAATGGCGGGACCTAACAAAGTCAAATGAAGAATCGACTGAAGATTACCTTAAGGCAGCAAAAAACTGGGTAAACCAAGGAGTACAGATAGTTGGAGCCTGCTGTGGATTTGGAGTCGAATACATCAAGCCACTGCGACAGTCTATACCTAAAAACATTTAACCAGTTACACTTAATTTCCGCTTTTTATATATAATGAAATCCACGTCCAATTGATGCACAGAGTATCGATTTCACGATCACCATATCCTTCACTATCGAACCAGTAAAAGGAGTAGATGTATGGGTAAGAGTTTAGGACCTATAAAAAGATCTCGAAGGTACCAAGACATTCTCACCGACATATCTGACGGTGCTAAGACGATCCTCCTGGATGGGCCAATTTCTACAGAGCTCGATACAAGAGGGGTTACTATGGCATCTGGTAAGGCACGACGTGCAGCTATAGATGATACCGAGGCTCTCATTCAAGTGCATTGTGATTACATCAATGCCGGAGCCCGAGTCATCACAACACACACCTTTGGAGGTAACCGAGACCGACTCGGTCCAGACTTTGAGGCCCTGACTCGTGGAGCAGTAGAGTGTGCAGAGGAGGCTCGTAGAAGAACAGGAACGGAAGATAGCGTCATAATAGCAGGAAGCATTGCCTACCACACTGCACAAGGATGGGGTAAATGGGACCCGAAGCAAGATCCAAAATCCTGGGAAAACGATATCAAGGATTTAGTGACACTTCTTACAATTTCTGGAGTAGATGTGATGCTGCTTGAGATGGTTGGCGGGCCAACTTTTACCGTTCCAATTATTAGAGCAGTTCAGGATAGTCGAATGCCATTCTGGGTGGGATTCTCAGCCTTTGATGATGAGAAAGGGGTTCTACGTGTCTTTGACAATCCTGCTACTCCCGTTGACGATGCCCTGCCAAATCTTATCCGACTTTCCATTGAGGGAGAAGATAAAGCATTTGCAAATGGTAGTGAGAGTGGTGTAGACATAATTGGCGCCATGCATTGCAAACCATCTAGTCTAGGAAATGTTCTCGAATCGGTACAAGCATCCGGTTGGGAAGGGCCAATGCTTGCCTACCCAGACGATGTACGTGAATGGGATCCTTCCACCTCCAAACTTGTGGCCGGGAACGACCCTGTGGATGTGTACTGTGACCATTCCTTGCAATGGAGATCCGATTTCCCTAAGTGTACTGTTCTTGGAGCGTGCTGTGGATTCTCAGTAGAGCATATTGCTGCCCTAAACCAACGTATCAGTATCTAAATTTAGACGTTGAATGCCAGGTAGCGAACATTCGCCATAGGATGCGTTTACAGGCTACTTTTAGCGAGGAAAACGTGACTCATAAACCAATAACTTCAGAAATCGGTTACGAAATATCGAATCCCACTGGATTATCTATCTCACCGGACGGAAATTTGGTTGTCTATGGGGTATCAAAGCCAGACAAAAAATTAGGGATATCACAAAACTCGCTTTGGATCAAAAATCTAAATGTCCCGGAGTCCCCAAATCGCGAATTAACCAATGGCAGTTCGGATGTGAATCCCAAATTTTCACCAGACGGCTCATCAGTTGCCTTTTTAAGGGTTGATTCCGAAGGAAAAAACCAGATTTGGATTTTGCTGATGTCTGGCGGTGAAGCAGCCATGGTTACTTCCCTAAGGGAGAGTGTTAGAGATTTCTCGTGGAAACCTGACAGTACTGGATTTGCTGCAGTATCAGATGTCGATCCAGAGTATAAAGATCAGAGTGACGCCGATGAAATCGAGGTGGTTTCAGTAACGCGAATCAGGTATAGGCATGATGAATTAAGATGGCGCGGCAACAGTGTTACCCAGATTTTTGAGGTTGATATAGCTACCAAAGAATCAAAACAACTAACCTATGATGACGGTGATCAAGGAATGCCTTCATGGTCACCTGACGGATCGAAATTGGCTTTCATCTCGGATGCGATTCCAGAAAGGGACTTTCACGCCCAAAACGAGGTAAGAGTAATGGAGGTACATTCAGGAAAAACTGAGTGCTGGTCTAAGGGAATCGCTGATGCATGTTCAGTTAGCTGGCTCCCTGATGGTAAATCTCTTGCAATCATAGGCTCAGAGGATATTCGCCTCCACAGTTATTACCAGGGATCTGTCTACGTACTTTCGTCTAATTCCAGTCCAATTAAGGTCACAGACGACCGAGTCGCTCCTATTGGAGGAAGCCATCCCGCCAAAAACGGATCTCCCATGCAAATCGATGAAAATGGAGTAATTTTATTTACAGGTCAATCTAAAGGTGAATCTCATATATATAAGGCAAAATTGGGTGAAACTGGTCAGGAAAAAATAATTACTTTAGGTGGGCAGTTAGCAGCATGTGAATTCGATACTTTGCGCAAAACTTTCGTATGCATTTACTCTACGCCGGAAAGACCTCCCGAAATTTTCCAAGGCAATTTCCCAGGTGAAACTTTGCGGATGATAAGCAACCTTAACGGTAGCTATTTCTCAGGTCGAGCGGTTGGAAAAACGGAAAAGTTTTCTATAACCAGATCAGGCCTGGCTATCGAATCGATACTACTTTACCCTGCGAAGTTCGATTCATCGAAAAAATATCCACTTGTAGTGAATATTCACGGAGGTCCGCATGGATTATTCTCTAACTCATTTGACATAACCAGGCAGCTGCTCTCATCGAAGGAGTACTTGGTTTTAGCTGTGAACCCAAGAGGCACATCGACATACGGGAAAGATTATATGCGACGCGTCCTCGGAGACTGGGGAGGGGAAGATTACAATGACATAATGGCGTCTCTAGACCATGTTTGTGAGCAAAATTATGTCGATCCTGAAAAACTAGCGGTCACTGGATATAGCTACGGAGGCTTTATGAGCTCCTGGATAATCGGACACACAAACCGATTCAAATGTGCGGTAATCGGAGCTCCGGTAACTAATCTCGCCTCTTTTTATGGAACCGCCGATATAGGCGTTAATTTTAGTGAAAGACAGATGGGCGGAAGTAGACTAGATATCAAAAATGAATACGACTTTAGGTCACCACTTACTTATGCTGAAAATGTTGATACTCCTGCCCTACTCATGCACGGTGACTCTGATTACCGTGTGCCGATCTCACAAAGTGAAGAATACTTCGTAACTCTAAAAAGATTAGGAAAGATAGTCGAATTTGTCCGTTTCCCAGGCCAAAATCACGGGCTTATGCGAACAGGAGATTTAAAAATGCGCAAAGAATACTTAACAAGAATGCTTCAATGGATAGACAGATACACATAACAATTTTAAAAGCTCTAGTTTATGGTCTAATTAGCTGAGATACAGGTATATCTATGGTGACTAACAAATCAATTACTGATTTTCTCTTTAAAGTCCATATTGCTATTTTGTCCATAGGTAGAAAAGATAATTCCCCTCACTCGACGCCGGTCTGGTATCAGTATGAATCGGATTACACTGTGTGGTTTTTGGCAAGCAAGGGAACACAGAAAAGTAAACTCCTCGAAATCGGTAAAGCGGTGTCGTTAGTCGTTCAAACAGAAAGTGACCCATATCAGTATGCAAGTATAGAGGGGCATATTACAAACATATCCGAGGGTGATATGGAGAAAGATCTACGTCCTATCGCAAAACGCTATCTAGGTGAAGAAGGTGGAGATGAATTCGTGGCCAGTTTCGAAGAATGGAACAGTAGCCGATATACCGTTGCAATAGATAAAATCATGACAATGGGTATTTCTGATGACTAAATTCGATGGAGAGAGATATGAGTATAACCCCGTTTGTAGAATATGAAGAGGCATCCGAAGAGGTTAAGTCAGTCTATGACGACATAATGGCAACCAGGGGTTCAGATTGGGTCAATAACTTCTGGAAAGCTCTTGCCACCCAGCCAGACCTATTGAGACGAACGTGGCTAGGTGTCAAAGCCGTCATGGCTGACGGGGCCGTGGACTCACTCACCAAAGAGCTGATCTACATAGCTATCAGCGCTAGCAACAGTTGTGACTATTGCACTAATAGCCATACCGCTGGAGCCCGTGCCAAAGGTATGACAGATGAGATGTTTGCCGAAGTCATGGCAGTGGTAGGTATGGCAAACCAGACCAACTCTTTAGCCAACGGTTTTCAAGTTGAGGTCGATGAGCAATTTAAGAACGGTGGGAGAGCCTAATACCAACATTTTGTTTCATGATAACTTATTCAACTCTAGAATATTTCCTCTCTCTTAGCTTTTGCCTTTTCTTGGTCAATCTCGATCGTTTCCCTTAGGCTAAAGGTAACGACGATTCTACCGAATTGTGAGCCTCCTCAAATAACCGGATAATTCAAAGGTAATCCAGAGGCCTTAATGTTGTATCTGCTTATGTGCCATCTACCAAGGTTCGCACTCAACAAATCATCTAGATTCTCTCCGCAAAAAGCGATATTAGTTGGGGCCGCCATAAGAGTCCCTTCATAGTCATGAGCCAAAATTTCCAAGGTCCCTTTTAGGTCCAGTCTATATATGGTGTCGGGTCTATAACATGAAATATATAGTTTGCCATCAGAATCAAACGCAACCCCATCCGGAACAGAGTTTGGTATTTCAACTACTAGTTCAGGAGTTCCTGATTTCCCTTCAGAGCCGATGGGAATTCGTTCTATTCGAGGCGGGTTCAAACTAACTGCCACGTATAGATAGGATCCATCCGGGGAGAGGCATATTCCATTTGGAAAAGTTTTTATATCTTCGGACCATATTCTGGTGATGCCATTTTGTTCAATAATAAATATTCTCCCATTATCTTTTCCCCACTCTCCAGAATCTGTCACGTATAAATTTCCATCCTTGTCAAAGGCAGGATAATTAGGGCCTATCATGGAAACATCGGGGGTTCCAGAAGAATACTCACTAATAATGCCAGCAGAATTCGCCTTAAAAACCTTGTTAGCGCTACAAAAATACAAATTCCCTGAACCATCTTGACACATTCCCCCTACAAAATGAGGTGCTTGCGAAAACTGTTCAAACTCATTTTTGTTTACATCTATTCGATACAGCTGACCCCCTTCACCTCCTGCATAGGCATAGCCATCACTCCCCCAGGTTACACATTCCGGGTGATCAAGACCTTCAGCAAAACCTCCTACACAATAGGAAACATCCTTTTTGACGTTCAATATCGACATAAAATCCCCTATGCGAAAAACTAGTACACATTTTCTCTAACCTATCCAAACAGTCCCTACACTATACCGCCTAGTGCGATCGTACAGGTAAATAAATAAGTAAAAGCCAACAAATCAGAATAGGAAAAAATGGTCGTCACACTTTACTACAACATAATGTTGGTAAGAGTAGAAAACCTAATTGAGACAAAGAAAACTAAACGGAATGATCCTCTGGAGCTGAATCGGGAACCTCAACCCGAAAAGAACTAACCCAGTAGGACACTGACAATGATTAAGTTGAAGTGGTCCATACCCTTGAACCGTTAAGCCAAATATGTCGAATGTCTCCCTAAAATTAAAGACATAACTTTTAATAACATGTAGCATATGGCTGATCTTGATAGAGAAAGAATTGAGCATTGTAATGGGGAATTAATCAATCAAGGTGAGGTGTTTCATATGAGCCATGAAGAAATCAACAGAGATTCCATAATATGGATGTACGAGAAAATGTTAACGATTCGACGTTTTGAGGAGCAAGCAAAACGAGAAGCAGATGCTGGGAAGTTAAGAGGCATCCATTCTTCGATAGGACAAGAGGCGGTTCCTACTGGTGTATGCGCACTGCTGAGGGACGACGACTTCGTACTCGGAACACACAGAAGTCACCATCATTGCATAGCAAAAGGGGTGGATTTAAACGAAATGATGGCGGAATTGTTAGGAAAATCCACAGGAACAGGTAAGGGTAAGGGTGGAACTATGCACATCGCTGACATCCGGAAAGGTATGCTAGGAGCCAACGGGATTGTTGGGTCCAACATTCCGGTCGCTACTGGTGTAGCGCTGACAGCAAAAGTAAAGGGAACCGACAATGTGAGCGTCGTGTTTTTTGGAGATGGTGCCTCCAGCCAAGGAGCACTCCATGAATCAATGAATCTCGCCAGTATATGGAATCTTCCTGTCATATTTGTATGTGAAAACAACAGATATGCTGAATCCACGCCATTTGAATATTCAGTTGCAGGTGGTTCAGTTTCCAACAGGGCAGACGGATATGCTATTCCTGGAGTAACTGTCGATGGGCAATCAGTGCTAGATGTTTTTGAGGTAGCGAAGGAAGCAATTGGTAGAGCGAGAGCTGGTGAAGGGCCAACATTAATTGAAGCTCAGACTTATAGATACTTAGGCCATGCCGGCCATGATGATCCTTTAACCTATCGTTCGGAAGAAGAGCAAAAATACTACATGGATCGCGACTGCATAACCGCATTCAAAAATTATATATTGGATAGCTCTGTAGCCGACGAAGAAGAACTAACAGAAATCGAAGTGGCTTGTGAGGCTGCCGTCGCTAAATCTGTGAAATTTGCGGATGAAAGTCCTTTTCCAGAGCCAAGCGCTTTAACTGAGGATGTTTACACTTCTTATAAAGACTGATTAATTGATAGGAATTTGAGTAATGAAACTCCTAGCCGGTAAATATCCACAACCGTGATTAGCACAAATTGGATCGATTCACAGATTAAATAAGTGAATACTGCTCAAATCATATGAATCAAAACTTGAACCAGATATTGGGACAGCTAAATCACTTCTCACCCAAGTTGATTGAGCGTATCAATAACTTAACGGAAAGCGAATGGACTACGCAAAGTCGGTGCGAAGATTGGACCGTGAAAGAGGTTATATATCACCTCACATCCGCATTGACAATGTACTTTCACGTAATAGACACGGCCCAAAAAGCAGGTGACATCAGGGACAACCCTAATATCAATTATATGGAGCCAGGTATAGTTGATGGAAAATCAAATGCCGGACCTCTATCAAAAAGAACTAAAGAAGCCAGCAAAAATTTTAAACCAAACAGCAAATTAGCCTCAGAATTTGAATCCGCCTCCGGTAGACTAACCAGGGCCTTCAATTCATGCGAAGATCGCCACTGGAATTTAACCGCTTACCATCCTGTAAATTGGGTATCGGTGGGCAGAATGCTTCTCTGGACTCTTTTCGAATCAGCCATCCACTCTTGGGACGTACTCAACGCCATTGATAATGAATACATTGTGGACGAAAATTTGGCTCCGTTGTTACCTCAATATTTTTGCGATCCTCTACTAAACAGGTGGTTTATAAATCCCGACCTACCAGATATCACCTCGAAAAACATAACAGTCAATTTTGGCGAATCAGAGGGACTATTGATATCCAGTAAAAAAAGGGGTCTCACTATTGAAAAATGCCAACTTCAGTTGACTGATTCAGACGCCGTGATTAACAGCACATACAGTGAATTTGCTCTCTTGATCACAGGTAGAAAGAATTTAAATATATCTATTGATGAATCATTAACTGAATTGGACGGGGTTCAGAGCGATATAGACACGTTCACTAGATGGTTCACAGGTTCATAACGACAAAGAAAATCAAGTAACCTTTTTTGTATTCCACTCTCCTCGAGTGAACACCTAACAGACTACCTAGTGTTTTAAAGTCTATTCCGTTTCATTTTCTCTAGGTCAGCAATCGTAGTGTTGAGTGGAACCTCGTTCATTTCCACCTGAATTCTTTTCCACAACATACCTAGGTCCTATTTGTGATAGTATCGTTTAAAATAATTAGTCATAAGACCGGAGGTTCTCCAAATGAGCGTAGTTGAATTTGAGGTAAGAGAAAAAGTAGCGTATGTGACCCTTAACCGCCCTGAGAAATTAAACGCAATAAATCATGACGTCCTTGACGGATGCACAGAAGCGTTTGACGAGGTTAAATTCAACCCGGACATATGGGGGATGGTCATTACTGGCACGGGAAGAGCATTTTCTACAGGCCACGATTTGGTCGAAATGGCGAAAAGAACCGAGCGTAGAACAAGAACAGGAGCAGCAACGGATTTTTACCAGTTCCTCCAAGAACTATACAAACCTACTGTGGCTGCAATCAATGGTCTTTGCCTAGCACAAGGCGGGGGAATAGCCCTCTCTTGTGACATACGAATTGCCTCTGAGGAAGCGCAGTTTGGATGGCCGCAAGTTAAGCGTGGAATATCATCCACAAGCGGACCAACAATCTTATTCCAGCAAGTCCCAAAAAACATTGCAATGGAAATGCTTTTTACAGGAGACTTTATTCCAGCTGAGAGAGCTTTAGAACTTCAAATGGTTAACCACGTTGTTCCGCACGACAAATTAATGGAAAAAGCAGAAGAAGTTATTCGTAAAATAATGGCCAATGCCCCTTTGTCCGTACGAGCTATTAAGGAAACTGGTGTACGCGGACTAGATATGAACATGGAGCAGCGAGTCAGGCTTGCTTCTCTGATATCTGCTCAAGTTTCTAAAAGCGCGGACACAGCAGAAGGCCTGAAAGCTTTCGCTGAAAAGAGGGATCCTGTCTGGACAGGCAAATAGGCTTCCTAGATTTGTCTTAGCAAATCAAGTAAAGGTTAGGGGGCCGTTAACACAATCCCCCTAACCTAGCTTTTTTAAAAACCCCTTAGGTTATATGAATTGGTTTGATGTATGTTTAAAGACATTAGCGTCATAGATCTCAGCACCGGCATAGCTGGTCCGTACTGCACAAAGATATTATCCGATCTAGGAGCAAATGTTATAAAAGTGGAGCCTCCTGAAGGCGAAATAACACGTTTCTCGGAACCTTACTACAGCGGGGATGTAGACCCTAATAAAAGTATCAAATTCTCTTTTTTGAATACCAATAAAAAATCTATAACTTTAGATCTATTCACACCGAAAGGTAATTCGCTTGTAAAAAATTTAATCCGAACCGTCAAGCCATATCTCATAGTGGAAAGTTACGGACCAGAAGTTTTAGATAAAATCGGCTTGGATTTCAACACCATTAAATCCATTAACGGGTTCACCAGTTTGATATCCATAAGCAATTTCGGAAGCACAGGGCCATATCGGAGCTATAAGGCCCATGAAATGAATATTCAAGCTATCAGCGGATTGATGTCGATAACAGGAGAACCGGACTTGGAACCACTGATAGCTGGGGCTGACATAGCTCAGCTAAACGGCGGCCAAGTTGCCGCGTTATCGGCTCTGACTTATATGTTTCAAGCTATGACCACCTCCTCCGGAACACATTCAGATGTTTCATTAATGGAAGCAAACATGGACCTTTTAGAAAACTGGATGCTCGGTCAATTCCAGGGAGAACTCATGCCAAGAAGAGGCAAACAACATCAATCCGGGTTCCCCTCGGAGGTATACCCGTGCGCTGACGGATACGTGTCGGTGAATGCAAGTCCGGGATCATGGAGTGAATTGGCAGAGTTAATGGAGGCTCCTGATCTAGATCGGGAAGAATACTACGAACGTAGCTCCAGGCCAAAATATCGAGATCAAATTGAGCCGTTAATGACAGACTGGCTCACTCAAAACAATAAAAGAGAAATCTTTCACGGGGCTCAGAAAAGACGTCTAGCATTTAGTTATATAGCTAATGCTAGAGACCTACTAGAAAGCGATCAACTAACGGACAGAAACTTTTTTTCCACCATCGGACCTAACACCCATCCCGGAACCCCATTCAAAATTCGATCCAGCATTGCTGAGAATAAAGAAGCTCCAGGGCTGGGGGAACATAATCAGGAAATCTACAAGGATCTGTTGGGACTCTCTAAAGATGACATCCTCTCCTTGTCGGCTGAAAAGGTAATTTAATTTATGAACCCATTACCTTTAGCCGGCATCAGGATCATCGATCTTACCCGTATATGGGCAGGACCGCGAGCTACAAAATTATTAGCTGATATGGGAGCTGAAGTCATAAAAATAGAGCACCTTGACCACGCGGACCGCGCCAAACCAAGCTGTGTTACGGAACACTCCCAGCGAAAAATGAATCGAGCCACCCCCTTTGAACAGAAACATAGAAACAAAATTGGTTTCTCCTTGAATCTTTCACTTGATGAAGGCAAATCAGTCTTCAGGGAATTGGTATCGATTAGTGATGTTGTTATTGAAAATTTCAGCGCTGGAGTTATGGATCGGCTTGGCTTGGGTCACAATAATCTTAGAGAAATAAAGCCGGACATAATTACCGTATCCATGCCTGGATTTGGAAATTCGGGCCCGTGGAAGAATTACGTGGCGTATGGTGTGACGCAAGAACAAATAACCGGACTGTATGAACTCACTGGTTACAAAAATGGTGTCCCCATGAAAACAGGAACTAACGTAGGGGACCCTATGAATGCTACCCATGCTGCTGTCGCTACTTTGTCTGCAGTAGTTCAACGGTTGCTAGACGGACAAGGGGAATACGTTGACTTCTCTCAATATGAATCCTTCAGCACCTTGATGTTTGAATCGATCATGAACTACGCTGCCAACGGTGTCATGAACGAAAGGAACGGAAATGAAAGTAACTACCAGTCTCCACATGATACTTATAGATGCAAAGGTACCGACGCATGGGTCACAGTAGCAATATCGAACCAAGATGAATGGGAGAACTTATGCGCAGCCATCGGCAGAACAGAATTGGCAAAGGAACCTGAATATTCCTCGCAACATTCCCGTAGGAATCACAAACAATATCTTGACGATGTGATAACTGAGTTCACCCAATCCAAAACAAAATATGATGTCATGAGATTAATGCAAGAACATGGAGTTCCTTGTACGGCTGTACTAAACACTCAGGATCTACTGTTAGATGACCATGTAAAAGACAGAAATTTCATTGAAACTCTCGAACATCCTGACGGAGAGACCCATAAGTATTATTTTGGGAGTACGTGGAGAGAAAATAACTCTACTACCAAAACAGTGCGTTCCGCGGCGCCATTACTTGGCGAGCACAACGAATATGTATGTACGGACCTCCTAGGAATTCCAACTGATAAACTGGATAGCATGGAAGAGTTAGGACTTTTTGCTACCTTCAGTGACAACTAAACGTTCAAACCAAGTAAACTAGAAATTTTTGATAGAAATCCTTTAACATTCTTTTAGTCAGGTGAATATGTCTCAAAACGAATCGACAACACAAAACAGTTCCGTAGAAAACTTATTAACAGGTATATCTGTAATAGAGTTAGGTGACGAAATAAGTGCAGCCTATTGCACAAAAATGATGGCTTATCTTGGAGCTGAGGTTTTAAAAATTGAAAAACCTTCAATTGGTGATTCAGCTAGATCAGTTGGACCTTTCCCAGACGATGTTGCCGATATAGAAAAAAGCGCCTTGTTTCTATATCTCAATACGGGTAAAAAAAGCATTACTTTAAACTTGGAATCCTCATCGGGCCGAAAGATATTTGAGTCATTGGTTGAACAAGCAGATTTGGTTGTCGAGAACCTACCTCCCGGTAAAATGGAGTCCCTCGGAATCGACTACAAACGTCTATCATCAATCAATCCCAGCATAGTGGTTACTTCGGTTTCGGACTTCGGTCAGACAGGACCTTATAAAAATTACAAAGCAACCCCTCTTCAACATTATGCCTTTGGTGGCCTAATGTATATAACTGGTTTGCCCGAAAGAGAACCATTGCAAATGAAGCCAAGATTACCTGAATATGGCGTCGCTCAAAATGCTTTTGTAGCCTCCTTGACCGCCCTATGGTACAAAGACAGCACTGGCATAGGCCAGCATGTGGATATTTCCACTGCGGAATATTCGGCATCAATTCTTGAAAATGGTCTTAGCATGTACAGCTACACAGGTAATAAATTAGGCAGATCTGGAAATAAAGGGTACGGAAGGGCAGCGTGGGGTATATATCCATGTAAAGACGGTTTCGTTGGCGTGATTGCAGGACCAGAGCACCGTTGGTCGGCTATGGCGGAATTAATGGAGGAACCAAAACTCGCAGAAGAAAAATATACGGAGAGATCGGGTAGGCAAATTTACGCTGAGGAAATTGAAGCCTTGATGGAACCTTGGCTGATGAGTCACAACAAACAGGAAATTTTTGAAAAGGCTCAAGAACTAGGTCTAGCTTTTGCTTTCGTCGCAACACCGGAAGATATCTTGAATTGGGAACATTTGGATAACAGGGGATATCTGCCGGAAATTTCCCATCCCGAAGCCGGTTCCTACAAATATGCCGGCGCAGCTTTCCAGGCCGTAGGGATTGAAGCTGAGTGGCAAAGAGCGCCTATCCTAGGCGAACACAACGACGAAGTATTGTCCCCAATAATTGAAAACCTGAATATGAGGGTAGAAGATCTGAAACTTGAAGAAACCATCTGAAGTACAGAAATAAAACTTAGAAGCCCCATAGAATAAAAGTATAGGAGAAGTAAGTGACCTTAGCATTGGAAGATATTAGAGTAGTCGATTTGTCCAGGATATGGGCTGGCCCATACGGCACTAAGCTTCTAGCAGATATGGGGGCTGAAATAGTAAAGATTGAGGCTCTGGATCGGCTCGACCCCCACAGAGGTGCAGTTCGCCCGCAGGCCGGTACAGGAAATTATCCAGATGGAGAACCGGGGGACGATCCTTGGAATCGGAATGGTTGGTTCAACTCCTTGCACCAAAATAAATACGGAATAACACTTGACCTGAGCCATCCTCAAGGAAAAGATGTGTTTCGAGAACTTATTGCCATGAGCGATGTTGTAATTGAGAATTTCAGGAGAGGGGTCCTAGATAAACTAGGATTCACTTACGAAGAATTAAAGAAAATCCGGCCAGACATTGTAGTTGTCTCTATGCCTGCCTTTGGTAACACAGGTGTATGGAAAGATTACATTCAATATGGCATCGGGCAAGAACAGCTTGCTGGGGTTGATTCCATGGGTGGATATTCCGTGGCAGAAGGACCCATCAAATCCGGTATAAATCATGGAGATCCGATAACGGGTTCCCACGCCGCAGGAGCAATTCTGGCAGCCCTGATGTATAGAAGGAGAACAGGCAAATCAGTTTTGATAGACCTATCTCAGCTAGACTCATCGATTTCTCTTATGGGGGAGCATTTACTGGATTTTCAAATGAGAGGCCAAAATCCCACCACCACAGGGAATCAACACGATTCCTTCGCACCTCAAGGAGTTTTCCCATGTTTAGGTGAGGATGAATGGGTAGCAATATCAGTAACCTCCGATAGCGAGTGGTTAAATTTAACAAAAGCCATTGGCTTCTCGGATTTAGGGGAAGATATAAAATATGCCGACTCTTCCTTAAGAAAACAAAATGAATCCGAACTTCTTTCACTGATTGGAGAATGGACTAAAACCAGGGACAAATTTGATATAACAAGCACTCTACAAAGTTCCGGAATTCCGTGTGCTCCGGTGATGACTAATGAGGACATTTATGATGATCCTCACTATCAATCCAGAAGTCTAATGGAAATATCGGATCATCCATCCACGGATATACAGTTGCTTCCGGGGGTAGGTTGGAAAATGAGCAAAACGACCAGTGAAATCCGTTGGCACGCGCCAATGTTAGGGCAGCACAATGAATTTATATTTGGTGAACTCGTGGGCCTTTCCAGTGACTTTATAGCCAATCTGATAGATGAAGGCGTTTCCGGAACGGAGCCTGTCGGTGCATAGGTCAGTAGTTCAAATGAACTCATATAACTTATTCAACCAAAACCCGGTGATATAAAGCGGTGGCAACCCGACTTAAAGATGTTACTCTGGTTCACACATCCGATGTCCACTTGGGAAGCGGATATCACTATGATGAATACCTTGAAAAAATTATAGCTATCGTTCAGTCCCCAGAAGTAGACGGCCTCCTGATAGCTGGAGATCTATTCGACAACAAGGAAGTATCGCATAAGACGGTAGTCGACACATTCGAGAAATTAGGTACGACTAACAAGCCCACAGTAATACTACCTGGAAATCACGACACTTTGCTAACCCATTCAGATGTGAAATTCCCTGCCCCAAGCAACATCCATATTTTGCTCGACCCAGAGGGAGAGAGCCTTCTATTGTCGGAACTGGGCGTGAATGTTTGGGGGAAGCCAGTTTACAATCACACACCAGAATTCAGACCTATGGAACAAACTCCTCATCAAATAGAAGACGTGTGGAATATTTTTATGGCTCATGGGATGGTAGTCAATTCGCTGGAAAACAATTTGAGATCGTCCCCGATAACTATAGAAGATCTGGCCCAAGCAAATTGCGACTACGTGGCCCTCGGGCACGTTCATGCTTTTCGCCAAATAATAGCCGGGGAAACCGTCGCATATTACTCTGGAACACCCAGCGGTATATACGAAAAGACACTAATAAAATTACGCCTTGAATCTTCGGGGAAAGTCTCCGTAAATAGGATGGATCTTTAGTACTGTCCCCCACGGAACTCTTGAATCACTTTTTGATCCTGCACCCTGTCCAGTAATGGTGCCATTTCAGCATCAAAATTGATTGAGGCCTTTGCAACCAGATCTTCCACCTCATACTCATAAGGATTCCCTAACAAGGATTCGATAGATTGATCGAAAGAATCGGTATTATCAAGAATCCACTCAATCGTTCTCTTAACCCCCTCTTCAACAGAAACTACATCCTTATAACCTAATACAGTCTTTAGGGGCGTATCATCCAACATTTTGCTTTTCTCTGGAACATATCCTTTTGAGAGTCTGTAAGCTATAGGATGGCTGATTCCAATTATGTCCCACTCATGATCTAATATTTTCCCAATTAATTCGATAAAATTTTTTATAGTGTGTGTTCTAGAGTCAACAGCATTGAAAATCTTACCTGCTGCTTCAAGTTTGTCAGATACAAGAAGGACAATTTCTGCGATGTTCTCAGAATACCCTGTAGGAAATACAATAGATCCATCCCCTGGGACTATTATTCTTTTGCGACCCTCCAGGTATCTGCGAATTATAGGCCATAACCACTGCCTAGGGGTCCTAGGCCCATATAGCGTTGGATACCTAATGAGAGATGCCTGAAATTCTCCTCGCTGGTGCATTTCCATTAGACGGCGTTCCGAGTTTGCAACTGCGAAACCGAACGGGTTAACATCCCTCTCTTCGTAGGTAGGGTGATCCATAGGCAGGGGCAAACTTTGAGCCAGTATAGGGTTATCAGCATGTGAGGGATTCACGTAGGCTGCAGAGCCTCCTATTCCAACGAATCTTTCAGTCTTTCCGGACAGGACTGAGGCAATGTGGCGCAGGCGGCCATACATTGAGATAACGAGATCAAATTTAGAGTTTGAAAAATCTTTTTGTAATATTTCTAAATCAAAAGGATCTCCATGGAGGTGGTGATCGACTTCTGGTAAATCATCCGGCTCGTGCACACCACGATGATACAGAGTAAGTTCATATCCTCTTTTTTGAAGTCCTTCAATAATATATGGTCCGGTAGGACCGGTACCACCCACAACCAACGCCTTCATATAACACCTCCATTGAAGAATATTTGAGATCCATAGTCCTATGTATTAAAACAGTCTTTATCTATATCTAATAGTTATAAAATTGCATAGCAATTTTATTTTTACAAATCTACCGAAACGCCATTAAAAAGGTAGATAGACTCTAGCCATCAACTAGTTTCACAGTCAATTTATGCAACTTTAGTATTGCCAAGTTGCCATTATTAACCTAATATGTCTCGGACTATAACATAGTTAGGTTTGGCTATTTGTTCTTTTGAGCTGTACTGGTTTACGCCGTAACTGGCTTAAAGGGGACTGGTATCGAAGCAGGATGGTGTCATTAGCTCACCAAAAGTAATGAAAAGGCAATCCTATATTGAATGTTAATAGAGAGAATAAAAAAGCGAGGTTACGTAATGGGATTTAAACGTATAATTGCCGTTCTGTCGGCGTCTGTTTTGAGCACTGCATTAGTTGCATGTGCCAGCAGTGACGCTGCGGAAGCTCCGGCACAACCAGCAGCAGCAGCGCCAGCAGCAGCAGCAGCGCAGGCCGCACAAGCTCCCTCAGCTCCGGAACAACCGGCAGCACCGGCAGCAGCAGCAGCAGCAGCAGCACCAGTAGCACAGTCCGCTCCAGTCGCGCCTACTCCACAGAAAATAGAACTGAGAGTTGGAACCGTTGAACAATCAACGAAGACCGCCGAGTACGGGGGAACGTTAGTTCAAATGGACACTAACGATCCAGCCTACAAGGATCACCATAAAGGTAGGACTATAACGAACTTGATAGTCTTCTCTAACATCCACGGCAACCTATTACATACTGACACTCAAACGAGATCAGAAATCGTAGGTGATATAGCTACGGATTGGGAAGTTTCTTCTGATGGGCTTAAATATACGTTCGACATCCGTGAAGGACTGGTAACCCACCAGGGCCATGATTTCGGAGCCTCTGACGTTGCCTATAACGTAAACAGACTACTTACTCAGCCAAATGATAAGCCTCTACCACGTGGAGGATGTCTCAGGGCTGCCGCTGATGGAGCGACCGCTACAGGTCAATCAGTAGAGATAACACTCCCTTCGCCTGTATCGTCATTTATTCAATGTATCTCGATGGCATATATGCTATTCCAGCCACAGGGAATACTAGAAACAGTCGACGCAGATGGTTCCAGAGACATGACAACTGAGGAAGTTGATGGAGTTGGTCCCTTTGTAATGGACAAATGGGAAGTAGACTCCATGCTCTCTCTCAAGAAAAATGCCAATTACTACAAGGAAGGAAAGCCTTATCTGGATGAATATCAGTTGGCAGTTCTGCCAGACGCTTCAACCCGAATAGCGGCCTTCAGAACTGGTAGAGTAGACATGGTACCTCCTTTCACAACGCCTAAAAAACCTGAAGTCGATGCAATGAAAGAGGCCCTTGGAGACAAGGTAACCTTCCAGCAAATTTTGGCTCCTGGATGGCGTGGGTTTATAGCAAATCAAAACGTTGCGCCGTTGGATGACGTAAGGGTTAGACAAGCCATTAATATTGGTTTGGATCGTTATGAATTCAACCAACTCAACTTTGACGGTATTGGATTCCTGTCGGCACCTTACTTGGGAATGTTTGACTGGGTATATTCATTCGACGAATACTTCACATGGCCCGGATATAGGTCAGTGGTTAGCGGACAAGTTGAAGAAGACTTGGCAACAGCCCAAAGCCTTATGAAGGAAGCAGGGTACGGCCCTGACAATCCGTTGGTAACAACCGTGAACTGCGGAACAAATGTGAATGATGAGTGTGCAGTGTTAAAGCCTCAGCTGGCTGAGTTCTACATTGATGTAGAAATAATCAGAAAGGATCGTGGAGCTCGCCTAACCGATGCTAACAACATGGACTTTGAGCTATGGCATGAGAGTAAGGGAATTGAATATGGTGACCCTGATGCCTACCACAGCCTGTTATACCTTCCAACCTCTGGTATTAACTACACAGATTGGGAAAATGCAGATTTCTCTGCTGGATATGATGCGCAAAAAGGCTTGCTGGACTTAACAGAAAGAGGTGCAGCACTAAGAGATATGGCCGACATACTCTACAATGATCCTGTATGGATAGGAGTTCTTAGGCCTAGCCTAAACCATGGCTGGTGGAGCTATGTAAACGGTTACGTTCCACCGAATTTCCACCAAGCTACATATAAATACGACCACGTATGGTTGGATGGAAAGAATTAAAAAGTAGCAAGTAGACGAGAAAAATAGGACCCTATCGAATATTCGGTGGGGTCCTATTTATTATGAAAATGGTATATATTGGGAAATGATCTGTACCCAAAGGTAACCTAATGTATTTTAAAGGGCTATAAAGACAGATGGGCGCATACATAATTCGGCGAGTCTTCACCTTCATACCCAGCGCTATTGGTGTCACCCTAATCATATTTGTGATTATGCGCATTGTCCCAGGGGACCCCGCCCTCATGATTCTTTCAGGTCATGATGGTGAAGGTACTTATACACAGGAGGACTACCTACTACTGAGATCCCAGATGGGATTGGATGACCCCCTCCCCACACAATACCTAAGATGGATGGGAGAATTAGCGAGACTTGATCTTGGAGTCTCCCTTGAGGATGATCGACCAATATCCCAGATCTTTAATGAGCGTTTCCCTGTCACTGTGCAGCTTGCCATACTTGGGTTCATTTCGGCCTGTGCTATGGGAATTCCGATAGGTATAATTTCAGCTGTTAAGCAGGACTCTATAGTGGATTACATTTTTAGAAGTATCGCAATATTTGGGTTAGCCATGCCAACCTTTTTTGTAGGTCTGATTGTAATTCTTATACTTTCTGTATATTTTAATTGGTTTCCCCCAATAGGTTTTGCAAATCTTTGGGAAGATCCTTTAAAAAGTATCCAGCAATTGGGATGGCCGGCCCTAGCGCTTGGTTTCTCTGTGAACGGAACAATGATGCGTATGATGCGAGCTCAAATGCTTGAAGTGATACAAGAAGATTACGTCAGAACGGCCCGATCCAAAGGATTGCCAGAACGGGTGGTAATAAATCGCCATGCCGTGAAAAATGCCATGTTACCGGTCATCACTTTGGCCGGCACCCTTTTGGGAGGTCTTTTAGGTGGAACCGTTGTAATTGAAATGATATTCAATATTCCAGGGATGGGCCGCGCACTTATCGATGCAATTTATGTGAGAGATATTCCAATAATACAAACGTTTATCTTGATAATTGCATTGATTTATTTGTTCCTCAATCTGCTCATAGATTTGACATATGGGTGGTTAAACCCACGTATAAGACTCAACTAAAAATTCGGACACGAGGCCTATGACAGAACAATCAGATTCCTTGTTCAGGAGATCAATTAGCAGTAACCAAGTTCTAAAAAGTTCTTTAAATTTCTGCCGAAGAAAGCCGTTGGGAGCATTTGGGCTAGCAATAATAATTTTCTTTATCATAATTGGTGTTATAGGTGACACGATAGCCCCATATGATCCTTTGGCTGTGAGTGCGGAATTCAAACTAAAAGGTCCGAATTCTACACAGTGGTTTGGTGGTGACAGCCTAGGAAGAGATATATTTAGTCGTGTTTTAATTGGTACACGAATATCAATAATAGTGGGATTAGCTGTTATCGTAATAGGAACTACGCTTGGAGCTGTAATAGGCATCGCCAGCGCATATTACGGCGGAAAGGTTGATATGATACTCCAAAGAATAGTTGATGCTTTAATGGCATTCCCTTCATTACTTTTGGCTATTTGCATAATGTCGGTTTTAGGGGTATCTCTTACCAACGTTGTTATAGCTTTGGCCATAACCAATGTACCCAGAGCAGCAAGAACGATAAGATCTGTGGCTTTAGCTATTGCCAGTAGTGATTACGCCCTGGCCGCGACCTGTATTGGTGCTAACAACTTTAGATTAATGTTTTGGCATATAGCACCTAATTGCGTGGCATCTTACCTTGTAATTGCGACCGCTGGGTTGGGAATTGCCATAATCGCGGAGGCCAGTCTTAGCTTTTTGGGGATAGGATCACCTGAAGAGACTATCACTTGGGGAGTTATGCTAAGCAGATCTTCTCTAGATTCCTTTGCATACGCTCCTCATATTGGTCTTTTCCCCGGGGCAGCCCTTACATTGCTTGTCTTCGGTATCAATATGTTTGGTGACGCTATGAGAGACGTACTTGATCCTCGATTGAGAAGAACAAGTTAAAGAATAACCGAGATTTCCTACTAAAAAATATTAGCAAAGGCGGTAAATTGATGGGTGACAGCCAAATATACCTTGAAGATATAGAAGTAGGCGTTCAAATCCAACCCCAAGAATACGGTCCCTGGAGTAATGCGCACATCACTCGCTGGTGTGCTGCCCAGGAAAATTGGGAGAGATTTCATTATGACTATAAAATCGCCACCGAGGTTTTCAATTTAGAAGATATAGTAGCGAATGGAAATTGGCGAAAGTATCCTATGGCTAGACTCTTCAAAGATTGGGCTGGACACAAGGGATGGCTATGGAAAATAGATATGCAATACAGAGGAATGCATTATCCATTTGACATGTTTGAAGTGTGGGGCAAAGTTAAATCAATGGAAGAAGTAGACGGGCTAGGAATCGTCCATTTTGACTGCGGTATGACTAACCAACACGGAGAAGAAACCACTCCTGGAACAGCTACAGTGGTATTACCATTACGAAATGGAAAAGAGGTACCCTATCCTTTTATTCCACCACAATCATTGTCTTCAGAAGGGTTTAATTACCAGAGAGCTGAAAATCTGCCAAATGCCAAATACGTGACTGAATCCATCGAACAATATATTGGAACCAAGTCAGAAGGAGATAGTTGGGACGAAATCAGTAAGTCTGAATTGAGGCGATTCTCACAGGCTATTCCAGACCCAGACCCACTTTATTGGGATGAAGCTTATGCCCAAGACACTAGATTTGGGTCAATAATGGCAATGCCTTTGTATCCTGTTGACGGATTCAAGCATCCTCCGACAGAACCAGACCAATTAACTTTACGATTAAAAGAAGATCCGAATTATTGGGGAGGCCCGCCGGGGGTCATGAGCGGGGAAAGAGATCGACATTTACCAGGATTACCAAAAGGCGGAGGGCTAAATGGTGGACAATCTTATGAAATATTGGGTCTAGCTAGAGTAGGCGAACGACTTCACAGAAAATCCACGCTTCTTGATGTCTATGAAAAACAAGGAAAGCAAAACAGGCTTGTATTCACCGTATCAGGCACAGATTATCTGAACGACTCAGGAGATGTGATTCTAAAAGGCGTAGGAGCAGGCATACTGCGCGGATAGATAGATCGATCTCCTTAACCTCAGAGACTCAGAAAACCTCTTACAGCCTCTACGAAACTATCCGGTTGATCAACCATAACGACATGACCGGCAGCTTCCACATCAATATATGAGACGTCCTTACCAACTCTTATCATTTTTTCAATTGTGCCATCACTCACGAGGCCACTTTCAGCACCTCTAATTTCCAATATCTGGCACTGTATCGATTCTATAGCTGACCAATACTGTCCTATCAGAGTTGCACTCGTCATATCAGGAAGAGGATTATCGAACCCTTCTAGGTCCGCTTTCCAAACCCAAGTACCTGAATCCGTTTCCTTCAACCTAGACTCTGCTTCCTCGCGCAACCGAATGTCTGAGGCTAAACCATTTCCAGATCTCAACCATTTAAAAGCATCTTCCAAGGACGCAAATTCCGTTGGTGGAGGCGGAGGTGCAGGGGCTTGAAGTCTCTCTTGGGAAGGTTCGGGAGCGATGTCTACCATGACTATTCGCTCGACGTGGCGAGGATTTTCCGCTGCATAAAGAATAGAGTGCCACCCTCCCATTGAACACCCAACAAGGGTTAAATTTTCTAAATTACTAATATTTACGAATTCTGACAGATCTTCGACAAATTTGCCCCTGGCATATCCGTCCTTGGCCCATTCACTATTCCCATGACCACGCTGATCAAGAGCATAAACGTGATATTTACGGGAGGCGAATTCAGCAAATTCTCGCCAAGATGTTGCAGAATTTGTATGGCTGTGCAGACATATCAATACTGGGTCACCTTGGTTCCCCCATTCATAAAAAGCAAGGGAATTTCCATTGATTTGAATATATTGAGTTGTTGGCATATTAGACATAATTAGCTCCTGTAGAAAACCCTCACTGTTAAAGAGGACTTTAGGTATTAAATCAGTCCCTATATACTAGGTCAAATCTATAGTAATAATAGTGAATTTATGATCATAGGGCTACCTAAGGAAACAAAGAACGGAGAATTAAGAGTCGGGATGACCCCTGAAGGGGTAAATGCCTTGACAAAAAATGGGCATCACATAATTGTTGAACAAAATGCCGGCACCGGAAGTGGTATCTCCGACGACCGCTACGAGAAAGCAGGGGCTGAAATAGTCACCGACCCCAAGATTTTGTTTTCATCTTCAGAACTAGTCGTAAAAGTTAAAGAGTTTCAACTCTATGAATGTGAACTTCTGCATCCTGATCTTACTAGTATTTCTTTCCTTTCATTAGGAGCAAGTCCAAAACTGGCTCAAGCGTTGCTCAAAAGTAACATCACTGCCATAGCATACGAAACTATGGAATTGGTTGATGGATCTCTACCAATTCTGATACCAATGAGCGCTTTAACCGGCAGATTGGCCGTGGATGCCGCGGCGCACTATTTAAAAAGTAACCAAGGGGGCTCTGGCAAGCTTCTCAGCTCCATTTCGGGAGCAGAGCCCGTAAAAGTCTTAGTAATTGGAGCCGGGACTGCTGGATTTCATGCAGCTGAATTGGCTCTTAATATGGGAGCCGAAGTAACTGTACTAAGCCGAGGAGTCCAGCGACTTAATTCACTTAAAGAATCGCTAAATAGTAACCCTCGCCTTGAGGTGGATACCACTTCAACCCACAAGATAGAAGAGACAGTTAAGTCGGCCGACGTTGTCATTGGAGCAATTCGGGATGCTGGAGGATCAGTCCCAAATTTAATCAGCAGAGTGATGGTTAGGTCTATGCAAAAAGGTTCTGTCATAGTCGATGCGTGTATTGACCAGGGTGGATGTATAGAAACTAGCCGTGAGACCACACTTAGTGACCCGATTTACGTAGACGAAGGTGTGACACATTATTGTGTTCGAAACATGCCAGGATCCGTCCCCAGAACGGCCACAGAATCCCTAGTCAATGCCTCTCTCCCCTACATAAAGCTATTGGCAGAAAAAGGAGTTGAGGCAGCCTTAATGTCAAATACACCTCTTTCCAAGGGATTAAATGTGCAGAAAGGAAAATTAATGAACCCAGGAGTCTCCAAAGCCCTAGGAATGGATTAAAGATTTTCCTCCTTCTGGGTGAATATTCTCCTTTCTCATATCCTAGCTAGGGTCGGGCAAATATGGAATATCTTTCTATTACCTGAGACGGTAACAAATAGGGCTCCGGTGAGGTAGCCAAAAGCCAATTCAAAACCGACATTCCATAGCCTTTCGGATATTGGTCCGCCCTTTCCACTGAATCTGCAATTTCAAGACCCCAACCATTAGTGCTCCAGTCAATAGGTGTTATTTTTTGCTCTCCGATCAGATTTAGATAACGCCGCATATTTTCCTGACTGACCCAAGGTTCATACATAAGCCACATATCTATATCATCCGTTACAGGAAAATTTCCAACCATATCAGCCGCCATTTCGCGAACCATATATTGATCTCCAATTATCTGAATGTCCGAATGAATTTTTATACCGGCCCCATGGTATTCAGCTACATATGACCACCACTTCAAAGATCTATAAGTCGGATTGATAGGTATAACACCTACGTCGAGGCAGATTTTTTGTATATTTCTCCACATAGCATGTAAGGAGGCAAGATGTCTTTCTGGCACCCCATGAGCAATCAGTCCCCTGAAATCAGACCAGTCTGCCATATCATCGATCGAGGATCTTCCATTCCAAAAGTTTTTAAATCTACTTTTATAAGCAGTTAACGTTCTAGGCGGCAAGGAAACCCTATACCTACTTTCCAGAAATTCGCGCCCTATCGAATTTTTCCAATTGTTTTGAGCCCATATAAGTAACAAGCCAACCTGCTGGCACGGATTCAGAGCAGACTGAAATCCTCTTTTACCAGCCTCCCAATTACTTGCCCCTTTAGGATTATAAGTTGCCATTTATTATTTTACTGTTGCCCTTTTAGTATAGTTCTTAATTTATTTCAGTTTTTATGTTGCTGTATACAATAAAGGGATTTACCCCGCTATTACAAGGTAAAAATAGAACATTGCGCAAGGAAAAAAGAATGTCCGAAATTATTCAGACGTTATAGACGTAACTTTTTTTCTATTCACGATGAGCAATGGGAATATCATCATCGCGATTACTGCTAATCCTTCCTTATCAGACGTAGAAAAGCATGCACCCCTCGGTGGTGGTCTATTCCTTTTTTGCAGCTACCACGCTTTTCGGATTCAAATTCCCAATTCTGCCACTTTCTGTCCCTGCGCTACTATCGATAACAGCATTAATTAAGGTCGGCCTTCCAGAATCCATAGCTTCATTTACAGCATTAGTCAGCTCATCTGGCGATATTACACTCACTCCGACTCCACCAAATGCCTCTATCATTTTGTCGTACCTTGAACCTTTAACAAATACCGTTGTGGCCGCATCAGGTCCACCTGTAGGATTGGTATCCATACCACGATAGATACCACTGTTGTTGAATACCACCACGCATACCGGTAAGTTGTAGCGGCAGATCGTCTCAATTTCCATTCCTGAAAACCCAAACGCACTATCACCTTCTATAGCGAGTACTGGTTGTCCCGTCTCAACGGCTGCTGCGATTGCGGAACCCATTCCGATTCCCATTACACCCCAGGTCCCTACATCAAGTCGTTTCCTGGGCTTATACATATCAATTACTGTCCTTGCGAAATCAAGAGTGTTCGCACCTTCATTTACTAGAACGGAATCAGGACGTTCTTTGACAATTTTTTTCAACGCCCCAAGTGCTCCGTGAAAATCCATTGGGTTATTATCGTTTTCAAGTCTCGGAGCCATTCTGGCAACATTAGTTTCGACTTTTTCTTTTACTTCTTCTGTCCATTCTGACGGAGGTTTTGGCCACTCTTCCCCCATACCCTCTAGAAGTGATTTAACACAGGAACCTATATCCCCTACTACTGGGGCCGTAATTTCTACATTACTGTCCATTTCCTTCGGTTCTATATCTATTTGGATAAATTTCTTAGCTTGATCACCCCATGTTTTTCCTTTCCCATGTGAGAGGAGCCAATTTATTCTGGCTCCTATAACCATTACTACATCCGACTCTTTGAGCACCAATGATCTAGCAGCTGAAGCAGATTGTGGGTGAGTATCCGGCAAAAGGCCTTTTGCCATACTCATAGGCAGATAAGGTATACCAGTCTTTTCTACCAAATTCCGAATATCATCATCTGCCTGGGAATAAGCTGCCCCCTTCCCCAGTATGATGAGCGGGCGTTCTGCCTCTCTAAGCAAATTTAAAGCCCTGTCGACTGATTGCGATGAAGGAAGCTGACTCGGTGCAGGGTCAATTACTCTTACCAGGGATTTCCTGCCTTCATCCGTATCCATAACTTGAGTGAAAAGTTTGCCTGGCAAATCCAAATAGACTCCACCGGGGCGCCCTGAAACGGCAGCGCGTATCGCCCTAGCAATACCAATGCCTATATCTTCTACGTTAAGCACTCTGTAGGCAGCTTTGCAAAGTGGTTTCGCCACCGCAAGCTGATCCATTTCCTCATAGTCGCCTTGCTGCAGGTCTACTATCTCTCTCTCCGAAGAACCACTAATGAGAATCATTGGGAAACAATTTGTCGTCGCATGAGCTAAAGCAGCCAGACCATTTAGAAATCCCGGTGCTGACACTGTTAAACAAATGCCAGGTTTCTTCGTAAGGAACCCTGAGGCTGCTGCCGCATAGCCTGCGTTCTGCTCATGCCTAAACGAAAGTATCCTCATACCGGAAGCCTGCATCATACGACCAAGATCTGTTATAGGAATACCAGGAACATTATAAATAGTATTAATATCGTTGAGTTTAAGAGCATCAATAACTAAATTAAAGCCATCAGTTAGCTTCTCGGTATCGGCAAATTCCTGCCCAGGCGAATCGGCCATGTGAGTCTCCTTATCAATCGTTTTATTCGTATATAGTCAGTTTAGTGACCCGCAAATCAGAGCTTATTCTAAAGTAGCAAAGGATTTTCCGCTGCCTCAGCGGGCCAGAAAAACCCGAAACCCGCTCGAATCGCATATTTCCTATCTAAATCGTCCCTGTCCCCAACATGAAAGTACTCTCCAACTTCAAATTGGTTTTTAAGATCTGATAGGAGGTGCTTGTAACAAACAAAATCGTATTCGATACCATATTCTTCCCAAATTGCCCTCTGGGCACTCATAGGTCTGTCTGAACAGCTACCTGTAATTATCCCCTTGGCTCGAGCGGCTTTCACCATCTTCAAGGTTACCGGACCAGGGGGATCTCCTATTTCCATAGTGCCATCTATATCGAAACTAATTAGTATCGCCAATTTATTTTTTCGCTTTATTAAAATAATGAGTTTTAATCTGGTGTTGCACTCCAGACGGTATAGTTTCCACCAAGGGGCATCGGACCTCCTGATACACCGATCTCAGCATTTACACCTGTGATTTGTCTCCCTCCTGCTCTGCCTTGCAACTGCTGGATAGAGTCAGTATGCATCCAGAACCTGCTTCTGCCGCTGCCTATGTTTCCTCCGCTAGGAGAGACCGGATTAGGCCCCTCAATACTTATATCAGTTTGGTAAAAATCCAATGCCTCTCCGAGCTCTATACCCCTGTAGCCCAATCCTTCTATATGAAATTGGTGAAACTGGGTAAATCCGTCGTACATATTTTCAAAAGACAAATCATCCACGGTTATCCCCGCCCCTTCATAAATTTTCCTTCCTGTCAGCGCACATTCTGCTTCGACTTCTTCCAATGTAGGTGTAAGTCCCCTGGGAACCGCATCACTATCTGCATGATTGAGAATATAGACGGGTTTCTGCTTCATATCTTTGGCTCTCTCGGCTGTTGTAAACAGGTACGAAGCAGCACACATGATTGGTATGTCATTATCAAACAGGTTGGCAGGTTTAGCTATCCACCTTGCCAGTTGATAATCCTCAGCGGTTAATTCTTCAGGTCTATGCTGAGCCCAATACCCTTCTGGGAACATTAACCCATTCCTCCGGGAATTGATTATGAATGGAGTCATCATGTCATGATCTTTTCCGTATTTACGACAATATTCTGCGAACTGTAGAGCTGTCCCATAGCAGGCTGGAGCTCCCCATAGACTAGTCATTGCACTTGTACCAGCTATAGATTCCTGCGCATTTTGCCCACCTTGGTAGTACCGCCCTTCAAGGTTATGCCAAGCCTTCAATACAAGTACTGTATGAGCCAAACCATCACCTACAGCTTGAGCTGCAACGTTCAATGCATTTGACATACAAACTGGCGCATAGACCGAGTAGTTAATATTAGTTAATTCTGGCATGTTTTTTAAAAGCCATTCCACGCTCAATTTGGCTATCCCGTCTAAAGGATCGTCGGTCTGAACAAATGAATTGATAACGTCCTGTGGCAATGGTTTATCTTTGGGCCAAAAAGCCCCGGTAGTCGTAGCAGGCACAATGACGAGACCATCAACCTGGTCAGGTGACACCCCGGCATCAGCAATCGCGTTTCTTAATGCCATGATGCTCCATGCACCCACCGATGTCTCTGGCCTCTCATCCCACCTACGTTCTGTAGGGGAGTGCCCTACTCCCACAGCAGCTACTTTGCCTCGATGTTCCCATATTCCCATACCCTCCTGACTTCTATACATTGAAGGAGGCGCGTATCCTGTTGCCATGTTAATTATCCCCTTTTACTAGGCTATAAATGCCAATCCCGATAAATCTTATTTAACTACCTTCCACTCCGGTATCTTTTGTCCATTAGCACTCTCCTCAAACACAACCTCAACCGCAGATCCCACAGGAACATCATCTACCGGGGTACCAGGCAGATGGGAGTACATTTGAATACCAGGATCATCATCAAGCATGATGACCGCAACGTTAAACGGTTGATCATCTTGAAGAAGTCTTATCGGACAATCGTGTACAACTCCGTAGTTGTATATCCGACCTGTTCCGCTCATTTCCTTCCACTCGAGATTATCCCCAGATTTACATAGTCCGCAATCCGCCGCAGGAGGATGCTGAAGACGGTCACATTGAGAACAGTTTTGAATAACCAGTTTGGATTCATTTGCCGCTGACCAAAATGGAGCCGTGAGATCATCCGGAATCACTCCTTGTTTCACCTAAACCCTCCTTTTCCATTTTCCATGGATGCCTTATTAAAATCATATATAGAAAGGCACTTTGTACCTAGATTTGATCTATTTAAGAAAGATAACCCCTTTGCCATCCAAGGATCTTAGATCTGACTCTGAATATCCAACATCATTTGAAAGGATAGACCTCGTATGCTCTCCTACTAGCGGTGCCCTAAAAGCCTGCCAGGGAGATTCGGTAAATCGATAAGGCCTACCAACATATTTGAAACTCACACCCTCACCTATCTCGGGATGGGCTATATCCTCAAACATTTGTCGATCTTCAGCAAAATGGGGATCATGCAAATTCTCTTCGGGTGACCTTACCTCACCCCACGGAAACTTTAGTTTTTGAGCACCCCTGTAGATCTCTTCTGACGTTCGAGAAGCAATGAATCTTCGGACAACCTCAAAAGCATGATCAGAATCTGTAGTATCAGATGAAGCTCTCATGCCCCTAGGGCCACCTCTGGCCATATCTTTATATTTTTCCTCTTGTAAATCCTCTGCCTTCCCAAATTCTGCCATCCAAGCTACTAATGACAACCACGAATGCAAGTTATTGAATAGTTGGAATACAATCAAATATTTCCCATCAGCTGTCTTACATAAAGTCTTAGGAGTAGGAACAGTTGAATGATGTCTCCCTGTCTGCCTAAAAACTATTTCTTTCTCATAAAGATAGCTCGGAAGGGCATGCTCAGTGGTCGAATTACATGCTTCGTGGACTGATACATCAATGTACTGACCCTTTCCGGAAAAATGCCTATTAAACAGTGCGGCAAGAGTTCCAATTAAACCATAGTGCGAGGCAATCTTATTTCCATGATCTCCACTTGGTCTGATGGGAGGGCTACCTGGCAAATCGTCATAACCACAAGAATGCATAATCCCACCCATAGCCAAGGCCACCAAGTCATTCGACTTATAGTCTCGGTAAGGTCCATCCTGCCCAAAAGCGGTCAAAGAAGTCATAATCAACTGTTGATTATGAGTCGACAGATCTTTGTACCCCAAACCCATAGAGGGCAGATATCCTGGCTCACAATCTTCTAGAAATACATCGGCTCTACCCACCAATTTCCTGATTAGCTCTTGACCTTCAGAGGTTTCGATGTTTATTTCTATACTTTCTTTTGAGGTATTATGCGACCAGAAAAATAAACTCCGGTCTGGATGAGGATCATCATGCATAAAGGGACCGATCTGCCGTTCAATAGCTCCACCCAAAGGTTCGATTTTTATTACCCTGGCCCCCATGTCACCCATTAGCTTCCCCATGAAATGACCTCTAGCACCACACAGTTCAACAACCGTTATACCCTCAAGGGCCCCGCCAACTCTATATTGGGGTGATTGTTCAAAACCTTTAATCATGCTATCCCTTCCTCAAAAAGAATACCCAACTCCTCCGGGCTAACACCCAGTAGCTCTGTATATATCTCAGCAGAATGCTCTCCAAGCAGAGGGGGAGGTCTATCAAGGCTCCAAGGAGTCTCTGACATTTTCATAGGGATAGATTCCACTTTCGCTATTCCAAGCTCTTCATGTGGAATTTCGGCGATAAAATTTCTATGCTCTAACTGAGCGTCTTTCTCTACCCTTTCCTCTGGTGTCTGGACGGCACCTGCAGGTACCCCAGCGCCTTGAAGAATTTCAAATACCTCATGTGGAGTATGGTTAATAGTCCATTCAGCTATCAATTCATCTAGAGCGTCTTGATTTTCAAATCTAGAACTCATGTTTTCAAAGCGTGCCTCTCTAGCCCACGAAGGATTTCCTACAACTTTTGTGAAACTTTCCCATTCATCTTCTGTAGACACCGCGATAACACACCACCTATCCTCACCTTTACATGGATAAGTGTTGTGAGGGGCGACACCTCGTTCTGGAGCCCTATTTCCTGGTGGCATTTCATCTCTTCGGAAAGGTCGGTTATTTACCGTATAATCAAGAATTGCAGTGCCTGTAAGGCCTATTCCACTTTCCACCTGAGAAAGATCAAGATGCTGGCCTTTACCTGTTCTGTTTCTGTGGATTAGTGCCATCATAATGGCAATCGTTCCATAGAAGCCTCCCGTGTGGTCCATATATGAAAACCCCCATCCTGCCGAGTCTTCTCCTGGCAATCCAGACATGTAAGTCAATCCTGAGAGAGCTTGAGCCGTAGGGCCCCAGGTAACAAAGTCTCGATCTCTCCCACTATGGCCAAACCCTGACATACTGCAATAGATGATTTTTGGATTTATTTTCTTTTGTTCTTCATATCCCAATCCCCATTTCTCAAGTACCCTAGAACTGAAATTTTCCACAATCACATCTGATTTTTTTATAAGTTCTTTAAGGAGTTCCATTCCCCTTGGATGCATAACATTTAATGTAAGACTTCTCTTGTTACGATTGAGTGTTGTAAACAAGGGGCTTCGATTAGGAGAATTAGAACCCCCGACCGGTTTACTGGCACGAATATAATCCAAGTTGGCATCATTCTCCACCTTAATTACATCAGCCCCAAAATCTCCCAGTATTCTGGTACATTGCGGTCCCGCAACGATCCAGGAAAAATCTATTACCCTTACCCCTTCAAGAGCGTTTTTTCTAATCGTATTTTCCGGTTCCGACACAAATATCCCCTTGACATTTCTTATGAACTAGATCGGATGTTTCCTATCCAGCATCATCCTATTGAATTTCCGAAAAAGTATCAATATCTGAACTTTTGCGATAGCGATATATTGTTCAAACGATATATTTATGGCAATTTGCCAGATTTCATCAAATCATCCATCAGATCATCATAGTCATCACGATTTACCGGCAAGGAGACTCTCTCACCCGTACAAGAAGACAAGGTGATGGCAGCCACTAATTCCTGTGCCTTGCTACCCTCTTCACCGGTAATCATCGGGTCGCGGTTTTCAAGAATAGCTCTGCAAAAATCATCTATCGCTGGAGCATGGGTGTTCTCTATCTCCTCCAAGACAAATTTTTCTTCAGTGGTTTTAGGAGAGACAAACATACCCTGAGCATTGTTCATAAATTCTTGCAGCGGGGTTTCTAAGTGGTGTAATGAAATATTCCAATCATCCCCTATGATAGCACCCCGCTCTCCATATATTTCCATGCGTTGCCGCGGCGGAGCCTGCACAGTATCGCAATTCAAAGTGGCTAGAAACCCATCACTATATTCCAGCAATGCACTAGCATAATCCTCTACTTCAATATCGTGCTTTAAGGTTCTCATTTGGCCAAAAACCGAGTCAGGAAGACCAACCAGAGAAACAAAAAGATCAATAGCGTGAATCCCTTGATTAAGCAAGGCCCCACCCCCCTCTAATCCCCATGTACCTCTCCATGGCAATTGGTTGTAATAATCTTGGGTTCTAAACATACCACTGGAAACTGTGGCACGATATATTTCACCTATGGCTCCAGAATCCATAAGCCCTTTCATCTTTAATGACTCACTTCGGAATCGATTATTAAACAAAACTGAAAGTTTCAAATTATATTTTCGAGCTGCAGATACGATTACGTCCGCCTCAGATGGAGTCACGCCAATAGGCTTTTCTACGAGAACATGTTTGCCTGCCTTAAAAGATTCTAAAGCGATCTCCTTGTGAGAAGGATGAGGAGTGGCTATGACAATAGCGTCTACATCTGGATCGTTTAACACGTCAGGAAGGGTAAAATAAGCCTTTACTCCGAGCCTTGCTGCCTGTTTCTCTAATGGGGCTTGCTTACGTGCATTTACACCTACTAACCTGCAAGTAGTCAGTTGCTTTATAGCCTCAATATGTCTGTCGCCTATGGCCCCAGTCGAACCGATTATAGCTAATCCTATTTGTTCCAATTCAATTTTCTCCTTATCAATGGCAGTTAAGTAAGGGATGCCTTCCTCTCACTCGATCATCACTTTTTCATTTTATTCATTTCAAATACAACTCAGCTATCTTAATGTCGGATTGTATTCCCTTTTTGATCTGTGTGAAGATTAGGTTATATCAGCGATACTATTTAACATTGGCCAATATCTATCAATAGTAAATAGACCCTCAACTATGATAGAGTCAGCACACTTTAGGAATGTCTACTCCATCAAATTTCAATCTAGTAAATCGAACATTACCGTTCATAAGTTAGCCAATTTCAGGAGATAAACTATGTCAAAATATCTAGGTACGATCAATGTGACTCCCGAAGGGTTCAAGGGAATAGTTGGAAACCCTCAAAATAGACAAGAAGTAAATACTCCTCTATTCAATTCTCTTGGATTTGAAATAGAACATTACTGGTTCGGGGTAGGAGAAAACAACATATATAGTTTTCGGCGCAACAGATAATGATGTTGACGTTCAAGCCTTGGTTATGGCCGTTTGTGCCTCTGGGATAGTTAATACAATGAGAGCTGTCCGCATCATCGATGCGGAAGAAGGGAAAAGAGCAGCAGAGAAAGCGTCGGCGATACTATATTCCCCTCCCGGCAGCTAATAAATTCAAAAAACTCATCGAGTAAATTTAGAGGCCACTGTCATTTGCTCATTAGCAGTCTGTAGAAGATTTAGAGAAAGGTAAATGACACCGGAAATTATATTACCTATATAATGCCCCACCGCTGAATAGGGCAGTGTTCAAATCATCCCAATAAAGGGTCGTCCCATTAACTTTCGCCACACCAAAACCGTGGCTGACTCAGTTGATGAATTACCCGGCTAGCTATTTAATTTTTTTTAAAAATATTAGAGGGTCTCTGCAAACCGTAGTGTTCACGCAATGTATCTCCATGATATTCCGTACGGAACAAACCTTTCTTTTGTAATAAAGGAATCACTTCATCAACAAAGACATCTAACATTTTAGGAAGAACAGGCGGCATAAAATTGATCCCATCAGCAACCCCATCAGTAAACCAATCTTCTATTAAATCTGCAATCTGTTCAGGTGTACCTGCAACGACATAATGTCCACGTGCCCCGGCCATTCTAGACAATAATTGGCGCAATGTAAGGTTTTCAGCTTTTACCGCCCCAACTATGACTTCAGTTCGACTACGTGCAGATTCAACCGTAGACGGATCTGGAAAATCATCTGGAGTAAGTGGTTTGTCAAGAGGAAGATGCGAAAAATCTGTTCCTCCAAAGCGGGCGGATAATCTCGATCTTCCGACTTCAGGATCTGTCAAATCATTTAGTTCTTCGCTGTAACGATTCGCTTCAGCCTCTGTGGAACCAATTACCGGGCTTAATCCAGGCAATATTAAACATTGATCTTGACTCCTTCCCCTAGCCTTTATCAAGGATTTCAAATCAGAATAAAACGTTTTGGCCGTTTCTTTCTGCATATGTGCAGTGAATACTGCTTCAGCATACTGAGCTGCGAAACGTCTTCCTGTATCAGATGATCCGGCTTGAACGAGTACAGGTCGACCTTGGGGACCTCGAGGTATATTTAGTGGACCTGCAATTTTGTAATATTCCCCTTTGTGCTTAATTGGACGAACAGCACCATCCTGCAAGAACAATCCATTTTCCCTATCGTCAAGAATAGCGTCATCAGACCAGCTATCCCACAGATTCATCGCGACTTCCATAAATTCGTCTGCTCGTCGATACCGTTCCTCGTGACTAATTTGGGTTTCGTATCCATAGTTCCGAGAAGCAGGTTCGGACCATGATGTCACTATATTCCAACCAACACGGCCATTACTGATATGATCCAAAGAAGCGAACTGCCTAATTAAATTGAAGGGCTCAGTATATGTTGTTGAAGCTGTAGCGATAAGGCCGATTTTTTTTGTTGAGACCGCAACGGCACCTAAAGCGGTTATAGGCTCAAGCCCTACCTGAGCCCCTCCACCTTGAAATGCAAGCTGGTCGGCTAAGAAAATTGAATCAAATAACCCTTCTTCAGCTCTTTGAGAAAGTTGTTGAAGATATCTTATATCCGTCGATGCTAAAGGCGATGCGTCAGGATGTCTCCATGAAGCTTCATGGTGGCCTTTGCTGCTAATAAATAAATTCAAATGCAATTGACGTTTCATAATGGTACCTGTCCGCTAGATTATGGCTACAACACCACCAGTGACCTCTGTCTTGAGAGTATAACCTAGCTAATATTCAGGATGTAAACTGGGAGGTGAAATCCTCAGGATTGCAAGGTAAGTATCACATTTTGGTATGCGCCCCAAGTTCAATAGCAAGCCTTTTAAATCCTTTGCCTGTCCTCATCTGTCAAGATTAGGTACATTTACTTAACACACCGTACCAAGCTCAACAGAATTACGATGCAGAATTAAGTTCAGGTGACTATTTATTAATTGAGTGTCTGAGATCATAACTGTGGACTTCACGCGAATAATAATAGGCCCTCTATGTTACGCAAGAAGTATGGACAGAACATTAGGTAGCATTTCCTCACACCTAGCCCTTAGTTCAGACCTATCCAGTGATGATATAGGATGCTCCGTGTAAACGATCTCATATTCCTCGGCCCCCCACATTTCCGCCATTGACTCTGAAGTGACTCTAAATATATCCGTACATATTGTTACTGAAGGAATACCAGCTTTTTCAATATGTATCCCGTCGTGCACACTGCACGCGCTACATGACCCTCAACTTCCTATGGCCACAATGGCAAAATCACACTCCTTTGCAATCTTCTCAATGATGGCTGGTTCCGTCGGCTTACCAGCTGCGGGTTTTTCGTGATAGAGCTGGCAAGATATAGCATATTTTTCATTTAATAGCGAAGAAAATTCCTCAAGCAATTCCTTCGCATTTTCTTTAGAGTCATCAATCAAGCCAACTTTTTTATTGCGAATCTCTTCAAGTCTCTCTGACAACGTGAATTCTGGCACTATTGCGTATGTCTTAGGATCCACCAACTGATGGATCTCTGATCGTGTGATCGTCATGTCCCTCTCCTATTTGAATCTGAATTTTTATTAATCTATTAGAGGTCCTTTATCTCTAAAGTAACAGCAGTGGATGATATCTTGGGTAATTCACTGTGAATCACAGCACTCCGGTACCCAGAGGCCTCTGGGGAACCTGCATAAACAATTAAGATATCTTCTGGAGCCGGCACCAATAGAGCATATCGGTCATCATCTCCATCCTGATAGTCACCTCCAATCGCTCGTACACGCTTTAGATCTCCAACAGATCTTCGTATTTTAGGGTATATATATTCCCTAACATCATCCTTACTCCACCCTTCCCAAAAGTCAGAGGCACCTGCGATGGTAATCATCAACTGTCCCTGCCTTACCAAAGATCCATTTCCAGCCACTGAATCATCGTTCGCAAGGGAAGTCCCCAAAGTAGACGCGACGTCGATCAGAGAGTCTAAAGCGGCGTATTTATCCGCTGCGGACCTGACTTGTCTCGGTTCCCATGCCGCTAAAACAGTAACAGCATTTTGATCTTTTTCGAAACCGCGCTCCACATGCAATGGATCCCAATGAGTTTCTAGCTCATTTTCAGCTATGCAGTAGGTATATTTTCCTGGATGCCCGATATTCGTCCTATCAAATATGCCAGGAATAGATCCACACGCATTCATTAATATCAACCTGATGGCCCGCCCTATGGTGGCGTTGGCCCTATTACCTGGGCCAAATAAATTATCCTTCGAATTCATTCCAATTTCTCTCGATATTGGCCCGTTAACTACTACTAAAACACCGGCGCCCCCCTGACTGGAAGACGGGCCAATCAGATTAAATTCTGAAGTGAGCATCGCTTCGGTAGCAGCGACGACAACGGGGAAATATTCTGGAAGGCAACCAGCCATTACAGCATTTGCAGCTGTTTTTAAAAGTGAAATTTGGCGCCTTCTCTCCGGAACCTCACCTAAAATTTCATCCGGATCCCGTCCGACATAATCTATAAACTCTTGAACTCTGTATTGCTCCGGAGGAACGACAGGCAGACCGTCAGTCCAGCCTAGTGAATAACACTCTTCTATTGCATCTATGACGTTGGCCCATTCGACATTCTTGATTTCGTAATCTGGCATTACATTCCTAATACAATTTAGTATCACCGAAATTTATTTCTCGCACACAGAACATCATACTCGACCTCTTGTATTAATCCAAAGCTTTACACTAATCAATAAATACATTCTATTTTCAACTTTTAGTAAAGAGTTCATGGATTCCCGCAAACAAATCTCATTAGTAGCCTAAGGTGGCAAAATACAGCACCGTGACTTTGCATATACTGAACCAGATTAATCCCAAAAAGAACAATCATCTAAGTGCCGCTAATACCGTTTTTAAGTCTGTTAATATGCAGTCATAATTATTCCGAGCCGACTACAGAAACTTACCTATATTTACTAAAGGGGAAAATTTTGGGGCAAGATTCAAATACATCTCATCAACAAGTTCCTCCGAGTGGGCGAGTTAACAAGGTGGAACCTTTCATGGGGCTACCTGAAATTGAACGAAGCTTGATTTACAAATTACTGGAAACGTCCAACAAAAAAAGCGTTAAAAAGGTATTTGTAGACACTGACACATATAACGAAATAGACGACCAATTCGCTCTTGTTCAGCTCCTTTTATCTCAAATACTTTGCTCATCCGTGGAGGTGGTAGCTATCGCGGCTGCACCTTTCCATAATCAATCGAGAAATACTGACAATTATGGTCAAGGGATGGAATTAAGTTACAAAGAGATCCAAAATATTTTAAACGTTTTGGATTGCGGCTGGGATGGTCCTATATACAAAGGTTCTAGCCTCACATTAAAGCAGAATAACGCCAATTTTGTTACCAGTGAAAGTGCTACGGCCTTGTGCGAGTTGGTCCATAAAAACCATTCTGAGAATGATCCTCTATTTGTCTTAGCCTTGGGAGCGTTAACAAATATCGCATCCGCAATATTGATGGATCCTGACATCAGATCCAAAATTGTTGTGTGCAGCCTAGGTGGCGTCTCAACTAATCTCCAAAATTTTGGTGAGTTCAATTACCAACAAGATAATTTGGCCGCCCAGGTAACCTTCTCTTCTGGGGTACCTATAATTCATTTTCCCGGGTTTTCTGTCACAGATATACTAAAAACCACAAAGTGGGAACTTGATGCCAACGTAAAAAATAGAGGGGAAATAGGAAAATTCTTATATGACCGTTTCAATGAATATGTACCCTATTACCCTGGCCGCAGCAAAACAATCTGGGACCTTGCACCAGGGGCCTGGCTTATCAATCCGGACTGGTTTGTTAGCGAAGTGGTACACGCTCCAATATTAAATGACAATGGAACATGGACAATTTATTCAGAAAACCACCCGATCCGCTCCATAAAGTGGATAGATAGGGATCCAATATTCCATCATTTTTTTGGACTATTGGAAAAATATGAATCTGTTTAAGATTTTTAGTGATGAAACTTTGCCTATATTTGAAATATTTGTTTTGCTGAATAAAGAGATTAGATAGCCTGAAACAGAAGAATCGCTCCACAAATATGTCTTTTGAAAAAATTGTTGGCTTATTGCCTTTGAAGGAACAACCCTAGGGGTTAAACTCTCTGTTAAATCCCACCGGATCTTAAATGTTTATCACATGCCTAACGGGAATGTTAACTTAACATCCAGCCCTTCAATTAACATATTTCCTCAGTATTAAAGAAGCGTAGTCGACCAAAAACACGAGCAGCATGTAGGTAACTAATAAAACCCCAACTTCGTCATAATGAAACCAACTCATACTCAATTTCAATTCTCTACCTAGTCCGCCAGCAGCTAGGAATCCAACTACCACGGTGGTTCGAATTACGACTTCCCATCTGTAAAGCAAATAAGTCAGAAATTTAGGAAAAATTTCCGGCATTATGCAATAGAAAAGTATCTGTATTGAGTTTGCGCCTGATGACCTTAAGGCTTTAATCGGTCTTTGATCCATATTTTCTACCGCTTCACCTAACAAACGCCCCAACACCCCGTAATTGTGAATTGCTAACGCTATCGCGCCCGCAAATATACTAGGAGGTAAAACAAAAACAATTAACATAGCCCAAAGAAGTTCAGGAATACCTCGGGTAAGCGTATAACTGACTTTAATCACTGCGAATATGGCTGCAGGAATTGGGCTAGCCAGAATACCTTTGTCGGAAAACACCATTGTGCGGGCTCCAGGTGCAAAAGTGAGAAAACTGAAAACAGCCGCAATACCGATAGCTAAAATACTCATTTTCAGCGTCGTCAACCCTAGCCGAAAGGCTTCAAACCAAGATTGAGAGGATAGAAAAGCTGAGTCCCCACCAAGTTCCCAACCGATTAATCGAGATAAAAACTCCTTAACAGCCGTCAAAGAAAATCCATCCGTAAAATCAAAATATATTAAAAAAAAGCTCCAAGAAAATATAGTAAGCAACAAGATAAGCCCTATTGAGAAAATGGGGACTGAAAAGTGGATCTTGCTCATCTTTAGAGAAACCTTCTTAGAGTAGAACCCCAGTAATCGACTAAAATTATTAGTCCTACTAGAAACAAGAGTAGAGTCCAGACCTCAGCAAACAATAAGTCATCTAACGAAACACCTATTTGATAACCCAATCCTTGAAGGCCTATAAAACTCAACACTGAAGCAGATCTTATACAACACTCAAATCTATAAAATCCATAACTAACCATTTCTTTAGCGGCTGCTGGAATTCTCCCATATAGCATCACTTGAAGTGGCGTCGCCCCAGCTGTACGAAGAGCTTGTAAAGAGGGTTCAGGCACATCGTTTAAAAAATCCGCATACACTCGCGCTAGTATCGCTGAATACGGTATGGCGAGTGCCAAGATACCCGACATTGGGGTGAAACCTAGGGCTAGGGCAATTAGCCATGCCCAAATCAACTCATGAATTGAACGTACAACAGCCAATAAAGCACGGAAAAATACTATAGCCGACAATTTAGTAACAATCGAAGAAAATAGTCCTCCGGAAGCGATTAATCCTCCTATAAACCCAAACAATACTGCAACAGAAATAGCACAAACGGCATAAGCTAATGTTATTAGGGACGCTTCTAAAGCCAACAATATGAAGTCGTAACTTAATTCGAGAGATATAAGACCTTTCCCCATGAGTCTTATCATGGCGCCACCACCACCGTGGGAAACTAAATTTCCCCAATCGGAAAACAGCAAACTTCCCAGGAAAACAACGACTAAAATAAAGGTTGTCACAATCCTCGGATCAGGCATGTGGGTTTTGTTAAGTCTCATACCATCCAATCATCAAATATAGAGATCTTCAAAAACATTCTGAGTCAGAGAATTTGTAGAAATATCAAAATACACCGCTCCTTCACGAATTCCTATGACTCTATCAAAATACTTCTTTGTAAACTCGAAAGAGTGGAGAACTGCAACCAAAGTTTTAGAACGAGTTTTCACATATTTCAACAATAACTTCATTATTTCTTCGGCCCGCGCAGGGTCTAGTGAAGAGACCGGTTCATCAGCCAAAATTACTGCAGGATCTTGAACAATTAATCTGGCTATAGCAACCCGTTGTTGCTCACCACCGGACAATTTGGATACCTTAGTTCTATCTCTACCAGACAAATCCACCATCGATAATGCATTTTGAGCAATTTCAGAATTGCGGCTGGATATTAAAGAGAATATCGATTCGAAAAAATTCCAACGACCCAAATTACCTGCTAAAACGTTATTCATCACAGATAATTCATCGACTAAATTAAATTGCTGGTTTATAACACCTACAATTCTAGCTAATTCACGGCCCTGACTAAAATGAAAAGAATTTTGGCCATTGAGTTTAACCGTGCCGCTGTCTGGATGTATTTCTCCTGACATTAGTCTTATGAGGGTAGTTTTCCCCACCCCACTCGGACCTAAAATCGCTACTTTTTCTTCAGGTTTTATGCATAAAGTGATGTCTTGAATAATTGGAATTTTTTCTGCAAATTTAGATACTCCTGTTAGAGAATAAATATATGCATCTTGAACGTTATTCACTCAATTATTCCGATACCCCGTGCTACGCCTTCAATTTGCTCGTAATTGGAATTATTAGAAGAAATAAATTTGTTCGCACTAAACAAATCTAATAATGCTTTATCGTCGATTCCAATAATTACAGCAGAAACTTTTTCCGTAAATCCTTTTCCGAAAATTTCATCCGCGTCCGACCGAATGGTCCAGTTGTAATCGTAATATGGAGGGGTTGTGTAAAACACCTGAACTTTCGAAGTGTCAACTTTACCGTTCTCGACCGCTTTTTCCCATACAGCTTCACTCAATGCCCCAGCATAAACAGCACCACTTTGAACCATTGCCCATGTTTTATCGTGAGAACCAGAAAATATGGGTAGTCCCTCAAAAAAGGTTTCAGGGTCTATTCCATTTTCCATTAAAAAATGCCTTGGCATTAGGTGACCGGATGTGGAACTCTCACTACCAAACGCAAATGGAAATCCCTTAAGATCCTCAAGCCCTGGCGTACCGTCGGCACAGTCCTTACAACCCTCATAGTCAGAGTTAAAAATAAAAACCGAATGGAACTCCCCATCTCTCGCCCTTTGAGCGATGGCAGTAGAACCGGGTACGGCAATACGGGCCTGAACTCCTGTCAATCCGCCAAACCAGCCCATGTGAGTATTACTTTGTGAAAATGAGGTGACGGTTGCTGAATAATCAGTCGTCGGTAAGTATTCTACTTTTACATCCAATTCTTCACTTAAATAATCAGTAAATTCTGAATATCGTCGGGCAAGTTCAGAAATATTTTGGTCGGGTATTCCTGATATTTTAAATGTAGGTAGCGCTTCCGATTCATTACAGGAACTAAATATACTCAGTAATAAAATAGGAAGTAACAAAAAAAGGGCAACTTGTTTCATAAGGGTCTCTGTTCTTTAAATCAGGCTTCATTTGATTTGTATGTAAAATTCGTGTGAAACACCAAAATCATTAGTTCCTGGAGTTTCTCAGGCAAATTCAGCCATAAATTATAACTGGAAAAGACACCAAAAAGAATCTATGCACTTTACGATATGAATATTATTATCGATTCAGGCTAATACCTGCATATCGTATCGAGACTTCATGGGTAGACCTTTTTTAAAACGATCAGCGCCCAAAGAAGATACATCTA
>PBKS01000023.1 GCA_002722155.1 Chloroflexota bacterium
GAGGTAGTATGATGGGCGGAATGGGAGGTAGTATGATGGGCGGAATGGGAGGTAGTATGATGGGCGGAATGGGAGGTAGTATGATGGGCGGTGATGATCATAATAGTGGCGGATATCCTTCAGGTAACAACAGCGGTAGTAATTGGGATGGCGGGGGTAATTCTTCTACAGCCATAGCTCCAATAGTACCTCCCAATTCTGGTGGCGGTAGCTTCAGATAGAGTACCGTTTGTCGGGGCCACAAACGAAAATATGAAATAGACCATTTACAATTATTTCCAATTACTGGTAAATTATTGTCATGGCTTATGTAATTGAAATATCGACGGGCTCCCAACAAGGTGGCCGTCAAATACTGACTGATAAACATGTAATAGTTGGACGTTCTGCTGCTTGTGATGTAACGATAGATGATCCTTATGTGTCAGGAAACCACATAGAGTTTTGGGCTGAAGGGGATAAAGCTTTCGCAAGAGATCTAAACAGCTCCAACGGTTCTTCTCACAATGGGAATTCAATAAATCCGGCTGATACGTTGACACTAAATAGCGGAGACCGTATTGATTTGGCTGAGGGTAAAGCCATAATTGTGGTTCTTCAAGAGACAGCAGACGCAAAAAATATATCACCTCCACCAAGCGGCACAGTTACTTTTTTGTTTAGCGATATGTACGGCTCTACAGATCTGGTTAACGAACTGGGCGATTTAAAATTCAGAGATATATCTAGGACCCATGAAGGTATTCTAAGTGATGCTATAAGAGATCATGAAGGATATATAGTGAAAGAGATGGGTGACGGATTCATGGCCGCATTCGCTAGTAGCAGAAATGCTGTTATTTGTGCTATGGAGATTCAAAAAACTTTAAAAACCCTACGAGCGAAAGAACCTGATCTCCCCATAAATGTGAGAATTGGTTTGAATACCGGAGAAGCAATCCTGGAAAATGGGGACTACTTTGGAAGAGCAGTAAGCGAGGCAGCCAGAATATCCTCAAAAGCAGAGGCCGAGCAAATATTGATATCTTCAGTCACTAAAAGAATGGCAGATTCGGCTGGTGATTTGAGATTTGGGGAAGAAATGGAATTCGAATTAAAAGGTCTTCCTGGCGATCACACTGTGTTTGAAGTTTATTGGGACGAATAGGCTAATCAGGTGTTGGCTATTTGTAACCGGTAGATATTGTGGAATTCCCTCTGGTAACAGAATGCCACGTATGTTGGTATTGATCACTATATGAATCCTTGGTGCTCCACCATTCGAATAATACGTCATACCAGGTAATTTCAGCATTAGATGGCGCTTGGTCCGTCAGAACTATAGCGGGAGCATTAATATGCTTTGTTAGGGTAGAGTAGACGGGTTCTCTTGGACCGTATTTGGTGAATATATCCTCCACAGTAAATTCTATGGCTTCTTTGTATTGTGTTGGTTGTATTACCGTGTCCTGAGCCGTACACATTAAAGTTTCCTCACCGGTTGTACAGCCCCCAAGATCTAGGCCGTTCAAGTAATAATATTTGTCAACGAGAGCATCTTCATAGGAAACAAATCCCATCATGTAAAGAAGAATATTATCAAATTTGTAATCCTCCGATTTTTGAGGCGCCAACGAGAATAATCCGTTTCCTTCTGATTTAATTCGAGATAAACTCCATTGGTTGTCGCTTAAAACATTCACGTAATGGGGCGAATCTTGCCGCTCAGGATCTAAAAGTGGACCTGTTATTGGCCAGGGACCTTTAACGGTTGTTTGGTTGTCTATGTCCATCCTGTTATTTGAATTCCAGCTAACCTCGCTATTGGGAGGGAAGTTTCCATTTTTTGGCCCAACTCCAATCCAATGACCAAATTCAGAATTTAATCTTCCGATATAAGGGTCTCCTGCCCATATAATTCCTTTCAGTCTTGGATAATCACGTCCATCCAAGAATTTGGAAGGACACCCGAATTTAGCTTCTTTGTAGTCTTGATTAACATTGTTGTTTTTCCCATGATTATTCCATGTAATTGGATCACAAATCGGGTCACCATAGGTCATTATTCCCTTTATATTGTCGGATGTTCGGTGATAGCTCGAAATATTATCTGGTTCATCTGGTACAAGAATAAGATGATCAAAAACGTCACCAAAAAAACTTAATACCTCCACACAAACTTCACAAGTTCTCGAATCCTGGAGGTTGTATCCGTTGCCTGTACGCACTTTTTCGTAGGATTCTTGGTCTAATTCCATGAACATAGCGTGGCCTGAAGTGGATAGGTTTTTGGTTAGGTTGACTACTGACACAGTTTCTCTCAGGTCTGAATTTACGACCCTGAGATACCCGTCATTAAATTTATAGGATGAAGCTTTGCCGCCAAGTTCATTCTCGGAAAATATTATCCCTAAATCATCTTTTGAAACACATGCACGAGAGTATAGGCCGTCATTGGCTATATCATCACCATGAGTTCCATTGTCATACACTTTTATTGGGGATTTTTCAGGATTACCAGTAACAACGATTTTGGTGGTCTCGTCATCGTAGATTTTTGATGGGAAGAAACGAGCGGAATCGAAATTCAAATTTTTTGTCATGAATGAGAGTTCTTCATTCGTAAGTTTTGGAATTAGTGCACTTGAGAAATCACACAGACTCAAAAGAGGGGTATCTGTACCCCAATGGTTTAGAAGGTTTACTGATGTTACAGGGCCTGCAGGGATAGGGGTTGCAGTTGGGGTTGGGGTGTTTGTAGGAGTCGGGGTGTTAGTAGGTGTGGCAGTAGGAGTGGGAGTCCCTGTTGGGTATGGAGTGTAGGTAGGGACAGGAGTGTAGGTTGCCAAAGGAGTGTAGGTAGGAACAGGAGTATAAGTTGGCAAAGGTGTGTAGGTTGGGACAGGGCTCGGATAACTTATTACAAGAGTGGTAGACGATGGGGGAACTGCAGGCGATATTTCTTCATATTGCAGATCCGTTGATGGTTCCGAAGCTTCCTTAGTATCATCAGTTCTAATGTTGTTTCCAAGGTTTATTATACCCATGATTAAAAGGGGTGATAGTACCACTAAAAGTAATGTTAACCCAATCATTATTAATAGATTAATTTTCATAAAAATATTGAGACCAAGCATATAGGTTCATCGGTTTCGCTTTTCCCTCACAGGTTCCTTTAAGAAATATGATTACCATACAGTCAGTTACTAGCTTTGTAATACAATCTTAACAACTAACTAAGATTTTATACTGTGGGAGTAATTATGAGAATTACTAATATAGCAATAAAAATTTTTATCGAAAGACAGAAATATAATTTCTTGGATCAAAAGGCCGACGTCTATATACGAGTGTCATGTCGGATCTAGGGAATCACTATGCTGTCGCTCGCGATGTAAGTCTGGAAGTAAATAAACCTGAGGAGCACCCGTGATGACTGATCCAATAAAAGAAGCTAAGGAATCATATAAACTTTGGCTGATAGGATTTAATTCGAGGGATCGTGAGGCTATGGTTGCTCAAATGCATTTTCCTCACCTCCGATTGTCTGGTACTAATCAAATACAAGTATGGAACACAGCCGAAGAGTTCACTTCCAACTTTAATGGTCAAACTCAAAAATTAAAGGAGGAAGGTTGGGTTAGGACTGAATCTAATTTCGTACAGGCCATTCAGAGTAACCCGGAGAAAGTTCACTTAACCATGGTTCAGTCCAGGATTCATATAGATGAGAGTGAATACAATACCTTTCAAACTTTATGGTTGTTTATACGTGAGAACGGAAGATGGGGAGTGAAGTTCAGGTCATCTTTTTTGGTTAATGCTACTGAAAATAGTAATTTCAGCACATTGGGATAACAACTCCGGTAGCAGTATCATTAGTTATATAAATATTGAGGATTTTCCTCTTTGTAATTCTGTGGATATTCTGTTAGCGCTTTGTGGCCAAGTTGCACGGTTATTGTTTCCTTGCCTCTATGGATACCTCTATTTGGAAGCTGTTAAATTTTGTATTAGTATAAATTTGGGGTAGAAACTACTAGAAAAATCTAATATCAAGATTAATAATATGTATATTAGGCAGGGCAATAGTCCTGTTTATTTTGTCTTAAGTCCATATTCATAGATTCAGGAGGGATCCAAAATGGGCACAATTTCAGTAAATAAATTGGCAGGGTATTCCATGGTAGTGGGACCAATCCTTGCTTTAGTTTGTTATTTCATTACCCCGGGAGGCATGTTCATTGATACGGCAAATCCCGCAGCGCCAGGTGAGGTTGTGGCGGCTCTTCAAGGGAATGCTACATTAGCAGGAATAACGGGGATTCTAGTTCCAGTAGGACTAATTATATTCTTTTCAGGACTCTCGCAATTTGTCGCGAATATGTCTGGAGGAAACGGTCATTCTATAGCTCGTCTCGGAACGCCCATGGTCTTGATAGCCATAATTGGTTGGGTGGTAGGTTCCGGTATCTCCATAGGACTTTCAAATGCTACTGACCCAGTTTTGGGTGCTGGACCTGTTACTGTCCAGATAGGCATAACCGCAGTTAGTACTTTAGGCACAATCTTGTTTGGTTTAGGTGCTATGTTAATTGCCGGCGCTGCCTCGCTGCGTGACGAAAATAATTCCTATCTGGCATACGTCGCTTCTTTGGCTGGAGTTGTCGCTGCGGTAACAGGAGTTATCGGTGGCCTTAATTCAGATCAACTTGAATTGATGACTATGATAGGTGGGATTTGCTTCTTAGTCTTTACAATATGGAGTGTTATCATCGGTCTTTCTATGTCCTCTTCTGACTAGTTATAGATGAAATGATTCTCTAAATTTCTTAATCTGAAATTCTATTTGTTAAGAAAAATGTGTTTTATCAAGGCCAAACCTATACGGTTTGGCCTTGATGCTTTTATGAACTTCCAATAACTAAGGTAAACTACATTAGTAGTTTGTTTAATTGGAGTATGTCGCATGGAAATTTTCTGGGAATTTACACGGAAAGGTCAAAAATTGATGTTGAGTGTTGAAGATAAGCAAGAAATGATTGGTGGGGTAAGAGAAACCAAAAACGGGTTTGATGCATTTGCAAAAACTTTTACAATGACCCCGGAACGTGCTCAAAAAGGCTTAGGTTCAATGGAAGAGGCGAAAGATTTTGTAGAATCATTCCGCCCATGGGAATTGTTTCTCGGTCCTGGAGATGTTCATCCTGAGAAAGACGTTAGAGAAGCCTAGTAAACAGCCATAGTTGAAAAATCTAAACTTAATTGATTATGGAAAAGCCCGTACCAAAACATAGGCTTGTTGAAGCCCCACTTACCGTAGCAGCGTTGTATCACTTTGCGCCACTGAAAAGCTTGGATCAAAAACGGCAGTCATTGCTTGCCTTTTGTGACAAAAACCGGATATTAGGGACGTTTTTATTGGCAAAAGAAGGCATAAACGGAACTGTAGCAGGAGAATACGAGGCTATACACTCAGTTATAGAATTGATTCGTGCCTGGGATGAAATAGGGCAATTGGAAGTTAAATTCTCAAAAAGTGCTTCTAGAAATTTTCGACGTATGAAGGTGAGGATTAAAAAAGAAATTGTAACAATGGGCAAAGAACATGTTGACCCATTGAATCAATCTGGGGAATACATTGAACCCGGAGATTGGAATCAATTCATTAGCCAGGATGAGGTGATGCTAATAGATACCCGAAATACCTATGAGGTATCTATGGGGAAGTTTAAAGGGGCCACTGACCCTAATACAGATAATTTTAGTGAATTTCCAAATTGGGGTGATCAATTTTCTAAGATAGAAGACAAAAGCCAAAAAATTGCGATGTACTGCACTGGTGGTATTAGATGCGAAAAGGCGACTGCCTACATGAAGCATTTAGGATTCGAAAACGTTTTTCATCTAAAAGGTGGAATACTTAAATATCTGGAGGAAATTCCAGAGGCTGACAGTATGTGGGAAGGAGAGTGTTTTGTATTCGACGATCGAGTTTCTTTGACACATGGGCTTGATGAAGGGGAATACATTCTTTGCTATGGTTGCCAGCAGCCTGTGTCATCTGATGATTTTCTTTCCCCGTTATACGAGGAGGGAGTGAGTTGCCCTGAGTGCCATGGGAAATTGTCAGATTCACAAATAGCTAATTCCAGAGAACGCCAAAAGCAGATTCAATTGGCCTACTCTCGCGGTGAGGAACACATGGGTAGAAAGTTACTCAGGAAAAACAATAAAAATAATTCCTGATTAGTGAGATATTTTGATTCTTTAATATCCCACTGCTGCGCCGGATTTTCTGGGTTCAGAACCCGCAGTAAGGACCCCTGTTTCAGGATCACGGGTGATTGTCTGTGCTCCTCCAAACATGATTCTTTTATATCCAGAAATCACCTCTATTTCATGTCCTCTTTTAGTCAGTTCTGAAACCACCTTCGGGTCAACGTCTTCTTCAACTCTGACTATCCCAGTTTCCTCAACGTCAACGCTGAATCTCAGAGCATCAAGGGCCTCTTGTGAATTCATGTTGAAATCAACCATATTTGAAACAACCTGTAGGTGTCCCTGTGGTTGCTGGAATCCACCCATAACACCAAAACTAAGCCACATTTCATTATTTCTTGTTGCCATGGCAGGTATTATTGTTTGATATGGTCTTTTATTTCCTCTCAAAAAGTTCGGGTGAGAGGGGTCCAAAGAAAATAAGGATCCCCGATTTTGTAGTGCTATACCAGTTCCGGGAACTACCAGTCCAGTGCCAAATCCAGAATATAGGCTATTAATGAAGGAACAGGCATTCCCATATTTATCAGCAACCGTCAAATACACTGTGTCAGCGTTTGGCACAGGTTTGCCGTAGGAAACATTCGAGATAGCTTGATCCGCACTTATATTTTTTCTGCGAACATCTGCATAGGATTTTGACAATAATCCCTTTATAGGGACATTTGTAACCCTGGGATCTGCTACATATTGCAGGGAGTCGGCATACCCCAATTTGAGCGATTCTATTAAGTAGTGGTATCTGTCTGGAGACTGGGGTCCCATAGAAGCTATATCGAATCCCTCCGCAATATTCATGGCCTCCAAAGCTGCAATACCGGAACCATTTGGGGGACATTCCCACACTGTTACATCTCTATAAGTTGTGTTGATAGGTTCGTCCCAGTCTGAACTATGAGAAGCTAGATCCTCTTCGGTTATCCATCCACCTTCTGACTGTACATAGTTAGCGATTTTTTGTGCAATTTCTCCTTTGTAGAATCCTTCTGCGCCTTCTTCTGCAATTGTCCTTAGCGATTTTCCTAGGGTGCCTAGTTTTATGAAGTCTCCTTGGAGAGGGGCTTTATTTTCCGACAACATTTCCGAGCCTGATGGTCTTTGCTTAAGCTTGGCTTCAGTTTCGGCCCATTGATAGGCAATTACGTCTGTAACGGCATATCCGTTTTCAGCATAATTAATGGCTGGTTGTAGGACTTCTTTTAGAGTCATAGTGCCATGTCTTCTCAAGCATTCCTGCCATCCATCCACAGTGCCGGGAACACTTACAGCTAATCCAGCATCTGGACCATTATTTGGGATGGAGCTATAGCCTTTGGAAATTACATCTTCAGGATTGGCGGCTGCTGCCGAGTGCCCACTACCGTTAATAGCGGTTACCTTTTTTGTATCGGCCATCCAAATCAGTGCAAACATGTCACCACCAATTCCAGTAGACATCGGTTCTAGCACATTTAGGGCGGCAGCGGTTGCAACTGCTGCATCGATAGCATTTCCACCTTTTTGGAGAATTTGTAAACCTGCTTGAGCCGCAAGTGGCTGGCTCGTCGCAACTGCGCCATTTTTTGCGAATACTGCAGACCTGCGAGAATTAAAGTAAGTCAATTTACAATCCCCTTTATAAAATCATTGTCAGTAAATTGAGATGGATTATACACACCCCGGTGTTATATTCTGCTCGTCAATCTCTATTTTTCTGATTTTCTATATGAGTACATTGAAGTTGGAGAGACGAATATTGGGTTTGCCTTCTAGCATTTTCCACTTGCCCAATGAAATTAATTTGAGATATTTCAATACATGTAAGACGTACTTGATGTGTGAGCTGGATAAAAAGCTGATGTTTAGTACAAATATAAAGTGAAAATGCTAATTGCTTTTGCAGTAAATTAGACTACTTTGTCTATAGCTGTAATCGTTATTTGCGAATCAGCTATTGGTTTTATTAATTTTTGAACTGCTGCAAAGTTGTTTGTTCGATTTAGCCATTGGTGTTCATTCTTTTGTTCCAATATAACCGGCATCCTGTGGTGTATATCAGATATTGTTTGATTTGCTGCTGTGGTGATAATCGTAAAGGTATTTAATGGTTGTCTATTTTCATCAATCCATAAAGTATGAAGGCCACAGAAATTCATCAAGGATCCATTTACCGGCTGGATAAAGAAGGGCTGTCTATTTTGAGCGTCCCATTCGTAAAAACCATTGGACACAATAATACATCGCTGAGTGTTAACTAGGTTTTTAAAAGATGGTTTTTCAAGAAGGGTTTCTCCTCTGGCATTGATTAATCTGTTCGCAAACGATTTATCCTTTGACCAGGATGGGATTAATCCCCATCGCATATTCACTACCTGATTTTCGATGATCACCGGCATTTCCATTGTGGGGGCAAAGTTTGTTTTTTTTATACCCTTGAAGGAGTCTAGGTTGTGATTTGGGAATCTGTTTTTTATTTCTGTTTCGTCCACATATACAGAAAATCTTCCACACATAGGGCTTATACCAAATTAGATCTCATTACGGTGAACATTTATTTACCTCATTCCCAAAATTTCGTAAGGTTTGACTTGATCAGTGTTCTAACACGGTGATGGGTAATTAAACACTATTTTAAGAATTTTCTATCCAAGACGATTAATATGACCTAAATTCCTTCTACAAACAAGACATTGGTATCAGCAGACTCTTTCCGTATTTGCAACGGACCGCTATATTCTTGAGATGAATACCATTTCTTTAGTGTTGCCATGTCTTGGAATTCGATAATTACGAAACGAGAAGGTTCCCAGTCGCCTTCAGATTTTTCGACCTTTCCACCTCTCACCAAATATTTTCCCCCGTATTGTTCTATAGTTCCGGGTACTTGTTCAAAATATTTCTTAAATAATTCTGGATTATTTACATTTACATCGGCAATAACGTATGCAGCCATAGGGACTCCTTGTATTAAGTTGACACCAATATACATAGTCTATACGTTTTGAGAATAAATGAAGTCGGAGATATGTATGGTAAAGAGAATTAACCGGGCTATCGAATTGCTAGAAAGTGATCAACCAATTTACTATACGGGGTTACATTCTTTTTCAAGAAATTTTCTGACCTATGAGCAGGGTATAAAAGATTCTAGTATATGGGCCGATTATATAAACATAGGAATGGAACATGGTGCTTTTGATATGGGGGGTCTAGAGGCTTACATGGATGGTTTGTTGGATGGTGGCCCTACAGCTTCCGGACATGTTACCCCAGCGGTAATAGTTGAACTACCAGTTCAAGGAGAAAACTCCGAAGTAATTAAGTATAACGCTTGGCAGGTTCGACAGATTTTGGCCAGGGGCGTTCACGGAATATTACTTTGTGAAGCTACTACCCCAGAAGCAGTCGCTGCATTTGTTGAATCCTGTCGATATAAACTTAACGATATAGGGGTTGGGTACGGTCTTCAAGATGGGACAAGAGGGGTAGGTTCTGAATTCACGGCAAAACTTAAATGGGGACTTAAAGATGACAATGAATATAGGGAAAAAGCTGATCCTTGGCCTTTGAATCCAGTAGGGGAACTTCTATTAGGACTTAAAATAGAAACCTTATCGGGTCTTAATAATTGTGAAGAAATATTGAGCGTGCCAGGAATTGGCTTTGCAGAGATGGGTCCAGGGGATATGTCTATGTCTATGAAGATAAAAAGAGTTCCTGGTGCACCGCTTGACCAAAGACTAAAAGATGCTTCCACCAGGGTAAAAAAAGCCTGTGACAAAAATGGTGTTAAGTTTTTGGAGACTGGGACCCCAAAGAACATCAAAGAAGTGATCGATTCGGGAGCGCGAGTGATAGCCGGACAAAGTCAGAAAGCTGCAGAAATTGGTAGAAAATATACCAAGAGGAAAATGAAGGTATGAATAGTACAAAAACATGGATAGTTACTATGTCTTGTTGGGTATCCAAATGCATGCGGAGATTTTCGTGACCAGGTCCAGATTTGTCGAGTCCGAGGTTTTATAAGTACAGATTTCAAATGGCAATTGGGCATTATATTACAGGGAATTGAGTAATATATGCCGAGGCTGATCTTCGGGTCTAATTTTATAATTTATCATCGAATTTTTTGTTCACGTTTCTAATTTCATCAAGTTCTTCGATTCCGTATTTAGATAGAATTTTGATTATAAAATCTGTCTTACCTTCTATGTAGGCCTCAATGTCATTTCTGAATTGTTTTGCCAGCTGCCTTTTTAATAATCCATAGCGATCTCTGTCTTCAATATTTTTTCGCAGATGGTCCCTGAGAGTAATATGGTTTCGTAAGGCTAGGACTCCATCTTGACAGACATATAGGTGGTGCTTGATATCACATGAGTTATTGCGAAAAGCCTCTCTTCCAGGCACTCCTTGATTTCCGAGGTATTGGTAACCTACCGCCTGTAGGTTACTCCTAACAGAATTGAAATCAGATATCGATTCTATGATTATATCTATGTCTATAATTGGTTTGGCACATAGCCCTGGGACAGAAGTGCTGCCAACGTGCTCAACCCGGAAAGTGATTTCAGGCAATGCTGGAAGTATAGAGTCGCGAATTTGTAGGAAGTGCTCTGGCCAGTCGGACCGATAATCTGAAATTTCTATCATACTTCGCTAGAGATCATTATGAATATATTTATTAAAATTCAGATGATAAATTTATGACTTCATTGCTTGGGCTGATTCAAAAGTCCTCTGTATGGACTTTACCATCATTGCATCTATGGAATCTTGCCCCACACCCTTACTTAATAGCCATGGAATTTCAAAACCTGGGACTGGGAGCCAACAGTCAGCATCTTCAATTCGAGGACCACCAGAAGCTGGTCCTCGATTGACGCTGTAGGCCGCTGAGTCGTGACCTAAGGATGTTTGTTCAGCGTATCCTGCTTCAATTAAAGCCAAGGCAATTTCTGATCTACGAATTAACTCTTCTTCATTCATGTTTTTGGTAAAGCGATCTAATCCTACATTTGCACCACGCCGGGCTAATTCTAATACGTAGTCGATTTCAGTAGAGTCGTTTGTGTGTCCAATCGTCACAGCTGCTAAATCAATTTCCTCTTCTTCAAAAATATCTAATAACCTAATACCAACTCTGTCCACAGCTCGAGTATGACAGGTAATAGGTACGCCACTCCGTTTCGATGCCCGGGCGGCTCCTCGCGCGCATTTTTCTAACTGGCTTTGCAGGGAATTAGCTCCACCGACAGTAGAAGAATACTCGATATCCCAAGCTATTTTTATGATACCGGCATGTATGTTTGTGCCTTCGATTCCGTCTTCGATTTCACGTTGAAAAAATTGCGCAACCGTATCTGGATCCCAGGAGTAATAGCTTAATGGTACCCAGCGATATAAACCTGTAGCCGCGACTATATTTATTGGAGAGCTCGAACTTAGCTTTTTGAAGGCAGAAACCTGACGGCCCAAATCCACAGGAGTACAATCGATTATGGTTTGTATTTGAGCTTTGTGGGCTACATTAAGTGCGTCATCACATCTACGAAGTGCTTCTTCTTCATTATATAAACCAATGCGATCCATTCCTCCCATTCCACTTACTAAATGTTCATGAGATAGGGTCCAACCAACGTCTTGACTATCAATTGTTCCTGAAATCGTACGAATTTTCGCCATCATTTCCTCTCAGTTATTTTTCAATCTTTGTTTTTTATTCTATAGAGTATACGGTTCCTGTGTCGGTGGTAATAAACATCCTATTATTAGATGCAACTGGTGGAGAGCTGATGGATCCGTTAACACTTAAAAATTTTTCGCCCTCTCCTGTTTCTATATCAATCTTGAACAAATCACCTTTGGAATCACCCACTATAACTAGGTTTTTGGTAGCTACCACTGGTTGATTAATTTTTGCCTTCAGGTCGAACATCCACATCAATTGGCCGTTTCCTATGTCCAATTTATATACTTTTCCAGAATTGGAAGACACGATAACCGCGTCTTTGGATAGTACAGGTGTGCTTTGGAATTTTTCTCCGGGTTGTTCAAAAATCCAGGTAAATCCTGTCCAGAAGGGGAATGAATCTATTAGTCCCCAGACGTAGAGGTTTAGTTTGAAGGTTCGAATTTTTTGTTGAAAGAGCCGTTCTTTCTTTGTCCAGTTTATAGCGCTAACCCTGCCTGTCCAGTCAGCTACATATAGCAGATCTTTAGAAATTGCTACTGATCCAGCAGCGAAACCAGTTGGATATTTTAGGCGGCGATTACCAGTTTTTGAGTCGAGGATGTGGACATAATTTGAATTTGAATTGAAGGCGACCACGACATCGTTAACGGCAGGGACTGATGTGATGCTTTCCTCAGCATCATATTCCCAAAGTACTTCACCTGTGTGTGCTTCCAAAGCAATTAGCAGTTCCTCATGAGTTGTGACGTATAGAATACCTTTATAAATTGTGGGAGAGGAAAAAATAGGTGATCCTGTGTTATAAACCCATATTTCTTCCCCGGTAGCCTTATCCAAAGAAATAATACTTCCGTCTCTCAACGTGATATATAAAGCCTTTCCTGATATGGCAGGAGAAGTTTCAGCTGGTGGGCCGACAATTTTCTCCCACAGTATATGACCCGATTGGGCATTAATTGCGACTATTCTTCTGTCTAACTGATCGCCTGTTAAAAGGTACAGCACTCCTTCGGAAATCGAAGGGGAGGATTTTACAAATCCACTACTAGTCTGGAATTGCCATACTGATTTACCGTCTAGTTCATAGGTGTAGTTTGAAAACCCGCTGTTAATGGCATTATTCTGATACATATTCCAATCAGAATTAAAAGTATCACTTGCGAGGTCGATGGTATTTTTTTCTTGGTTTGTGTCAAAAAACACATTAGAAGAAGGATAAAACCCGATGCCTAAAACAGTGATAATAACTGCAGCTGTGATGGATACTAATATTCCACGGCGTTGGAATTTTTTTTTCCGTACCTTGAAATGGATATCAGCTATCATTTCATCTGCTTCTTCTTCAAGCATTGGAATGTTTAGGTTTATTCTTCCTCTACAGTTGACACAAAAGGTCGAAGAAGTCAGATTTTTTGTGGAACAAACCGTACAAACAAAAACTTTTTCCATATGCTAGGCATTCTACACATATAGGCGAAATTTGAAACTAACCGGTTAGGGTTTCATAGTTTGCATTCTGAAAATAGGTTGAATTAAAGTCATATACAAAAAGTCTAAGACTAAATTTGCTAGTCTGGTCATTGAATAATAGATTGTGGAATCAATTTTGTTTTCGTCACATATGATGAAAGCATCGAGTAGATCCTTTTACAATTGCGAACGATGGTATCTCTAACAAAGGATTACCCACGATTCCTTGTTATGTAGGAAATAGCGTCGGAATATGAACTACGGGCTTATATGGATAGGTTTAGAGAATCAATATAGGATTGAAATATGTATGATCTCCTGATTCAAAATGGAAACATTATCGACGGCACCGGAAACAAAGCATATTTTGCGGATATAGCTACTGCTGGTGGAGAGATAGTTGCGATAGGCAAATTAGATGGAAATGCCGTCACTAAAGTTGATGCTGAAGGGATGGTGGTTTCTCCAGGGTTTATAGATTTACATACTCACAGTGATTTATCTTTTTTACTGGATCCAACGGCCCAAAGTAAGGTCCGGCAAGGTGTCACCTTAGAATTGGCAGGTAATTGTGGTGGAAGTTATGGAGCTCCTTTAGCGGGAGATGGTGTTAAAGCGCTCAAAAGTCGCCTTTCGGAGTATCCAGATAAATTGGATGTTAATTGGAATGACTTCGGTGGTTATCTTGATGCTATTCAAAATGCTGGTACCACCGTCAATTTGGCGGTCCAAGTGGGACACGGCACAGTCAGGTCTTGTGTGCTTGGGATGGACTCTAGGCCGCCGGATAGAGACGAAATGACCAAAATGAAAAAGTTGCTTTCTGAGAGTATCGAATTTGGGGCCATGGGATTTTCTACAGGACTATTCTATGCTCCTGGTAGCTATGCAAGACTTGAAGAGGTTATTGAATTAGCTTCCGTAGTTGCGAGTTATGGGAAAATTTATTCAACCCATATGAGAGATGAAGGTACTCAAAATACAGGGTTGATGGTGGCTGTCAGCGAAGCTATTGAAGTTGGCAGGCGTACGGATATAAGGGTCGAAATTTCTCATGTTAAATGTAAGGGGCCTGCGGTGTGGGGAATGGGTAAGGATGTTCTTGAGTTAATGGCACGCAGTCGGAAGGAAGGAATCGACGTTACGGGGGATCAATATCCGTATACGGCAAGTAGCACGGGTCTCACAGGTGGTCTTTTTCCTCGTTGGTCTCTAGTAGGAGGTAGGGAGGCTACTCTTTCTAGGATATCTAACAATATCGAGTGTGCCCGTATGCTTGGAGATATAGACGGATTCTATACTGAATATGGTGGATCAGAGAAGGTAGTCATAGCAAGGTATGCCCCTGAGCCAAGCTATGAGGGCATGAGTATGTTTGAGATAGCCAATGCTCGAGCTTGTACCCCTGCTCAGGCTGCTCTTGAATTGTACAAGGAGGATGATGGACAGGTGATTGTCCATGCGATGAGCGAAGACGATTTAGATCTTATTGCAAGCGATCCTTATATATCCGTCGCCTCCGATGGTAGTTCACTATCCACTGAGGGGGTATTATCAAGCGGTAGGCCACATCCAAGGAATTATGGTACATATCCCAGGTTTCTGGCAGAAATGGTCCGTGAAAAGAAAATTGTCGATCTCGAAGAGGCTATACGTCGTATGACCTCGCTACCTGCATCACGTATGAAACTTAGCCGGAGGGGCAGAATTGCTCCTGGTTACTTTGCAGACTTGGTTGTTTTTAATCCAGATACCGTCAAGGATACCGCGACCTTTGAGGCTCCTCAAAACTATCCGATTGGGATTGCTCATGTATCTGTCAACGGCGAATTGGTAATTAAGGATGGGGAATTTACGGGTAAAACCCCGGGTAGAATTGTTCGTGACTCAAGCCATTGATATATATTTATTACACACACTGCTCGGGAATTATCGAGAATGTCTAGGATAGTGCTATGAAATACCTGTTGCTAGTGATGGTGATATTCATGGGATGTTCAGTTAGTCAAAATGGACAGATAATTTTCGAAGGGACATGTAACCAATTCTCCGAATCCGGACATTTAACTTGGGATGTTAATACACAAATTGGTGATTCACTACTTATAACTCTTTGTTCAAATCCGACTACGGGGTTTCAATGGCAAGATTCAGCGGATATAAGTGACGAGAATATTTTGAAGCAAATAAACCACCGTTTCATTCCTGATGGAGGAAACATGCTGGGAGCTTCTGGGAAAGAGGAGTGGATCCTCAGTTCGCTTAAGAAAGGGACTAGTATAGTGGTGTGGAAATACAGCCGGCCCTGGGATGGGGGTGAGAAGAAAGAATGGTCACTTACAGCTACAGTAATTGTCGATTAGCCTTGTTTAAAAGCGAGGGAGATGCGTGACCTTTTCTTCTTGAATGTGGTGCAATAGGTAACTCATAGGGAATCAATATACTTATGATATAGGTCAATATAGTGCTTTATATAATAGACTTATATGGTTTAGCCCAATAGCCTTATAATCAGATTATCTGGCTCCTTTATGTCAAAGTAATTTGTGTGAAAGGTACTGTGATGCAAGTCCACTCCGAAAATACGTTGTCAGGAAGCGGTGTATTTGTCACTATTACCTACAATCGTCAAAAGAAACTAAACACCTTGAATTTGGAAGGAATATATGAATTATCACGTTCCTTCGATGCTATTGCAGACGACCCAACAATCAGGGCTGTGGTACTAACAGGAGCCGGAGAAAGAGCCTTCGTAGGTGGTGCAGATATTAATGAGCTAAGGAACCTGACCCCCCAGACCGCAAAAACATTTATCAGGTCATTACATGGGCTTTTCACCAAAATTAGGAACTTTCCAGTTCCTGTGATCGCGGCAATAAATGGATATGCCTTGGGAGCGGGTATGGAATTGGCAGCCGCATGTGATATCCGGGTCGCCTGTACTACAGCAATTTTTGGTATGCCAGAGGTGAAAGTTGGGGTTCCTTCTGTAATTGAAGCGGCTTTATTGCCACGTTTACTAGGTTGGGGAAGGTCCAATTACCTTGTATTAACAGGGGAAAATATTGGTGCTCAAACAGCCTACGAATGGGGATTTCTTGAGTCACTAGTGAATCCGGATAGTCTAAGGCAAGAATCGATTCGGGTTGCAGAGGCGATTGCAAACTCAGGCCCCATAGCAGTTCGGTCACAAAAGGAATTGATTCATAAGTGGGAAGTACTTCCACTTGAGGAGGGGATTCATTCTGGTATTGAGGAATTTGCCAATGCATATAAACATAACGAGCCTGGGTTACTGATGGACCTATTTCTTAAACGAAAGCAGACATAAATGTCTCAACTGGTTGAATTAATATGGCTCTTTCTCAGAACTCTAAATTGGCGCTTATGCGGGTGGGTCTTCTTGAAACAGTGTGATACCTATTTCGAGAAATTTATCCCTTTCCTCTGGCTTCGTTCCGGTTCCCATGGCAAGGCGTATTCCAGTACCTTCCAATTGTGAGGCAACATTACGCATACAATCATCTACGCTTTCTAGTGGATACCCCACATGCCCTTCCATGTTGAAGGAGAGATCATTCGGCCCGAAGGTTACGACGCTTACCCCTGGTTTGGCCAATTGCTGGATGTTGGTGACAGCCTCGACCGATTCCACTTGAATACTCAAGATTGCATATTGGTTCCACCATTCTGCATACTCTAATCGATTCATGCCTTTTGCTACACCACGCACACCTCGACGTGCCTCTCCACCCCAACTACGACGTCCTACCTGTGGATAGTAGGTATAGGCTAGGGCATCATCTACCGTTTCTTCTTCCATAACCTCAGGCACTAGGACGGCACTACAGCCTAGGTCTAGATATCTCCCTACCAAGTAGGCATGCCGAGTGTGAGGGATTCGCAGCTGAACGTCAATTCCCAACTCTTCAGCAGCTGTACAATAGGCTACAAGTGATTCTTCGCTAAAAGCGGTGTGTTGACCGTCAATCCATATATAATCGTAGCGACCTGTTTCCCAAATATCGGACAGCTGACTCTTGGTTGTGTTCAATGTACCTCGCAGAGCAACCAGGACTTCTCCGTCTTGGATGCGTTTCCTAAGTGTTTTCTGGTCGGACATCGTTCTCTCCTATGTGTCAGCTTTACAAGTGGGTTCTTGGTAAGACCTCTCAATATTAAACCCGAACGTGCTTAGATACAACATATATAACAGTAACAGCATTCCTATAATGACAATGTCATTCCGAAGGGTCATAATTGTGCGGAAAGGGGCCATGTGGAATGGTTTTTCTCAGATTTAATATCTTTGACTCTTGGAAATATCGGACTCTGATCCGGTCAGCTTATGTGGAAGGTTTTTCTACTGACTACAATATCTCTAGTTTAGTACCATAGCCCAGTGGTATTCATAAAACGTGGATCATGAAGGAAAAGAAATGCAATATAGTTTTTTTATAAGGGGACAGTACCCTAAAACGGAAAATATGACGCAACGTTTTAGCGATTTAGCAGATCTAGCAAGACTAAGCGATCAATTAGGGTTTACTGGAATATGTGCTGGTATGCATTATGCAGCGTATCCTCTTCAAATGCTTCAACAGATTCCGTTTCTTTGCCGCATAGCCGCTGAAGCTCCGAATTGTCGGATGATATCGGGGATTGTCCTGTTGTCTTTACATAAACCTTTAGATATAGCAGAGCAACTGGCCACACTAGATGTCATGACTGGTGGAAAAGTAGTCTTTGGTGCGGGCCTTGGATACAGGGAGATAGAGTTCAATGGCTTTGGTACAACACAAGCTGAACGTGGACCTCGTCTAGAGGAAAATCTCAATGCAGTTCTTCGTCTGTGGACAGAAGATAATGTCACCCTTAAGGGCAGTCATTTTGAACTAAATGATGTCACTCTTTCAGTAAAACCTGTACAAGAGCCACACCCTCCAGTCTGGCTTGGTGCTAATGCTGATAGCGCAGTTCGGCGAGCTGCACGACTAGGAGATACATGGTTCATTAATCCTCATCAAACAATGAGCACAATATCTCGACAACTGGAATTGTACCGGTCTGAGTTGGATGCTGCTGACAAACCTTTTCCAAAAGAACTTCCTCTAATGCGTGAAACCTTTGTAGCTAATTCACGGGAAGAAGCGATGCGGCAGGCACGGCCGTTTCTTGAAGCAAAGTACAAAGCATATCATCAATGGGGCCAAGATAAGGCTATGCCTGAAGGGGATAATGATCTTTCACTTGATTTCGACGAATTGCTTAAAGATCGATTTCTTTTTGGATCCCCTGACGAAGTTGCAGAGCAAATAATTGGGTACAATCGAAACCTTGGCGTAAACAGTTTTGTCCTTGGAATGCAATGGCTAGGTATGCCGCATAATCAAGTAACAGATGCAATGCATTTATTTGCTGAAGAGGTTATGCCAGTAGTGTCACAAGCAATCTAATTTTATTTGAAAACAGTGATGATGGGACAGTATTATAAGGTCTGCCCTATGCTTAGTTGTTATTTAATATTTAATCTGCTAAATCTTTCAGAAGAGTATCTATATAATCCTTTGAAACAGCGCGCATGTCGTATCCAAGGGTCGACTCTTTATTTGTACCACTTAAATACATTTCGAAAGCAGACATCATTACATTGCCATGATAAAAAGTGTGTTCCAACGTCTTGCTACAGTCAGGGAAAACGCCAACATCATTCTTCTTGCACTTATCTTTAAATAAATCTATCTGTTTAATATCAGCATATGTAGAAATATTAAACATAACATCCTTTAATTCACCCCCACCTAATTCTATAAAACAAATTATCGATTCGTTAGCAAGGAATGATTCGGCATCCAAATCATTACATTCAGTAACATTGTGCTTATCAAGTGCCTTAATAACATCAGCAGGATTTTGGAAGGTCTTCTCTGGCTGAGAACTACAAGCTACAAGTATGGCGATTAATACCATCGATAGAACAATCAACTTCTTCATTACTATCTCTTTAATAAAATCCCGTAAAGCTTAATAACAACGGTCACCTCAGTCCCAATGGAGAGACTAGTATGACTATCTAATGATACCAGCAGGAATGTATTAAGAGGATTCGTCCCTAGCCATCTCTAGCCAGGGAGCATAGCCCGACATAGATTTTATTTGACAATTCAACACAAACTATTTAGCTAGGGAAGTTCATTAATAAAAATTATTTAGTATAAATTATGCTAGTTATACCTATTTATTGTTTTTATTATATTTTTTATAAAACAAGAGAGGAGTCGATGGTATGAATTCTAATAAATTACCAGGATACTTATTGGCTATAGGGCCGATATTGATGATGGCCATGTTCATTGCGGTGTGGCCAGCACTCGTAGGCACAACAGAAAAGGAGGGCCTTGTCGGCGAGGCTCTAGTGAAAGCTGTCATGGAAACCAGCATGGAGAATTTTTCAATTACCAAGATAGTCGCGACCTTAACTGGTGCAGCTATGATGGCCACGATGCTTGGTTACACTTTGTGGGCTCGTTCCTTAAATAGAGATGGCCTAAAAGGTGCTACTTTAGCGTCAATTGCAGCTATAACAATACCCGTTGCTACAGCAGGCCTTATGTTTTCAATGGACTTCAATTTCGCTGCTGGTGATGCTTGGCAAAAAGGGGATATAGGTAATTCGTTAATTATTGGAGCTGTCGCTGAATATGCAAGTTTTGGTAGCACCTTCATTTGGGTATTTGTTCACATTGCAGTAGTCTTCATTGGGCTAGCTACAGTACTACAAGTTACAGATAAAATAAGTAGGGGCGTGGGAGCTATATTGGCCATAATAGGCCTAATAATGTTCGTAATGAACTTCACTACTCTGGACGATTCTATTATCGGAATGCTTTGGATGCTTATAACTGTGGTATCAGGAATTAATCTGATTAGGCAGAAAACTTCATAAAAATCCCTTCTCATACAGGTAGCGTCCTCGCGGCGCTACCTACACAATAACTCGCACCTACTTCCACTTTTCCTATAATGTCGCCATGAATCAAATGAATTTTTCAAAAGTAGTTCCGTGGCAGCCAGAGATTAAAGCTAGGTATAACACAACTAGTGGACAGTCTTCCAAAAGTGTTCACAGAACTAGTAAAAATAAATCGATGGGGATGGGTGGTGATACACACCTTTTAGGTGTGAAACAAAATGGTGAGCCGGGTGAGATTCGAACTCACGACACTCGGATTAAAAGTCCGATGCTCTGCCAACTGAGCTACCGGCCCATTTTGTTTCACTAAACATCAATTCTATATATAGAATTTCTAGTCTTCAAGAAAACTGTTACTTCTATCGAAGATTTTCTTGTGGAATAGGGGTTATAGAACAAACAGAAGAAGGATACCTCGCCAGATATTTTCCAACTATGTGCTGATCTGAAATTGTCCCCCAAGATCTTGAATCATTGCTGGCCCTTCTGTTATCTCCGAGAACGAAGTATTGTCCCAGCCCGACCACATTAGGTCCCCAGTTGGAACTTCCAATTAAGGAGGGTTCTAAATAGGACTCTTTCAATTGGATGCTATTGACATACACTTTTCCATTATCAATATGTACGGTGTCTCCCTCTTTACCTATGACCCTTTTAATGAAATGACGGTTAGGATCTTTAGGGTAGGTGAAAACGATGACATCACCTTTATTAGGATCTCCAAATAAGTACCTACTTTTTATCGTGGATTTATTGTCTAGTTCAAAAATTCCAAACCTTCTTTTCGGCATTTTCCAATATGCAGCCTTGTTCGCTATTACACAGTCCCCCTGGTTAATATTTGGTGTCATACTGGCACCTTCAACTTGGTAACTTTGGATAGATATGTACAAAACTGAGAACACAAACATAGCCAATATTGATGTCTCAATAATTTCCCGAATAGTTCTTTGAATTTTTCTCTCGTAGATATACATAGCGTCTCATTATATCTTTTAAGGCAAGAAATGACTTCATGAATAAGTTTTCTTATGCATTAAAGTTGTATCCTTTTATCGGTGAATATTTACCGTCGATTCAAAAATCAAAGGTGACCAGATGAGCAAATTTGTTGTCTTAACTTTTTTTCTATTGATTACCACCTTCTCCTGCTCCGATAATGCATCAACTTCCGACGTAAGCAATGTTGTTGCAGTACCGACCTCCTTGTCTTCAGTATATGCTTCTTCCTCTACTTTCCCTGGAGAAGGAACAGTCAGGGGTGTTGCCAATTTAGAATCCTTACACGTCGATGGGCTAGCTGGCGGTATAAGAGTTTCTGGGACTGGAACTGTTTCTGTAGAACCTGATGTAGCTATACTTCAGGTAGGAGTTGAAGTTTTTGCTGGGAAGGTAAGTACCGCAAGATTAGAAGCATCAAAGGCGATGGATTCTGTAGTTTCTGTACTTAAAAAAGAAGGTGTAGAAGAAAAGGACATCCAGACGACTAGATTTAACATATACCCTAGATACGATTATGAAGAAGTAACCATAAATGGAAAAAGAGTTGGGACCCAAGTTCTTACTGGTTATACTGTGAACAACACGGTAAAAGCAAAAATATATGAAATTGATAAAGTGGGGGAAATAATCGACAAAGGGGCCGATGCTGGAGGCGATTATGCTCGTATTAATGGTGTTGATTTTACCGTTGATGATCCAACTCCATATCAAACAGAGATACGGAAAATGGCAGTGGAGGACGCTGTTGGTAAAGCCCAAGAATACGCCCTGTTGACCAATGTGGAACTGGGGCCGGTAATAGAATTGCATGAGATGAATTCGGGATCTGTACATTCCCCTTATGAAGCTGATTACGGAATGAGGATGATGGCTGCTGCGCCCCCTACTACTTCCATAAGTGCGGGTCAGTTAGAAATCACTCTGACTGTTAACACTTTGTTTGCTATTAAATGATACTGGGATTGATTTCAACGATGGATTCCTTTGCGCAATTCCGAGAGCTATTGATAGAATCAACGCTCATTTATACGGAGAGTTAACATGGTACTTAGTGACCGGACAATAAAGGAAGAGATTCAGGCAGGCAGGATAGTAGTAGAACCTTTGGGTGAAAATGCTATTCAACCGGCTAGTGTTGACGTTCATCTCGATAAAACGTTCCTTGTCTTTCGAAATTCCAGAGTACCTTACATAGATGTTAGGCAGAGTGCCGAGGACCTTACTGAAAAAGTGGAAATAGAAGGGGATGTGCCTTTCATGCTCCATCCTGGGGAATTTGTATTAGGTAGCACTTTAGAGCATATAGAGTTGCCTAATGATCTAGTTTCAAGGGTAGAAGGTAAGAGCTCTCTTGGTAGACTGGGATTATTAATACACTCAACAGCTGGTTATGTAGATCCAGGATTCAAGGGACATCTGACGCTTGAATTAAGCAATGTATCTAATTTGCCGATAACCTTGTATTACGGTATGAAAATAGGCCAGTTATCTTA
>PBKS01000024.1 GCA_002722155.1 Chloroflexota bacterium
GTGACTTGATCAGCATGGCTCATCCACACAGGCAAAGATTGAGGTAGGTTCGTGAATAAAGATTTGTTTGGAGTATTCTGATGCAAAACAGCATGGCCATACTCTTTTTTGGTCGAAGGGGCCACTTTGCCACCCAATTGATGAACCAAAACCTGCATGCCATAGCAAATGCCCAAAACTGGTAATCCCGATTCAAAAACCCACAGGGGAGCTAAAGGCGAATTCTGATCATAAACACTAGCAGGACCTCCTGACAGTATGATCCCTTTGGGATTTAAGGATTGAACCTCGCTCCACTCAGTCTTATGAGAAATAATTTCACAATAAACTTTACTTTCTCTAACTCTTCTGGCAATCAAACGGCTATATTGAGATCCAAAATCTATGATTATAATGGCTTCTCGCTGTGGTGACATGTCACTTTCACTGGCTGGACCATTTCCAGCTTTTTCTTGCGCAATTTCTAGGTACGCTGAAACTTCAAGGTCGTCGCTCGAGGTTATACGACGAGTATTATCTGATCCACGATCTTCGTTCATAATTGTGTCCTAAAGGCCTATGTTATACTCGCCCAAACTCAGCTCACAGGTGTCCAGCTATAACCACAGTATTACCCGCAAATAAAGAGTCTTTGGAGCATGCTGCTAATATACTATTGGAAGGCGGCGTTGTCTGCATCCCCACCGACACGGTATACGGGATTGCTGCAATAGCAACATATGCAGAATCTGTTCGAAAAGTTTTTGAAGTAAAACGAAGATCGCCTACGGAGGCACTTCCAATTTTTATAGATCAAATTGGATCTTTATATGCATTGTCGGAATTTATCCCGCCTATTGCAAAAGTTTTAGCCTCTAATTGCTGGCCAGGCCCACTAACGATGGTTTTAGACAAATCGGATCTTTTGCCAGATATAGCTACTGGTGGCCTCACTACTGCAGGATTCCGCATTCCTGATCATGAAATACCAATAGGTTTATGCAAAGCAACTGGAAAACCGCTTACTGGGACCAGCGCAAACATTAGCGGTAAAAATGCCGCCACGACTGCGGAAGAAGCTTTATGCCAATTTAAAGGTTCTTCTTTAGACCTAATTATCGACGGTGGACCGTCACCTTCCTTAGAACCCTCCACAATAATCCATTTTGAGGACGATGAGGCTAAACTGATAAGAGAAGGGGTCATACCTATGGCTCAAATAAAAAAACTGATAGATACAGAAAGAGGTTAACCTCCTATGGAAACAAGAGATCAAATACAGGTTGAAATTGATCGCCTCATGAAAGATTATCTTGATTCCAAATCATTGCCGCTCTATGACATGCTTTCTTACCATCTGGGAATACACGGACTAGATCCTAGTCTTACCATTCCCAAAAGAAACCTAGGTATCTTGCTACAAACAACTGTAAAAGCTTTAGGGGGAAATCCTTCACTAACATTGCCTGCAGCTATGTCAATTGAGATGCTCAACGCATTTTGCGAAATTCACGACGACGTACAGTCTGGAAACCCTACCCGAAATGGGCAGGATTCTCTGTGGTGGGTATGGGGACCTGCTCAAGCGATTAATGCTGGAGATGGCATGCATTCAATTGCGAGATTATCCATTTTAAACATCGATAGAAATCATTTTTCAGACCACACAGCTCATGGAGCTGTCTCTTTTTTGGACCGAGGGGCCCTCGCGACGTTTGAAGGCCGGTATAGAGATCTAGAAATGCAAGAAAGAATAGACACCACAGTAGAGGCATATCTTGAAATGGCTGGGCAAAAAACTGGCTCATTATATGGATCTACGCTCTCAATAGCAGCGAAATTATCCAGCCTTGATGAGAAAGTTTGTGAAAATATATTTCGATCTGGTCACTTCATCGGTCAAGCAAGGCAAATAAAATTAGACATCGCCCAGATTTGGGGACCTGAATCAGCTCAAAAAATAGATTTTCTGAACAAGAAAAAATTATTTCCTGTAGTCGCTGTACTTGAAAAGGCCACCCCTTCTCAAAAAAGAAAATTAGGTGATGTTTATTTTAAACGAGTTCTTGAAGATTCTGATTTAGATTCAGTCCTTGAAGTACTTGACGATTTAGAAGGAAGAAAGTTAGCAATGGAACAGTATATCAAGGTAAAAGATATGGCTTTTTCTATCTTGCGGGAAAATTTACCAGATGATTGGTCAGAGCATTTGATCGACTCTCTAGAAACGATTCTCGAGGAATAAAAAAATGGGTTCCAAGCTAAGCATTATGGATGTAGATATCTCGGGCCTTAAGGTTTTAGTGAGGGTCGACTACAACGTCCCATTGCAGGAAGGAACAGACATAATATCTGATGACACGCGCATCAAGGCTTCCATCCCGACCTTAAAACGCTTATTGGACAAAGATTGTTCAATAATCCTTTGCTCCCATCTAGGCAGACCGCAAGGAAAAAAAATACCGGAATTATCGTTAAAGCCAGTAGCAAACAGATTAGAGAAAATATTAAATCACCAGATACAGTTTGCTGAGGATTGTGTCTCCCAAGAAACTGCCAGGATTGTTTCAAATCTAGATAAAGGTGAAATACTACTCCTAGAAAACCTAAGGTTTTATAAGGAAGAGGAGGACAACGATAAGATATTTGCAAGTCAGTTAGCTCAATTTGCAGAAGTCTTCGTTAACGATGCTTTTGGAGCTGCTCACCGAGCACATGCCTCAACCTCAGGCATAACCAAATTTCTACCCTCATACGCAGGATTGCTCCTAGAAAAAGAAATTAATTACCTGGAAAGTACCCTAGAAAACCCTGAATTACCTTTTACCGCCGTTTTGGGAGGAGCCAAGGTTTCCGACAAAGTGAAAGTTGTCGATAGATTGACGAAAATAGCAAATAATATTTGTATAGGGGGAGGAATGGCAGCTACTTTCCTCGCAGCAGAAAATAGAAATGTAGGAAATTCTTCGGTAGAAACTGATTTTGTTGGTACCGCCCAAATACTTTTGGATCAAAGTGCCTCTGCAGGCGCGAATCTGGTTTTACCTACAGACGTCGTAGTCGTAAAAACTTTTGAACGGGCCTCTGCATTCTCCACCAAATCGGTCGAAAATCTGGAAGACGACGACATTATTGTGGACATTGGGCCAAATACTGCTAGCCAATACGCATCAGTCATCGGCGACAGCCAAACGGTTTTGTGGAACGGTCCCATGGGGGTCTATGAATGGGAAAATTCTAGCGACGGCACCCATATAATAGCAAAGGCATTGGCAAACGGAGATATGTTATCGATAATTGGAGGAGGTTCAACCGTGGATGCAGTCAATTTCTTTGGTTTTGAGTCCAAAATGACACATGTATCTACAGGAGGAGGCGCTTCTCTTGAAATGTTGGAAGGTAAAGAGCTCCCCGGAGTCGCTTCCTTATACGAGACGATAGAGGGCTAAGAAATTATGATTGATTTTCAGTATTTATCTAGTATCCGAAAACAAACGGACTCTAAAATCGTGATGATAGTTGTCGACGGTTTAGGTGGAATGACAGACCCGTCAACCGGTCAGTCTGAATTAGAAGCTGCCAAACTTCCCAACTTAGACAAACTTGCCTCTGCAAGTTCCTGTGGCGTCAGTACTCCTGTACTTCCTGGAATAACTCCTGGGAGTGGCCCAGGGCATATGGCTTTATTTGGATATAACCCCATTAAGTACCTATTGGGTAGGGGAGTTTTGGAAGGCCTAGGTATAGGCGCTCCAATCGAAAAAGGTGATGTGGCAGCAAGAGGGAACTTCTGTCTTTTAGGGGAGGACGGCAAGATTATAGACAGACGTGCAGGCAGAATAACGACTGAAGAATGTGTCGAATTGGTTGAATTACTTAAGCAAATCGAGATTCCAGGTTTTGGAATTGAAATACATCCCGTAATGGATTATAGGTTTGTACTAGTCTTCAAGGGTGAAACGTCTTCTCCTGATGTGTCAGAAACGGATCCTCAAATTACAGGGGTCACACCTATGATTTCTAACCCAACTTCTGAACGCGGCACAGGAACCGCACTGGCTGTCAACCTTTTCACTCAAAGAAGCGCTGAAATTCTTCGAGAATATAATGGAAGCGCTAATGGTATATTGCTTCGAGGTTTTTCTAATATTCCGGAATTACCGCATTTTGGGATCTCATATGCTCTAAACCCGGCAGCCATCGCTGCTTATCCTATGTACAGGGGAGTTGCAGGTCTCTTGGGCATGGACGTCTTGGAATCGAAACAAACTTTTGAAGATGAGATAAAAACATTAGAGGCCAATTACTCTAAAGATTACGACTATTTCTTCCTGCATTACAAACCTGCAGATAGTGCAGGGGAGGACGGAAACTTCGCTCAAAAGGTTGCCATGCTTGAAGAATTCGACTCACAACTTGAAAGAATACTGCTACTAAAGCCGGATGTTCTCGTTGTTTGCGGCGACCATTCAACCCCCTCATACATTGCTTCACATAGCTGGCATCCCGTTCCTTTCTTAATAAGCTCAAATTTGTCACAAGGAAGAGCGGAGGCTAAATTTACGGAAAATAGTTGCCAAGAAGGTTCTATTGGAAGTATTAGGGCAGAAGAACTAATGCTGTTAGTTTTATCTCACGCCGATAAGCTGAACAAATTTGGTCCCTGACTTGACTTATTTTAAGCCCATAAATCCCCATGAACATGATGTATAAACTGCGACATTAACCTTTACTAAACGCAAAACACGCTCTATATTGATAAATTCTAAACTTTCATAGAATCTTCTTAATTTAATGCATTATTTCCACGTAAAACCCGATCAAAAACTCTGATATACCCTGATAATTCTCCCAACAATGTCCTTGAACAGATGTTTTTTGGGAATTATTCCACCTCGTGCTGGTTCTCCAGGGGTTTAATACCATCTATCCGACACCAATTACCCACCTATCAAATAGACCTACTAGAGAATAAAAGGTCACCGAATTTAAGGTATATATACCAAAATTAAACAGGAAATTATACCTATTCTTTAATATTCTCTTATACCAGAAAGGCATCCCTCTGGCCCCTATTCCGTCGTTTTATTTCCACATATCAATGGGCAAATAATGTCTTTTATTCTATTATTTAGTAGGATGTTAACTTAATACGCCGAACACTTTTGAAGCAAAAGGTATATTAATATATATGTATATATTAGCAAACTGGAAAGACAGATTGGACGCGGATTCCAGCTCTGCGCTGGCCAATCAAATACTCTCTAATACCTCTTCAGCATATGGTAATATTGAAATAGTAATATTTCCTGATACTGTATCACTCGCGCAAGTGGCCTTGCTTTTTGAATCTTCCTCCATAGTTAAAATTGGTGCTCAAGATGGTCCGTTAGAGAAAAGTGGAACCCTTACTGGATCCATTGCGGTAGCTAATATAAGTCAATTTTGTGACTATGTGATACTTGGTCATTCTGAAAGACGCTCCAAATTAGGTGAAACGGATGAAATAGTGGCAAAAAAGGCGACTGTAGCCTGTGATCTGGGTTTAGTTCCAGTTATATGCGTGTCCAATGGGGAAGTGTCAAACGCTGACCCATACCTTGGAATTGAAACTCAGCTACAGGCTATCCCTCGAGAAATTCTTAGCCGCGGTGAACTATTGATCGCCTACGAGCCAATCGACGCGATTGGTACAGGGTCGCCAGGCAACCCTAAAACCGTAGAAGAGACAGCTCGAGCCATTCATAAAGTGATCTCTCGTATTGTGCCGACCATAAATGTGCCTGTTCTGTATGGCGGAAGTGTGGATGCTGAAAACGTGACTTCATATCTATCGCTTAAAGGAATAGATGGGGTCCTAGTTGGTGGTGCAAGCCTTGCAGCAGATAGTTTCCTATCGATTGTGGACGAAGCATTACATATTGAACATGCACAATGATAATAATACTTGGGGCAACAGGTACTGGTAAAAGTCTTGTAGCTATGAATGTCGCTCGGGCCATAGATGGTGAAATCATCAACGCCGACAGTCGGCAAATCTATAAAGGAATGACTATAGGTACTGCTAAACCAACGATAGAAGATATGCAATCTGTTCCGCATCATTTATTCGACTTTAGGCGCCCCGATGAAAATTTTAGCGTTTTTGAATTTAAAACACTTGTATCTAATACTGCTTTAGATATCCGGTCCAGGGGCAAAATTCCCATACTGGTTGGAGGCACTGGGCAATATCTAAGTGCTCTACTAGAAAATTGGAGCTTAGATGGTGGGCCCCCAAACCAAAAAATCCGAAACCATTTAACTGATAGATTAATGAACCTCGGAATTTCCGACTTGGTGGCGGAATTAAGCAATAATTATCCTCAAACAGCAAGGACAATTGATATACACAATCCACGAAGAGTTATCCGTGCTTTAGAGAAAATTTACAATAATGGTAAAAAGGAAGGGTATTCATCAAATATATCCGACCAGCCGCCATTGAAAATGGTTGCATTTGGCATCCATATGCCTAGAAAGCATTTATACGCAAGAGTTGACCTTAGAACCGACGATATGGTCAGGAATGGGTGGATCATAGAAACTCAAAATTTATTAGACTTAGGCTATGATCTAGACCTTCCGGCTATGGGCGGAATAGGTTACAAAGAAATATCGGCGTACCTTAACGGAAGTTCAACGTGGGAATCTTGTATAACCAGAATTAGATCAAGAACTCACAAACTTATCAGAACCCAGAACAATTGGTTTAACAAAATTGACCATCCAACAATTTGGTTTGACTCACACGAACTGGACAATTTTGAAATATCCAGACAAATAACCAACCTGATTAATTAGATTGCTTCATCCTGACTGTAAAATTCAATCAATGTTAGAATTCTCATCACTAAATTCAATAATCAATTAAACAGAAAAATGATATGAAATTCACCAAAATGCATGGGGCAGGAAACGATTACGTTTATGTCAATGGGTTTGAATATGACCTTGATTGGGAACATTTATCCCAAAACGTCAGCGACAGACACAAAGGAATAGGTGCAGACGGACTTATCGTTGCATGCCCTCCATCTAACGACTCAGACCTAAAGATGCGAATGTTTAACGCAGACGGTTCCGAAGGAGAGATGTGTGGCAATGGAATACGATGCCTGGTAGCTTTTGCCAGAGATGAAGGGCTTGTAGAAAGTACGGCTCAGGTACTCAAAGTAGAAACCCTCGCAGGCGATTTAGACGTTTTCCCTATTGTTGAGAATAATGAAATGGTAGGGGCAAAAGTTAGTATGGGATTACCTATTTTATTACCTAGAGATATACCCGTTGCAATAGGAGACGAGCAGTCAATTCTAGGCTATTCAATGACTGTGGATAACCACGAATTTTCCTTTAACTTTGTCTCAATGGGTAACCCTCACGCCGTTGCTTTTATTGAACATGAAGTAGATGCTTTTCCTTTAGAGTTAATAGGGCCCAAGATTGAGAATCATGCCATTTTCCCAAATAAAGTTAACTTTGAAATCGTAAATGTTTTAAGTCCTTCGGAGCTAAAAATGCGAGTATGGGAAAGAGGCTCAGGAATCACGATGGCCTGTGGAACCGGGGCATGTGCAGTAGCAGTAGCAGCACATTTAAAAGGTATCACCACAGACACTGTTAATTTGAGACTCCCTGGCGGAGATTTAACGGTTCGATGGGATGGGGTAGGGGAAGTAGAATTAGAAGGGCCGGTGGAAACCGTCTTCAGAGGCATCTTAGACTAGCATTTAAATTTTGGATTAGGTATAAACAGGAGTTATAAAGATATGAAATTCGCAAAGCGATTAGACACGGTACCACCCTACCTTTTCGTAGAAATAAGCAGGAAAATAGCCGCCAAAAAGGCAGAAGGAATAAACGTCATTTCTTTTGGAATTGGTGATCCCGACCTCGAAACTCCTAACAACGTCATCGAAGAACTCAGCAAAACTGCCTTAGATGCTCCAAATCATCGATATCCTGAAACAGACGGACTTCCAGAATTTCGAAAAGCAGTAGCCGACTGGTACCAACAACGTTTCTCGATCTCAGTGGACTCTGATAAAGAAGTACTTCCTCTGATAGGAGCCAAAGAAGGTATAGGGCATGCTGCTCTATGCTTTATAGATCCAGGAGACATTGCCTTGGTCCCCGATCCTGGATACCCAGTCTACTCTGTAGGTACATGGTTTGCTGGCGGAGAATGCCACTGGATGCCCCTAAAAGAAGAAAATGGGTGGTTACCTGACCTTGAAGACATCCCAGAAGATGTGGCTAATAAATCTAAAGTAATGTGGCTAAATTATCCTAATAATCCCACTGGGGCTATTGTGGACAAAGGATACCTAGCCGATGTGGTTAGTTTTGGCAAACAATACGAAATAGCTATAATGCATGACGCCTGTTATACCGAGGTTGCATACGATGGCTACCGACCTATAAGTTTCCTTGAAGTACCTGGCGCTATGGATGTAGGCTTGGAATTTCATTCACTATCCAAAAGTTACAATATGACTGGATGGCGAGTAGGAATGGCTGTAGGCAATCCAGATATGATCAACGCCCTAATGGTAGTGAAATCTAATCTAGACTCCGGCATCCCAAATGCTGTCCAATACATGGGCATAGAGGCACTCAAAGCCACGAACAAGGACATAGATGCCCGAAATGCCGTCTATCAAGACAGACGCGACAGGGTGGTTGATTCTTTAAATAAGATCGGACTCAATGTTGACCCTCCAAAAGCCAGCCTCTACGTCTGGACAAAAATCCCTTCTGGATATACTTCAGCAGAATTTGCCGAATTACTATTAGAGGAAAGAAACGTCGTAGTAACAGCTGGAAATGGATATGGTCCTAGCGGAGAGGGATACGTTCGCCTCTCCCTTACCATTTCAGAAAAGGACCTCCAGGAAGGATTAAAAAGATTAGAAGGCTGGGAAATACCGCAAAAATAAAGGAGTAGCGCTCATATCTACTAAACTACATACGGTGGCTGCGAAACCTGAACGGGTCATGCTCGTAGGTGTACACATTAAAGGGTCTAAAAGTAGATGGCGACCAAAGGATTCAATAGCTGAATTAAAGGAATTAGCTTCCGGTGCTGGTGCCAAAGTAGTAGATGCGGTCAATCAGCAATTAACCAAGCCAACGCAAACCTATGTTGGCAAGGGAAAATTGGAAACACTCCTAGAAACGGTCAAACAAAAAAAGATAGATACCGTCATATGTGACGACGAATTAAAACCCACCCAGCAACTCAACCTTGAAAATGCTCTCCCAGGTACAAAAGTAATCGACCGGACTGCTCTCATATTAGACATATTTGCTTCGAGAGCTCAGACACATGAAGGGAGATTGCAAGTTGATCTAGCACAGCACGAGTATCTTTTACCAAGATTAGCAGGCCAATGGACTCACTTGGAGAGACTTGGGGGAGGAATTGGAACTAGAGGCCCAGGGGAATCCCAAATCGAAACAGACCGTCGCCTTGCCAGAAATCGCATCGGCAAACTAAAGAAGGATATCGAGAAAGTCCGACAGCACCGCAAAAGATATCAACAACGAAGGAAACGCTCTGATTTACCCATAATTTCTCTGGTCGGATATACCAACGCAGGCAAAAGCACTTTACTTAATAAGCTGTCCTCTGCAACAGTCGTGGCGGAAGACAAACTTTTCTCAACATTAGACCCAATAACAAGGAAAATACACCTAAACCATGAAAGAGAGGTCCTTTTAACTGACACTGTTGGATTCATCCAAAAACTCCCCACAAGCCTTATCGCCGCATTCCGAGCAACGCTAGAGGAGGCAGAGGAAGCTGACTTACTGGTCCATGTTTCTGATATTTCTCACCCAAACAGATCCGAACACTGCCATGCTGTCAATGAAGTTCTCACAAACCTCGGCTTGAAACAAAAACCTAAAATAGGCGCTCTAAACAAAATAGATCTTTTGCCAGAAGAATATCTGCCACATGAAGATGAATCTTTGATAAGCCTGATGAACCAGTTCCATCAAACAGTTTTTTGTTCGGCTGAAACAGGATTTGGGATAGGGGAACTAATTAATGCCATCGACGCTAATCTAGATTGAAGAAGAACTCATTGCCATAAATTTGGCATTGCGCACTATAAATGTTATGTAAAGTTAAGGGGAGGGCACTCTCATAGAAATACAGCCCTTTGAAGTTAGATGAGTTAACAAACCCATCACTAAATTACTAATATCTCTGTATGTGATCAATTGAACCTGACGCAACGCAGACACTGGGAGATATTTTTGAAATTCGATTGATTCAGATATCAATATTACATTCCCAGGAGTAATGCCGTTCGCGACTCCTACCGCAAATATCTCGGTGTATTGAGTGTCTTCATGAATTTCCAAGGTGTTCAACACCAAGATACTTGCAACCGCCTTATCCGGTTCTTCTACTTCATCATAAGGCCCCACACTTTTGGTTGGTATACCCAAAGCACTAAGGTGCTCCATAACCAGGGAAGTGACTTTTTTAGCTCCAATCGTGGTGTCTATAAACAGCAAGTATCCCTGGCTGCCCGAATCGACATATTGCGGTCTCTTGACAGATTTTATTGAGACTGGTTCACCTCGCTGCAGTTCTAATTCCCATTCCTGTGTCTGGTTCTCTATTTGTCCTTTCGATGTGACTTCATCTTTTACAATAGCCGCTGTGTAGGCAATGTTTTTAGTGTATATTTCTATAAATTCTTCCGTTTGCTCTACATCTATACCCAAATCTCTTACCAATAAATTCGTAAGAAATTCAGATTTTGGCAACTCCCCGTCCTGAACCAATTGATTTAATTTATCAAATTTTTCTGGGGTATGAGCCGCCGCACCTAAAGTTTTCGCCAACTCTTCCTCCGACTTCGGCATTGAAATTGAAATACCAAGTTCCGTTAAGGAAATAGTGTCATCTCTATATCTACCTTTGGTAAACCCATATTGTTCCGATGCTGCCAGAAGGGTTGTAAAACTACTACTACGGTGACTTATACCTAGATGGGAAGCCAGGAGGCCTCGATCAAGAGGAAGCCCAGCATTATCACGATATATCGCTTTAGCTATTTCCAACGCATCTTCAAGAGTATGGCCAGGATAACTCCTGACCTTCCGTGTCCTGCGGTACCCATCTTTATTCATGCTATTTCAAATCCGGTTATGTGTTTTGAAATCATTTTGAAATAAATATACCCTCCACAACATAATTGTCAATGCGGTTCCGTAATTCTGGTGATTGTCCCTATTTCAATTCCACACATATTGATAAAATAGGTAGTATGTACATCTCTGCCCCAACCAATCATTAGGAACATAAAAGATAAAATGGTTAAACTGTCCTCCTTAATATTTACCTTGGTTTTCGTTTCAACTATTGCCGCATGTGGGTCTGAGCAGAGCGGGAACTCTGTTCAGACCCCCACCTCCGGCGACGATGGCGGTGCTAGCGCACCCTACCCAATAACGTCTTCAGTTACCGAATCTAATTTAGGGTCATCACAAGGCACACCTAAGGAGTTAGAGGCAATATGGGAGGCATGGGCGCTTTTAAATAAGGAACATATAGACCGTGCATCATTCGATTCCGAAAATTTTGAAGAATCCGCTATAAAAGGATTGATAGATGCTGTTGAAGACACTCACACGTCATATGTGGACCCTCTAGTACTGGAGATTGAACAAACAGATCTATCTGGTCAATTCGAAGGTATCGGAGCTCATGTGAGAAGGCGAGAAGACGGTATGATCCAAATAATCAGCCCTATAGAAGGGGGGCCAGCAGAAGCCGCAGGAATATTAGCAGGCGACATAATACTGGCCGTGGACGGGGAATCCATAGAAGGACTAGAACTGTTGGAAGCGGTGTCAAAAATTAGAGGACCTAAGGGAAGCACAGTTTCGCTCACCATAAAACACATCGGTCAACTTGAAAACATAGTCATAGACGTACTTAGGGACGTAATAGCCCTTCCCAGCGTGTTGCTAAGAAGCGACCCCGGGGCCGAAATAACCCATATTCGAATTACTGAATTCAAAGGAGACACCCCTAATAGGCTGTCCGAAATACTGGATGCTGAAATCGCGTCAGGATCCAAAGGATTAATCCTTGACTTAAGAAGTAATCCCGGAGGCTACCTGCAGCAAGTGTTCGATATAGCTGATATGTTTCTAGACGACGGAATTATCCTTCTTGAAGAACGACAAAACCGGAACATAACATGGCAAGCCTCCAAGGGGGGGGCTGCTACTGATATCCCCATGGTAGTACTTGTAAACAAATACAGCGCAAGCGGCAGTGAAATTCTCATGGGAGCATTCCAGGATAACGGTAGAGCTAGAGTCATAGGGGAACAGACCTTCGGGAAAGGAACGGTGAACGTTTTTCGAAAATTAAGTAATGGGGGCGGCCTGTACATGTCAATCGGACGATGGTATACCCCAAATGAACGGCCAATAGAAGGCGAAGGTTTGACACCAGATATATTAATCACATCACGAGACTCCCAAGAAGCTGACATAAAACAAGTGGATGCTGCCTACGAAGAAATAAAGAAACTATTGCGGAACTAACCGCGGGACGAAAAGATGTCACAGATATTAATAGCATCTAACCGACGAGCGAACTACGATTACGAAATCTTGGAAACCGTAGAGGCTGGCCTGGTACTCGAATCCTCGGAGATAAAATCTATCCGCGCCAATCGCGTTAACCTGGCTGGGTCTTATGCGTTTCCTTCAGCCGGTGAAATGTGGCTACACAACGCTCACATAGCCCAATACCCCTATTCTAGAGGAGCAAACCATCACCCTTTGAGAAGCCGCAAGCTCCTTTTGAAAAAACAGGAGTTACGCAAATACACTTCTGCCGCCCAACAAAAAGGCTATTCTATAGTCCCTCTGAAATTATACATCTCTGGGCACTACGCAAAAATCGCCATAGGGATAGGTAGAGGAAAAAGACGATATGACAAAAGGAAGTCAATTATGGAAAAAGAAAGGTCCAGAGAAGCCAAAGAGGCATTGAAACGACATTTGCAATAAAAAAAGGTCCCGGGTAAAAACCCGGAACCCTTTCCATCAAAAGCCTTAATCTCTAACGGTCGCCCCTGTTAACCTCTAAAGTGTCGCCGGGAGCCAAGGCTACCCTCCTGACATCGATTCTGAATTTCAATAACCAATACGCCAATGTTGCCTTGCTTACCCCTAAATAGTCCGCCGTCGCAGTGAGACCCTGCTCAGTCACCATTTCTGGAAGCATTTCTTCCAGCGGTTGGCGGAACCTTTCCTCAACAGCGATCATTTTTTTCGTCTTTCTAGTTGCCATCAATTCCTCCGTTAATTTCGAAGACTACTAGATATTATTTACCAAAAAGAACAATGTCAACGAAGTTTTCAATCATTTCCAGAGCTTTTCTATTTATTTCAATATACATGCCCCCAAGGCAACAGTACGCTTAATGCGATTAATCATACACTTGGAAACATGCTTGCGGTGTTTATAGTTTGAGATCTTTCCAGCTTGGATTTGACGTTTCGATTCCAAACTTGGAGAATGTTTGTGTGACCCTGTAGCTCAGTGGATAGAGCGACTGCCTTCTAAGCAGTAAGTCGTGGGTTCGAATCCCTCCAGGGTCGCCATCCTTTCATTGTGGCTAGGGTTCAGTTGGTGAATCGCTCCCCTACCCTACACATGCAACTAGTACATGGACACGATATGACAAATCGACTATCAAAAGAATCTAGCCCTTATCTCCTGCAGCACAAAAACAACCCCGTTGATTGGTTTGCCTGGGGAAAAGAGGCTTTTGAAGAAGCCAAATCCCGTGATGTCCCCATCCTGTTGAGTATTGGATATTCCTCCTGTCACTGGTGCCACGTTATGGAATACGAATCTTTTGAAAACGAAAGTATCGCCAAACTTATGAATCAGAACTTCGTAAGCGTTAAGGTGGACCGTGAGGAAAGACCCGATATAGACTCCATATACATGTCCGCCGTCCAATCCATGACTGGCCAAGGCGGGTGGCCCCTAACTGTGTTTCTAACTGGTGATGGGCTTCCTTTCTTTGGAGGAACCTATTATCCGCCTGAGGCTCGTGGGGGAATGCCAGGATTTCCCCAACTATTATCCTCCATATCGGACGCATACAAAGACAGGCGGAGTGAAATAGAAGAGTCCGGCTCCTATCTCCGGGACCATATAAAACAATCTGCCCAAAGCCCCCATACTGACGATAATATGGAGCCAGTCCTGCTAGACAGAGCATACCAACAACTCTCCACGCAACACGACTGGGAATCAGGAGGTTTTGGCAATTCCATAAAATTTCCACAAACAATGGCATTGGAATTTTTACTAAGATACCACCAAAAGCACCCAACCTCTCAGGCATTAGAAATGGTTGAACTTTCTCTTCAGAAAATGGCCTCGGGTGGCATGTATGACCAGTTGGGAGGAGGTTTTCACCGTTATTCAACTGACAAAAACTGGATAGTGCCTCATTTTGAAAAAATGCTCTATGACAACGCTTTGCTTTCGCGTTTGTACATACACGCCTATTTGATTACTGGAAGAAAGCTCTACATCGATGTCGCTGAAGATATATTCCGGTACATAGACAACGAAATGACGGATAAACTTGGACTATTCTATTCAGCAGAAGATGCCGATAGTGACGGAAAAGAGGGAACCTATTACATATGGGATTACGAAGAATTGCAGCAGATCCTTGACGAACAAGAATTCAAACAGCTCCAATCTGCTTTCACCTTATCGCCAAAAGGGAATTTTGAAGGTAAGAACATCCTGCATTACACTCTATCTGGAACTCATTTAGGATTTCTTGACTCAGATGATTTGAATTTGCAAGCTATAAGAGCAAAGTTGACCAAACAGAGAGCAGTCAGGAATAAACCGTTCCGAGATGAAAAGAACTTACTTTCCTGGAATGCCCTAATGTCCCTTTCTTTTATCGATGGATACTTCATCACCAAAGATGAAAAATGGCTAAATAAAGCTATCCTAAACGCAAATTCACTTCTATCTATCGTAGATAACGATTCAGGTGTATTTCATTCATATAAGGCAGGAAAGGTCGGCAGTTACGGCTACCTAGAGGATTACGCCGCCCTTCTTTTGCTTATGCTATCCCTACACGAAGCAACACTGGACCTTGACTGGCTAACTCGAGCCGAGTTTTTTGGAGAATCTTTAATCCAATTATTCTGGGATAGTCACGAATCACGCCTATACGATACCCCTCAGGACGGTGAAACCCTCATCATTAGACCAGGAGAAAGTTACGATAATGCCACCCCCTCAGGATCATCAATGGCCGTAGAGGGTTTATATAAGCTTTCCATCATAACCAACAATAAACAATATCGAAATATAGTGATATCTTTATTGGCGTCCACTTCCAATATTGCCTCAGAGCATCCGATCTCCTTTGGCAACTGGTTATGTGTCTTAGATTCTTTTCTTTATCCAACTCTGGAAATCGCCATTGTTGCCGAAGATCATGAAAATGCTATAAAAATGCGCGATTGTTTATTCGAGTCCTATATCCCGAATCATATTTTCTGCGGAAACGCCTATTTCAGCCGCTCAGAGAAATTTAGGAACAAATGGGACTCTTATCCCCTACTCACGGAAAGAGAACCTGAATCTAACAAAGCTACAGCGTTCCTCTGTGAAAATTATGCCTGTGAACTTCCAGTGAGTTCTCCGAAGGAATTTTTAGATTTAATCCGGCAAAAAATTAATCCAGCCCAAAAATAGGTCTAATCTTTTTTTCGTAACGAGCCGTCTAACTCCAAAGACGCCCATTGCTCTACAAATGTTTTTTTTGCCAAAGCAGGTGACTCACGGGTCTTCTTCCAGGAGGCAGGGAATGGTTTCCTAACAAAAGGTGCTATATTTGCTATTAAACTAGCTGATTTCATGAGTGTATTAGTTAATTTACTATTTGCGAGAATAAATGCCCCACATTTAGACAAAAGTCTTTCCCACAGCTTTGAGGTACGTTGATGCGGATAGTCATTGCCTTCAACCAACTCATTGCGCAAGTACAAAAGCATTCTTGGAATATCTATTTTCACCGGACATGCTTCTTTACAGGCTCCACAGAGACTGGAAGCAAACGGCAGATTCTTTCCATCAGACAAGCCAGTTAGCATCGGTGAAACAATAGATCCGATAGGTCCAGGATAGACCCAGCCGTACGAGTGACCCCCAACTTTCCTATAAACGGGGCATGCATTTAGACATGCACCACATCTAAGGCAATATAAAGCTTCCCTTAACTGAGGATTAGCCAACATTTTGCTTCTACCATTGTCTACAATCACCAAATGAAATTCTTCAGGTCCATCTACATCTATGCTTTTTCGCGGGCCCGATATCATCGTTACATAACTAGAAATCCATTGACCTGTAGCCGATCTAATTGGTAATCGCAAGAACGTACCCAAGTCTTCCATAGATGGGATGATTTTTTCCATACCCACGATCGCCACGTGTATACGGGGCATAGAAGTACACATTCGACCGTTACCTTCATTGGAAACCAAAGCCAATGTTCCTGTTTCCGCCACTAGAAAATTGCCCCCGGTAATGCCCATATCCGCCTGGATAAATTTATCTCGTAACTGGTCTCTGGCTTCCGAGGTTAGAGTCTCAATATTTTCTGTATCACTTGTACCTATTTTCTCTGAGAACAACTTAGATACTTCAGACCTCGATTTATGTATGGCTGGAGCAATTATATGGTAAGGAGTCTCTTCTGCCAGCTGTACAATATACTCTCCTAAATCCGTCTCGTACGGGTCTATCCCATTCTTGGTCAGTTCCTCATTAAGAGACATTTCTTCTGAAAGCATAGATTTGCTTTTAACAACTGTTTTAACGTCTCTTTTCTTTGCCAAATTTATAACGTATTGAGTTGCATCTTCCGCGGTCTCCGCAAAATGTACTGCACCACCAGAGCTGAGAATTTTAGATTCTAGCAATTCTAAATACTTATCTAAATTATTTATTACCTCTTCCTTAATTTCTCTACCTTTTGACTGCAATTCTTCCCAGTCAGCAGTGTCAGAAGAGGCTTGTATACGAGCACTATGAAACCCTTCATAAAGACCAGACAAATTCTTTTGAATCTGGGAGTTCAACAAAGTTTCTTTAGATTTCTCTTCGAATTTTTTGTAAGTGGTTTCATTTTTTATGGTCCGTCCCCATAGCCAAATCCATTAACTGTGCGATATGCAAACTTTTTATGTCTAGGTTTTTCTTGATCATAAATCCGCCCATATGCATCAGACAACTCATATCAGATGCAGTAACTACCTCCGCTCCAGTTTGTTTCACATTGGCAATTTTTTCTTCAGCCATCGCCGTGGATATTTCTGGATATTTTGTAGAAAATGTTCCCCCAAAACCGCAACAAACCTCCGATTGAGCCATATATATCAAATTAATATTTTCGAGAGATTTAAGTAAAGAGATAGGTTCTTTTGAGATCCCCAATTCTCGATTTAGATGGCATGATTCATGATACGTTACATTGATCCTTTCAGCCGTCTCTGATTTGAAAGGCGATAAATCAAATATACCTAATTTATGGGTTATACATTCAGTGAATTCAAATGTCCGAGTTGATATGTCTTCTACGTTGCCAAAATCATTTTGGTTACATAGCGCCGAATAATGATTTCTTATCATGCTGGTGCATGATCCTGATGGAAGTACAATATCTGTGTCACAACTAGAATAATCCGAAACAAATTTATTCACCAATTTGGAAGAATCAGACCAATGACCAGAATTGAAAAATGGTTGGCCGCAGCAAGTTTGAGATGCCTGTACCGTCACCTCTACACCCAATCTACTTAAAACCCTCGCTGCACTGATAGCCACTTCCGGGTAAAAGTTATTAAGAACGCATGTAGCAAACAAAGAAACCTTATCAGGCACGACCTTATCTATTCCTCTTGATTCAATAGCAACCTATATAAACTGAGAACCTGGTGGCTCAGAAATGTCTTAAATTAAAATACCTCTTATTGAAAAGGCTAGAATCCAACCAAGCATGAGAAGGCTCCCACCTGCAAACAGCTTTCCTTCCTTTCCTTCTTGCGCAGGTCCTGCCATCTTCATGGTGAAGAAAAAAAGGCCAAGAAGTATTGCCAATATCCAGATTGACAAATCGTTTGCCCCCAATCCGGCTCCCAGTAGTACACCCACCCCTCCCCAAATGTAAGGCAATTTGAGTATATTAATGACTTCGTTCATACTCTGAAGAATACACCGCGACTAGGTGGTTTGCAATGCAACAAGCACATAGTACAAATTATGAATAAGCACTTAGGGGAGAAATATGATTACTGGATTTAATCATTCTGGTTTTGTAGTGAGGGATTTAGAAAAGATGGTCTCATTCTATCGAGATGATTTAGGATTAGAAATAGAAAGAGAAATAGACAGCAAAGCTCCGGAATCAGGAGACCATACTGGCATTCCTGGGGCACACAGAACTCTGATTTTCGTCGGCAAAGGTGGAGGCCACGCTCTAGAATTAGTCTATTATATTCATCCCGATAGTCCGAAAGGCCACCTAGACCGAAATCAACTTGGAGCCGCACACGTATGCTTTAACGTTGAAAATATAGAAGAGCTGTATAAAGACCTAACTAACAAAGGCATAGAATTCGTTACCCCACCTATAATGACCGACACTGAAAATGGGGGCCGGCGGGGAATATGCTATTGCCAGGACCCTGAAGGAAATTGGCTTGAGTTTATTCAAGCCGAGTAGTCTTTATCCTATTTGATAAATTTGAATTCTATGA
>PBKS01000025.1 GCA_002722155.1 Chloroflexota bacterium
ACCTGACTGGGAGAGGATTTTGACGGCCTCGTCCACCGTTTTGGCATTTTCATAATCAATCCACTTCAAGAGATTTCCTCCTTTGCCGGGGTGACTTTTTGTTTAGCACCCTCCGTTCACTTTATTTTCAGCAATTCTCACAGTCTAGTCGGAACCATATTTTCCACATAAAATGGAGCCGAAATCCGGCTCAAGTCTAACATATGGCATTCAGGCTAACAATCTCAAGCGAATACCCCCCACTCATATGCCAATGAGGAGGATTCCGTACACGTCTATTCAAGGGAATATATCTTCTAGTTACAGACGGCCTAATTTAATATGGGCCTTAAATATTTTCCTGTCTGAGATCCTTTGTTGTTAGAGGCATTTTCAGGAGTACCCTCATACACAAGATTACCACCCTTATCTCCTGCTCCGGGACCAAGATCTATGATCCAATCAGAGCTTTTTATCAAATCTAAATGGTGTTCAATCAATATGACAGAATTCCCTGCGTCAACAAGTCTGTGTAGCACTTTGAGTAACTGAGCGCAATCTTCAAACGATAGTCCTGTAGTCGGTTCGTCCAAGATATATAGTGTCTTGCCTGTAGCTCTTTTTGATAGCTCTGTCGCAAGCTTTACTCTTTGGGCTTCTCCACCGCTTAATTGCGTCGCTGGTTGCCCCAGTTTTATGTAACCCAGGCCAACATCCTGTAGGGTTTGAAGTTTGTTTTTTATCCGAGGGATGTTGGAAAATATATCCAGTGCTTCTGTCACTGTTGACTGTAGAACGTCCGCGATGCTTAGGCCGCGGTATTCAATTTCCAAGGCTTCCCGGTTATATCTTTTTCCGGAACATTCTTCGCATGGGACTGATACGTCGGGGAGAAATTGCATTTCAATATTTATATATCCGTCTCCAGAGCATGCTTCACATCGGCCACCTTTGACGTTGAATGAAAACCTTCCTGGTTTATATCCTCTACTTCTCGCTTCAGGAACTTGCGAAAACAACTCTCTCATTGGGGTAAATGTGCCTGTATAAGTCGCTGGGTTACTACGCGGAGTTCTACCGATGGGGGACTGATCGATATTGACTACCTTATCAATGTTGTCGAGACCTTCTATAGATTTAAATTTGCCGGGTCTATCTTTGGCTCTGTAAAAATGTTGAGAAAGTTTCTTGTATAGGACTTCGTTAATAAGGGTACTCTTGCCCGATCCAGATACCCCAGTTATGCATACAAGTATCCCTAGGGGAATGGCTACATCTATTGAATTTAAATTGTTTTGTTCTGCACCTTTGATTTCCAAGTATTTACCGTTGGATGTGCGCCTGGTTTCAGGTGTCTTTATAATCTTCTTTCCTGATAAATATTGCCCAGTAAGTGAATATTTTGAATTCATTACTTTTGATACAGTCCCTGAGGCGACGATTTCTCCACCATGTTCCCCTGCCCCAGGCCCCAAGTCTACAATGTGGTCAGCTGCCCTCATAATGGCTTCATCATGTTCGACTATAAGAACGGTGTTACCGACATCGCGAAGGCCTTTTAGTGTGTTTATGAGCCGATAGTCGTCAGCGGGATGCAATCCAATTGAAGGTTCATCGCATACATACAAAACTCCCATTAGCCCAGATCCAATTTGAGTGGCAAGCCTGATCCTCTGCGCCTCGCCGCCACTCAAAGTCGAGGCAGTGCGTGAAAGAGTTAGGTAATCAAGTCCTACGTTGAGTAAAAATTGGAGTCTTCCAGATATTTCCTTCAGTATCTGCGAGGCTATTGATTTATCTCTGTGGGACAAAGTTTTTGAATTTTCAAGTTGCTCTATCCATTCGGTAGCCTCGGTTATGGATTTGTCAGATACATTCATGATGGTGTCTTTGCCGATTGTCACAGATAGTGATTCAGGCTTTAACCTTTGTCCATTACAGTCTTGGCAAGGAAGAGAAGTCATGTACCTCTCTATGTCTTTCCGGACGTTGTCTGATTCCGTTTCGGCATACCTGCGCTCTAAATTTCCAATCACTCCCTCAAAACGCCTATTCCATCTAAACGTTCTACCTCTTCTACTGCGGTAGGACATTTTCACCTTGTTTTTGGTTCCGTTCATTATCACAGCCAATGTTTCAGGTTCTAGGTCCTTGATCGGCACATCTACCCGAAAAGTAGCGACCTCTGATAACGCATTTAATTGACTCATGTGCCAAGACGAGAGTGAGCCACCCCTCGACCAGCCTTCGATCCCGCCTTCTTCGATTGTTTTTGATTTGTCTGGGATCACCAAATCTGGGTCCACAACCATTTTGAAGCCCAAGCCTGTGCATGTTCCACAGGCTCCGTGCGGGTTGTTGAAACTAAAAGTTCTTGGTTCAATTTCCCCAACGCTGACATTGCAATAGACACAAGAGAATGCCTCGGAAAAAATCATTTCCTCCTTTCCTGCAATATCTACCAAGACTATTCCGGCAGCTTGTTTTAAGGCAGCTTCTGTCGAATCGCTTATTCTGACTTTGTCCATTTTCTCGGTGATCACAAGCCTGTCAACGACTACGTCAATGTTGTGCCATTTTTGTTTATCCAGCTCGAAATTTTCGCTGAGATCTTTAATTTCACCATTTACACGTACTCGCACAAAGCCAGATTTTCTGGCAGATTCAAATACTTCTTTATGCTCTCCTTTTCTTCTTCTTACAACGGGAGATAATATTTGGATCCGGCTGGAAATGGGTAATCTTGTAATTGAGTCGACTATCTGTTGGACGGTCTGGCTCTGTACAGGTCTTCCGCATTTGTAACAGTGTGGCTTACCAATTCTTGCAAAAAGCAGGCGAAGGTAGTCGAATATTTCTGTTACTGTCCCAACAGTAGATCGAGGATTATGCGAAGTGCCTTTTTGGTCGATTGAAATTGCGGGAGACAACCCTTCAATATAATCCACGTCTGGTTTGTCCATACGGCCTAGGAACTGACGTGCATATGCGGACAACGATTCTACGTATCTTCTTTGTCCTTCTGCGTAAATAGTGTCAAAAGCTAACGAGCTTTTCCCTGAACCAGAAACCCCTGTAATTACGACTAGTTTATTTCTGGGTATTGTGACATCTACGTTTTTCAGATTGTGTTCTCTAGCACCTTTCACCACTATGTTTTTCGAGAGGCTGGATTTGGGCGGCATAACACACTCTAATCTATATGGATTGACCTTAAAAAGGACTTTCGTTTGATTCTAACATTTTGCTGGGCAATTTCGGGATTAATCGCTAAGCTTTTTTAATGGCGGATTGACCTCAGCTATATACCGTCAATACAATCGGCGAGGAGCTTTGAGTCATTTCGAATAATTTACTATGAATTCGGTGAAATATAGGAGAAGGAGCATTGTGCATATGAGTGCTAGTTATAATAAACCAATTCCGGTGCCTACTCCAGAGTCGGATGTCTTTTGGGAGAAGGCAAAAAAACATGAACTGTGGATACAGAGATGTTTGAGTTGCGATAACCCTTTTTTCTATCCGAGAATGAATTGTCCGAATTGTCTATCTGACAAACTTGAATGGTTTAAAACTGCAGGCCTGGGAACCCTTTATTCCTACATGATTAACCACCGCCCGGTCCCAGGTTTTGAAGAAGATGCCCCTTATGCAATTGCTATCATCCAACTGGAGGAAGGTCCTAGGATGATGACCAATATAGTGGGAATAGAAAATACACCTGAAAATCTTGTGCTAGATATGAAATTGAAAGTGGTATTTGAAGATATCGACGATGACATTGCGATTCCTAAATGGGAACCTGCCTAGATTGCCCTTCATCACATAAATTCTAAATAGGGAGGTAGATATGGATTCATTAAGATATAAAGCGGCTATAGTGGGTGCTTCGGAAACTACAGAGTTAGGTTCCATACCTGATAAAACAGCGTTTCAACTTCACGTTGACGCAGCAGTAAATGCAATCAAAGATTGTGAAATAGATAAAAATGAAATTGATGGAATCGCCACTACCATGAATCCAGCAGCTTTGGCGCATTACTTAGGGATTGTGCCAAGATGGATTGATAATACCCAGGTTGGTGGAACTTCATTTTTGGTTCATGTGAGGCACGCAGTCGCAGCTATCGCGAGTGGTTTGTGTGAAACGGTGTTGGTTGCGATGGCCGAAAGTGGAAGAAACAGAGTTGGGGAGCAAACCGGAAGAATAGGGGATGTTTCTTCTATGTCAGGAGGGAGAAGAGATAGTTCTTTTCCCGGTCAGTTTGAGTCAATATATGGGGTTGCAGGTCCGACTACTCAATTCGGTATGGGTGTACTTCGCTACATGCAGGAAACGGGATTAACCCACGAGCAACTGGCCTCCGTTCCTGTTGCGCAGCGTAAATGGGCCAATAAAGTTCCCAGAGCGATGTACGGGGATATAATTTCGGTTCAAGATGTGTTTGACAGCAGGATGATTTGTTACCCGTTTCATCTACTAGAGTGTTGCTTGGTGACTGACGGTGGTGGGGCTCTTATCATCACCAGCTCAGATAGGGCCAAGTCTTTTCCAACTAAACCTGTTTATATATTGGGTACAGGAGAATCTGTTGAAAGTCCGATAGTGAGTCAAATGTATGATATGACTAGCTCAGCGGCCTTTAAAACTTCAAGTAAAAAAGCCTTCGAGGAATCAGGTGTAACTCACAACGATATAGATCACCTCATGATCTATGATGCGTTTGCCCATTTGCCGATATATGGTCTGGAAGATTTAGGTTTTGTGAAAAGAGGTGAAGCGGGGTCTTATATTGAGGAAGGAAATACATCCCCGGGAGGTAAACTGCCTATGAATACAAATGGAGGAGGACTTTCCTATACCCATTCAGGCATGTATGGAATGTATGCTATTCAAGAGTCGGTAAGGCAGGTTAGGGGAGAGGCTGCTCATCAAGTCGACGGAGTTAAAACCTCATTTTGTCAAGGAGTTGGAGGAATGTTCATGGCGGCTGGAAGCCTCGTATTTACCAATGAAGAACCGCATACTTAAAGGGGTAACATGACCATATGACTGAAATTTTATGCTATGAGGATAGCTATTTACGAGAGTGCAAAGCTACGGTAACAGAGATTGTAGGCTCAGGGGTTGTGTTGGATCAAACGGTATTCTATCCAGGAGGGGGCGGGCAACCTTGCGACACAGGAACATTGGAATGGGATGGTGAGATATCAGAAGTTTCCGAGGTTTCTAGAATCAATAGTAAGTTGGTCCATCAGGTAACTGGAGAAATTCCCTACATTGGTCAAATCGTTGTTGCTAAGATCAGCTGGGAGAAACGTTATCAACTCATGAGAACGCATACGGCCCTACATATTTTATGTGGAGTTGTTTGGAGAGACTATTCTGCCCAGGTGACTGGTGGAAATATGACACCCCTCCGGGCCCGTATGGATTTTGAACTTGCTGAAATGTCCTCAGGATTTGCCTCGGAGATGGAAACTCTTGTCAATAAGGAAGTTAAATCAGAAAGAGACATAAAAGTATCTAATCTACCCAGGATTGAAGCTTTTAAAATTCCAGATCTCATAAGGATGAAAATAAATAAACTGCCTCCTGCTATTGAAGAGGTGCGCATAGTTGACATATCGGGGTTAGATTTGCAGGCTGATGGAGGAACGCACGTTAACAATACGAGAGAAGTTGGAAAAATAAGGGTTGTAGGGCATGAAAGTAAAGGGCGAATAAATAAAAGATTGCGTATCGAAATAGATTATTAAAGAAGGATGGTTAGTTTGCCTCAAAAGGCTGGGATACTTTCTGGATATAGATGTTAGCATTTTTTGAAGGATGTCCCTATTTTACTTAGGAGATATATTATGACGTTTGATTTTGGAAGCATGCTTGCACATAACTTACCGAAGACCACAAGAGTCACCCCTGACAAAAAGGGGAAATATGATTTTGCGGTAGCTTACCCTGACCCTGTGTCTTTGCCACATGCTGAAATTTTGGAATGCTTAAAAGAGGCATTAGGAAAATCAGGTTCTGAGTTGGCTGTTTACCCACATCCTCAGGGCAATACACCTCTCAGGCAATATGTCGCTGAAAAAATTGGAAGAGATCGAGATATATATGTTTCGGAAGATGACATCATTTTGGGGAACGGATCGGGTCAGACAATTGACATGATATGCACAGTGCTTTTGAATCCTGGAGATGTAGCAATTACCGACAGTTTTGTCTATGGCGGTACCTTGAATACTCTTCGAAGGCATTTTGCTGATATAAGGGGAGTTGATTCGGATGAAAAAGGTATGGACCCGGAAAAATTAGATGTAGCGATATCTGCTGCTATTAAATCGGGACGTAAACCAAAGTTTGTTTATTTGATTGCTACTTTCCAGAACCCACAAGGGTGGACCATTCCTGAAGAACGAAGAAAAGAACTGTTGGCTGTAACTCAAAAACATGGAGTGCCCATATTAGAAGACGATTGTTACGCTGATAACAGATATGATGGAGATCTTCCTACCTCCATAGTTAACCTGGATGATGCTAGTAGTGTAATTTACGTGGGTTCATTTTCGAAAACTATCGCTCCAGGGATGAGTCTGGGGTATATGACAGGTCCAAAATTAATCTTGGATAGAGCCATGGGTGTAAAGAGTGGGCGAGTAAGTGAATTTACAGCTATGGCAGTGGAAAACTATGCCAGGAAATATTTAGATGTTCATATTGAAGAAATAAATAGCATACAAAGGACAAAAAGAGACGCTATGTTGGCGGCTCTAGGTGAAAATTTTGGAACAAGTGCCAAGTGGAGTAATCCGGATGGTGGACTTTATATTTGGGTGAAATTGAAGGAAGGTTCAGACATACTGGCTTTACATCAAAGATCTGTATCGGAAATTGACGTTGGATTTCATCCTGGCACCAACTACTCTCCTAGTGGTGAAACTGGTCAGGATCACATCAGGCTTTGCTACGGGTACAATGAGCCAGAGGATATCAGTGAAGGGATCAGTCGCCTTGCCGACTTCCTTCACAGGGAAGGGGTATTGGATTCATAGACATTGGGTATTATCTATTTAATTCCTGCTAAATTTGAACAGCAGATCCATATTAAGGGTGCTGGAAATGCTTCGAGCTTCTCTTTTGAGCAATATTAAGCATAGCTCAATTCTTTTTGTGGGAGATGATTCCTCTAGTATTTCTTGGCGTATCTTGTTGGAGGCTTGGAGTAGCTGACCTAGAAAGAAGGATAATTTTTCAGGCTCATCTGGGATTGGGGTTTCCGCATTTCTAACCCAGCCTCCGTTGAGATCAACAATTGATTTTAAATGCCTGGATGCTGCCTCTTGAGCTTCATACCTGGATTCTGCGGCAATTTCCTGAAAGTTGTCTCCAGTATGTGTTTCTACCAATGCTTCAAGGTAGGACTTTTCCTCGATTAATTCCAATATCGTAAATCGAGCTTCTCCTACGGCATTCAAATATAGACGGTTTTGTGAAATTTCTCTCATTTGCGTTATTTTCGCCAAAGTGCCCACCCTATGAGGTACTGCCGTACTTCCTACTTCTTTTCCTTCCTTGATTAGCACGATGCCAAATTTTGAGTCAGATTCCAAGCAGTCCTGGATCATTGAATGGTATCGGTCTTCAAATATTTGAAGGGGTATTGTACCCCCAGGGAAAAGGACAGTGCTGAGGGGGAATAGAGGTATTTTTTGTGTTTCCCTGTTCACTTTTAGATCCTCATGGTTCACGTATAAGCAGTTTGAGATTCCAGTGTATTATAGTTGTATTATTCTGATACCGGTAACATTGATCTAATTTACTGTGGTTGATAGGCTTGATGCAAGTACGTCTATGGACACATTAGCATCCCTTATTAATAGAACTTGGAGACCAAATGCACGAAGTATTCAGTGATGCCATTGATAGACTGAGCAACGGAGAAAAAGTTGTCGTCGCAACGGTGGTTCGCACAAAAGGATCTACTCCACAAAAACCTGGGGCCAAGTTGCTTGTAAGAGAAGATGGTTCTGGTGCTGGGACCCTTGGAGGAGGCTGCGTGGAAGGAGATATTTGGTTTGCTGCAAAACAGTTGATGGAGGACGGTGGGGGCACTGAATACCGGGAGTATGAATTAAATGAGGATTTGGCTGCAGATGACGGGTTGGTGTGTGGAGGGACGATGTATTTTCTAATTGACCCTGTGTATTCGCCAGATTCTTATTTGCCATATGCTTCTGAAATATATAAAGCTTATTCGGGTGAAGGGGCCGTTGCTTTGGCCACAGTAGTTAAAAGTGGGAATGTCGGAGATTCAAAGATAGGCGATAAGTTGTTTGTGAGAGAAAATGGGGAATGTGAAGGCTCTATTGGTAGTGGCAAAGAAGATAAGGATGCAAAAGATAAAGCCTTCGAACTCATGATACATGGCCGGAACGAGTATGTTAGAACAGAATCAGGAACTGAATATTTTATTGAAGCATATACCACGCCACCTCAGTTGGTTATTTGTGGTGGTGGTCATGTTTCCCGAGCTATAGCTTCACTAGCAAAACCTTTGGAGTTCAGACTTTTTATTACGGACGATAGAGAAGAATTTGCAAATCCAGATCGATTCCCTGAAGCAGACATAATAATCTCCGAAGCTCCGGAATCGGCACTCCCAAAATTACCGATAAATCCAAACACCTTTATCGTTGTAGCGACAAGAGGTCATCGATATGACAATGTTGCCTTGTTAGCTGCTGCGAAAACATCTGCAAAATATGTGGGATTGATGGGTAGCAAACGGAAGACCATTCTGATTTATGAAGATCTTATTCGTGAAGGGCTTGAGTATGAACGTATAAATGAAATAAGGTCCCCGATTGGCCTCGATATCAGGGCTCGAACCCCAGAAGAAATTGCCGTCAGCATCATGTCAGAGATACTGATGTTCCGACTTGGTGGGTCGGGAATTCCTATGAAGCTGGACAAAAAACAAATTGATCGTATTAAAGATAAAGTTGATCGAGATACAAAGAATTTTGCGGAAGCCACTTAGGTCATATATTGTCAGTAACAGGTATTTTGACTGCTGCTGGTTTATCTACCAGAATGGGGACTCCTAAGGCTCTCCTTCCTTGGCGAAATACCACTTTGGTAATTCATCAGATTAGTACATTGGTGGCGGGTGGTTGTGATCATGTTGTTATAGTACTTGGTCACCAATGTGCCAGCGTATCGGACGAGATAATTGCGGCATTTACCCCGAGTTATCCGATCACAATGACTTGCAACATCGATTATAAGGTAGGGAGAGCGACCAGTATAAAGCAAGGAATTCTGTCAGCACCTATCGACTCAAGGACCTTTGTGATCATTGGTGTTGACCAGCCAACGGATAAGAGCATCGTCGCAAGACTTATAGATGAGCATATCGGTAAAGATACGCTCATCACTTCCCCCCGCTACAAAGGTCGGGGTGGGCATCCAGTTTTATTTTCCAGTGATCTGAAAAACCAATTATTAAGAATCGACGACGATACCCAGGGATTGAAGCCGGTGTTTGAAAATTATCGGTCTTGTCTAAATCGGATAGATTTTGAGACAGATCAAGTTATAGTAGATTTAAATGATTATGATGACTATTTAAAACAATATCGCTTGTTTGGTGTAGGGAATTGAAATGAGGTTCATATTCATTTTATTCTACCCATCTACTTATAGCCTTATCCAATTTGAGGTTTAACTGTTCATGATCCTTTCCTAGTGAACTTATACTTTCTAAGTCGCCGTTAATAGACGCTTCCTCAAGTTCCTTTTCTAGGGCCGCAATTTGGGATTCTAAGTCGGATATCAACCCTTCATGATCTTCTTTTTTTGAACGGATCGGATTTCGCAATTCAGACTTTTTTGATTTAGGTTGAGTTTTCGTTGCGTTTTTTGGGGCTTTAGGTAATTGTACTGGTTTGTTATATTCTTGAGCCTTTGGGGTTGGATTAGATTCCTTCAGCAGTTCCTCGTAAGTTCCTTCAAAATGGCGTACAAATCCATTTTCTATGATCAAGATATTGTCCGCTAAGAGGGAGATCAAATGGCGATCATGTGATACAAATATAGTGGTTCCTTCAAATGACTTAAGCATGGATTCTAGAGATTCTCGGCTTAAAATATCGAGGTGTGTAGTGGGTTCGTCTAGCACAAGTACGTTTGGTTCTGTTATCAAAAGGCGACTCAATGCTAACCTGCCTCTTTCCCCTCCACTTAATGAGGATACTTTGTCGTATATCTCTTCTCCAGTAAATAGGAATCGAGCCAGGAAATTCCTAGCCTCCCCGATTGAAACATTTTTAATTTCCAATAAGGCTTCAAGTACGGTGATTTGAGCTGGAATCTCATCTGAACCTTGTCGGAAATACCCTATCTTCACGTTATGTCCGAGATTTGAAGAACCTGATATTGCGGGTATGTCTCCGAGTATAGTTTTTAATAGTGTAGTTTTGCCTGTTCCATTGTTTCCTATGATAGCCGTAGTTGTACCACGTTCTATTTCAATATCTGGGATTTGAAATAACTCAATTTCCTTTGCTTCAGATGAAAATCCTACCTTTAGCCCATCGGTCCGGATTACAGTTTGTCCAGTACGACTAGTAGGTCCAGAGGTGATAGATACCTTTTGATCGTTAGATGGTGGTTCCATTCTATCGATCTTTTCGAGCCTTTTTGCTCTACCTCTAGCTTCTTTAGAACGTTGGCCAGCATGGTATCTAGCAATGAAGTTCTGTTCCCTTTTGATGTATTCCTGTTGGCGGGTATATTCCTTTTCGAACCTAGTCTCTTCTTCTAATTTAAGTACTTTGTATTTCGAATAATTGCCTTTGTATGATTTCAGCTGGCAATTATCTATTTCCCAGATTTCAGCGGCCACACGATCTAGGAAAAATCTATCATGTGAAACAACTATAAATGCGTTGGCCGAGCGATTCAAAAAATCTTCCAGCCATTCAAGTCCCCTAAAATCTAGATAATTAGTTGGTTCGTCTAACACGAGTAGGTCTGGATCTGCTAGTAATGCGGTTGCTAGAGCCGCCCTCGTTCTTTCCCCACCGCTGGCATCTGAAACAGCTGTTTCAAGGTTAGTTTCATCTAAACCTACCCCGTCTACAACTCTTTCCATGCGATTTTGATAATCATATCCACCTGAAGACTCATATTCATCTAATAGATCAGAATATTTCTTTTCAGCGCGAGATCTTTCCGGTCCTTCAGATTCCTGAATAGCAAACGCGCTTGCTTCCATTTCTTTTTCTATGTGTATAAGTCGTTCGAAGGCCTTATTAATTTGATCTCTCAATGTGCCTGACCCGGATTGCAGGGCGGTTTGCGGCACGTATCCCACGCGTAGAGATTCAGATTTGAAGATGTCACCGCCGTCGAAATCTTGCATTCCAAGTAATACTCTTACAAGCGAAGTTTTACCGCTTCCATTTGGACCTACGATTCCAATGTGTGATTTTTCATTTACTTGTAACGTTACGTCAGAGAATATTTCTATATCAGCGTAATGCAAATTAAGTTGTGAGGCACCGAGCAACGACATATTTTCACTAGATACATCATTAGTAGATAAAATATAATTAAGCTGCAGACAGCTCCTATCATTCTATAGGCAAAATAAAAGTTTAGGTGAATCGATTATGCCTTTTTTGTTTACAATTTTGACTCACCACTCTGAACCGGCCGACCCAGTCTTGATGGGCTGGTTAATAGACACAATTAGGCACATGATAGGAGGAGATTCCACGACAGCCTTAGTGGTTATTTTTCTAGTTATCATTAGCATTCCTCTGGGGGTTGTAGCTGCGTATAAGTTTTTTTTCTGAGGTGGGATTAGAAAGGGATGTCAGAAAGTGAATACCAGTTTTCATGCGGCTCAGTTGGAACACCAAGGGCAGCAGACATCTCACCAAATTCCAATTCCAAATCATTGTCTCGGCTCCCGTTACCTATTGGCACCATGGGATAGAATTTGGATGTTCTGTAGTTGCATATCCAATAAGTTATATGATCACCTATTAAGCTTTTGAAAATTGCGGCGGTCATATTATCTGCAAGCCCTAAATCAGCCATATGAGTGCTAAAAGAATTGATGTCATCAACCATTTTGTCTTTGAAAGTATTTTTGAAGAGAATCCAGCAACTGTTGAAAGCTTCTGATTTCGAGCCCGAGAGTTTTGAGTTTAAGATTACCAAGTTTTTCGCCGAATTTTCTAAAGACGAATCTATATCCTCAAAAAATGGATGGTCAGTTGTATTTAATAGGAGCGCTGAACATCCTTCTAAGATAACAGTTTTGCCATTATCAAGGGAGTTTTGGTTTTCTATCCTCAATATCGTAGATAGAATACTAGATTCACTTGTTTTAGATTTACTTTGTCTGCCAAATAAAGCTTTCAGTAATCCCATGGGAACCTATTATCGGAGCAAGTGCCAGTTTTGCCTTTGCATTTCCATTAACCTTTCAACTCTTACTTCTGTGGGAGGATGTGAAGACATTAGAGAGGCAATAGCATTACCTTGCAAAGCAGGTATTATAAAAAAAGCATTAGCGTGTTCCACTTTCCTAAGGTCTTTTTCGGGAATACGGGCTATTTGACCGCTAATTTTTTTTAGAGCTGATGCTAGATTGCTAGGACTTCCAGTCATAATGGCTCCTTCTCGATCCGCAGCCAGTTCACGATATCTGGAAAGAGTACTGATGAGTAGTTGGCTAATGAAATATATAACTATTACTCCAACGTATACAGCCATCATCATAGCCATTGCTTGGCCTCCGTTACCTTCCCGTCTATGTCCTCCGAAGCCTCCAAACAAACTCATCCAAAATAGCATTTGCATAAGGAATCCAGCTACGACAACTATGAGGCTGGCCCAAGTCATGACCATCACATCGCGGTTTTTTATGTGCGCTAACTCATGGCCTATAACGCCTTCTAGCTCATCATCATTTAGCCTGTTAAGCAATCCTGTGGTTACCGCAACAGTGGCGTGCTTAGGGCTCCTACCAGTTGCGAAAGCATTTGGAGCATCTATGTCCATTATTGCGACTGTGCGAGGCTTTGGGATTCCACCGACTTGGGATAATCTTTCTATCATACCGTGTAATTTGGGCTCTTCTTCCTTTGTAACAGACTTTGCCCCAGTTGCCTTAAGAACTAGTTTATCAGACATGAAATACTGGAAGGCTACCATTCCGATCCCTATCACAAAGACAAAAATAGGATTCATTCCGGATATTAGTAGCAGCCCAAAAAGAGCGACATAGGCGATACATAACATCAAACCAGTTATTATCATCCTGATCGTTAGTTGATGGTCTTTACTTATTGAGTTGCGTTGCATGACGTTTTAGTAATTATGGGTGATTAAATTTATACTATGGATTATATTATATACGGTGCTCAAGGTTGTTATGTGAGTTGGTGTTGTCCATTACCTTGAGAAACGTATGTGGAAGTAATCACCTGATACTAAGGACATGAGTTAAGGAAAACGCAATGGGTTGGAAAACTGTTGGTCAGTCTACCTCAATAGAGCGAGTATCTCGAGCTATACATCAGAAAAGACTCTCTCATGCCTATCTGATATGTGGCGCGGATGGAGTGGGAAAACTTACTTTTGCTCTTGATATCGCTAAAATTGCCAACTGTCTCAATGTTGATAGAGACCTTGCACCATGTGGATCATGTAATCAATGTCTTAGAATCGAAGCATATAATCACACGGATGTCCACCTTTATGATGTCGATAGAGATTCTGGGAGTGAGAACCATGCTTCAACAATGGTTTCTATTGAACAATTACGAGAAGATTTTCTAAAAAAAGTTCACAGGAAGCCATATGAAGGCCGCACTAGGGTATTCATTATCTCATCCGTTGATAGCATGCGGGCAGAGCAATCCAATATATTATTAAAGACGTTGGAGGAACCACCTGAAGACGTGATGATTATATTATTGGCACAAGACTCCTCTGCGGTTCTGGCCACTATAGTTTCTAGATGTCAAATTCTGAGTTTGGAGCAGGTTTCAGAGGCAAATATTGTTGAACTGCTGACTTCTTTTAATCTTGATGCAGATGCGCCGTTGCTTCAGATAGCCAAACTCGCGCGAGGTAGGCCGGAATGGGCACGCCAGGTAGCTATGGATCCAGGAATACTCCAGAACTTGGAAGATAAGCTAAATGATTTCGTAGGTTGTTTAGGTGATGGTATGGGACAGCGACTTGATCTGTCGAGAAAATTGTCTAATCAATTTATGAGACACAGAGACGAAGTATTCGATTTCCTGGATATTGCGATTACGTGGACTCGAGACGTACTATTGGTTGCTGTTGGAAGGTCAGACACAATAGTCAATATTTCTCGAAAAGAGGAAATTAAGGGATTATCTAATATATTGGGTATCATAGATATTCTGACTATTTTGAAGCTCCTGAAGATCACCAATGATCATCTAAGGAAAAATGTTACTTCAAGCCTTGTATTTGACAACATGATGCTAAAACTCCCGTCTGTTGGGAAAATAACTATGTGAGAAAGATTTTATTGTTTTAGTTTTTCCATGGGATAAATGGTGACCATTCTTCCTCAATTTTTCTGTGATAGAAAATATAATAAGGGTTCGGTTTAGGCGCAGCCGGTGTTTTCAGTAGGTGCATTTGGGCTTCCTTCGGTGTTCTTTCAGCCTTTTGGTGATTGCAAGTCATACAAGCACTCACGACATTTTCCCATATGTGTTTTCCATTTCTGGATCTAGGAATTATATGGTCAATTGTTAGTTTCTTAGTGGGAATCCCGCAGTATTGGCATGTGAAATTGTCCCTATAAAATAAAGCCTGTCTGGAAAGCCTTCTTTCCACCATAGGCTTTTTTACCATATAGTGAAGCCTGACTACAGACGGCATCGGAAAGGCTTTGTGAGAGCTCCTTATTTCTCCACGTCCATTGACTATTAGCTCGGCCTTTCCCCCACCCATAAGAACAATAGCTCTTCTAACACTACATATATTTAAGGGTTGATAGTTTTGGTTTAATACCAAAACGGGAGATTCTATTGTGAGGGCCGAAGCTATAGTCATCCTTTCTATTCTAATTTTGAATTCAATATTGAGATCGCAGTTAAATAATCAGTTGGTATGATGCCAAAGGCATCATTGGGTGTAATTCGCAACACACGGACAAAAATAGGAGTAATTGTAGATTCTAGTAAAGCACCTTCTATTGAAGTTCTAGTATTTTCAATTTTTGCGTCGATCCCATCTATAGCTGTGATTTCTCCATTTGATATTAATGAGGAACCAGGTATATTGGGAATTTCATGGAAATCATAGGCGAGCCGGGTGAGACCTGATACTGTCACGGAAGTAATGATTATTCCTACCACGAGTCCTAAAATTATTCCTGCTATTCGGTTTAGGCCTAATGTGGCAACGTCAATTATTGCGAGAAAAGGGGCTATTAATTTTATGATTATCTTAGTGATTATCAAAGTGAGGATAAATACAGCTACATAAGCTATCACCGTCGTGGTTGTGTCTACACTCAAGTTAACACTACTTAACTCGCCCACAGCTTGACCGGAAGATGATTCAAGCCCTAGGGTGTCCCCTATGATCTCTCCAATCGTCTGGGAGATTTCTCCGGCTATTCTCCAACCAACCAAAATCCCGATTCCGTATATGGCTGCCACGAACAAGCCGGTCTTAAGGCCCCAATACATAGACACAACAAGGATACCTAGTAACAGAAAATCTAGCCAATTCATATCATCACTTTACATCCTCTCATAGCTTTCAGATGATAGCATAACAGTAGTAGTACATTGGTTAGTATTAGTAATAGTATATTTATTAACTTCTAGGTGGCTCTACTGGCACTGGGTTAATCAGGCCGCTGCCCAAGGAAATAGGTACCAGCTGGTCTAATTCATCTAATGTCCATTTCCCGTCTTTGTGGATACTTTTTATTACGTGCCTAGGGGAATAGAGAGATAAAGCCCAACCGCTGGTTCCAAAGACCTGTCCTGTAATTCCATCTGCCGCCTCTGAGCTTAAATATACTACTTTTGGGGCATTGTTGGCTGGATCCCTATATTCTGGTGGCGGCTCGGATGGGTTTGACTGTGCTAATCCGACAGCTTCCCTCTGTTCTTGGCGTAGAGTTGTAGTTGATTGAGGGACGGTATCTGTCATCCGCGTAGAGCCTCCTGGATAAACAGCGTTCACCATTATGTTATAGGGCTCAAGTTCCTTTGCTATAGCTCTTGTAAAACCAACCATACCTTCTTTCGCTGCGGCATAATTTCCTTGTCCGGAGGCACCGAGACCAGATCCGGAGGAGAATAATACGATCCTTCCGTATCTATTTTCCATCATATGAGGCACGACATTTCTTACCATATTAAAAGCCCCATATAAGTGGACCTGAAGTACTAAATCCCATTCTTCTTCTGTCATGTTGAATATCATTCGGTCTCTTAGAATACCTGCAGGATGACAGAGTATGTCAACTCCACCGAAAGCATCTACGGCTGTTTGAACAATTTCAGCTGCGGAGTCGTATTCGGCGACTGAGGCGTACGAAGCCACGGCCTCTCCGCCTTCAGACTTTATTTCCTCGACTACTAAATCTGCAGGTGTGGAAGAGTCACCTGTTCCATCGACTGCCCCTCCTAGGTCGTTGACTACAACTTTTGCACCGTCTCTTGCCAGCCAAAGTGCAACTTCTCTTCCAATTCCACGACCGGCTCCTGTTACTATTGCTATTTTTCCTTCAACCCTGTTAGTCACCGTTTCACCTCTTGAATTTCCATAATTGGTTTAAAAAATTGTTCCTGGGTACGTTAGAATCCGTACCCCATCATTTTGGGGAACAAGACATCCATTTCTTCCATAGTGAAATTGCCCCATTTATTGACAACATTTTCAATATCTGGATTGGAATAGACGTATAGGCTACCTCCCCTCACCCCCAACACATATCCGTTAATATTGGGAGCAGCGGCTGTGCACAGATATACGGCCAGAGGTGCTACGTTTTCTGGGTTGTCAGGAGAACCTTCTCCTGACCAGGTCGGTATTTCTGGAGATGGTCCGATGCCAGCTCTTTCGTCTCGAGAAGGTCCGAAGGTAGCCGGGACTCGATGTTGGTCCACAGCTCCCGGAAACAACCTAGTTTCTGCCATTGCGGATATGGCATTGGCTGTCACACCATATTTGCCTAAATCTTTTGCCGTCGTTCTGGTGAGTCCGATTATCCCTTCTGTTGCCGCCGCATAATTTGATCGGCCTACATCACCGAGCCCTGCATCTGCCACCATATTGACAATCTTACCGGATCTTTGTTGTCTAAATAGTATGCCGGCGAATTTAGTAGTCGTGAACACACTTTTGGCATTGTTGCGGACGACTTGATCAAAATCTGATGGAGTCATCTGATAGATCATTCTGTCTTTTAAAGATCCTACTGAATTTACCAGAACATCAATTTGTCCGTAATTGTCGATACAGGATTGGATTAGACTCTCTCCACCCTCCATGGTCGATATATCGTCGTAATTAGCGATAGCATTACCGCCTGACGATTTAATCTCTTCAACGACAGAGTCTGCAGGTACTTGTGAGTTACCGGTGCCGTCTACCTCAGTACCTTTGTCGTTAACTAATATGGAAGCTCCTTCTTCGGCGAGCAGTTTGGCGATTCCTTTGCCAATCCCTCTTCCTCCCCCTGTCACCACAGCTACCTTTCCTTCTAATCTGTTTCCCATATCAAAGTCGTCCTTTTTAAAAATTTGAAATTAGATTAACCAAATAATATTTTACGATTTATATATTGTCTCGAATGAGGCCAATTATAAGGTGATGTTCACGAAAAAATAAACAGGGGTTCGGGAAGCAACTTTTCCGATGACTAAGCCTTTGCATACTTTTTCAATGAAAAAAAATAAAGTCCAGTCGCAATCGCGTGGAAAGGAGAAATCAAAGTTGACACGAAAACCTCTGCTATAAGATTGAGTGATTCTGGATTAAGGCTTAATAAAAGTAAATTTAATGAGTAGGTTGGTATAGTCATTAGTATGAAAATCACCATTCCGGTGCCGAGAGTTATCCACCATTTGCCGTCTACTAAATCCCAGCTTCGTTGAATTGATCCAGTAATACTGGTGTTTTCTAATACTAGTGAAGGAAGAGCGAAATACCAACGAACGAACAAATATACCAAAATTGGAATGCCTATCAACAGTAAGGATAGTATAAAAGGTATGATCAGTAGCCCTATTAAAAACAGTGAAAGTAAGCATAGTTTCCAGAGTCGGGACAAGGTGTAATTCAGGCATATGACCGTGGAAACTTTTTCAGCGTCAGCAAACTGAGCCGAGCCAACAACCATAGACAGTCCAGATATGAGATTTGTTACGAACATTATGACAATAAGAAAGCAGAGGGTGAATAATTTCCAAATGGGTATGGCCTTGATTTCTGACATCAAATTCTCGGAAAGTTGAGTGTCGGTATATTGTTGTAAATCGTTTAACGAGGCTAATTCTGTTTCAAAAAGCGTGCGAATCATGAACCAAATTATCAAAGTTGGAATGCCACTTATTGATGCCAGTATCAGGAAACTTTTAAAATTTTTTTTGTAAGCTGTGAATGAAAGCGAAACTAGGTCTACTAGTTGTCCAGGTTTAGGCCAGGGCTGTTCCTCATATCCTGACTCTAGATCCTTAGGAACAATATGGTCGCAATTATTGCAAGAAGTTTGGCCTCTGTTTATCTTCCCGCAACTGTCACACCTGGTTCCCAATTTCTTCCCACAGCCACCACAAAATAGGCTTGACGGTGCATTTTCGAAATCGCAATTCTCGCAAACGAACATTTCCTTATACAGGGCGACCGTACATATCTATTTGTTTAATAGGGTGACCTAGGTCTTCCAAACCTTTTTGGACCTTGTCTTTGTCACCGACAACTATTATTTTCGTCTCATTGGGAAGTAGGTATTTATATGCAGCTTCTCTTACATCGTCGATTGTTAGTTCAGATATTTTCTCAATACTAGTTTTGAAGTAATTTATGGGTAAATTGAATGTCGCAATATTAAGTAATTGATAGACAATTTGTTGATTTGATTCAAATTGTGATGGGACGCTTTTGATCAAACCTTCCTTGGCTTTTCTGAATTCCTCCAGACCTATCGGGTTAGTTTCTCTAATTTGATTTAGTTCTTTCAGAGTTTCAAAGACGGATTCTTTGGTCACCTCGGTCTGGACACTTCCTCTTGCCAAGAGGATGGAAAAAGGATGCATCCATTCGATAGAAGATTGGAACCCATAGCTGTATCCTTTATCTTGCCTTAAATTCATATTCAATCGACTGGAATAATCTCCGCCAAGGATGTAATTAACGAAAGCGAAGGCATGATAGTCGGGGTGTTCTCGTGGTATTGATAGATGGCCTGCCCTCAATATGGATTGAGCCGAACCAGGCCTATCAACGAGATAAATAATCGGACCATTTTGATCTATTTCATCTGGTGCTGAGGCATAGGTCCTGGGTTCCTGCTGATTTGGAAGTGTCCCAAATTTCTTATTCAACAGTTCTACGGATTCCTCGGATGATATATCCCCAACTACGAGAAAGGTTTTGCCGGAATTTTGGATCATATCTTGATATTGACCTTGGATATGATCCCTATCTAGCGAATTTACACTTGTTTCGTGCCCGATAATGGTGTGTCCGTAAGGAGACTCGGAACCTAACAAAATAGACCTAGTTGCAATGGAGGCAGTAGCATCTGCACTATCCTGAATAGACTGTATGTCAGCCATTTTCTCTTTCCGAAGGCGTTCTACCTCTTCAGTGGGGAAGGTAGGATTCAAAATAGTGTCTGAAATTATTTCTAATCCCTTGCTAGTATTATCTGATAAACCAGAAACAGCTATGAAAGTGTGTTCTCTGGACACATCCTGCGTCAAATGGGACCCTAGAAATTCCATTTCATTTGCTATTTGAGAGCTGCTTCTATGAGTAGTTCCTTCGAAAAGCATATCGGTCATAAATTTTGATAGCCCTGGTCTGTTTTCAGGGTCATTTGTTGATCCAGTGTTAATGAGGAGCCCAATGTTAGTTAGAGGTAATTGGGGGCGTTCCACCATCAGGACTTTTATCCCGTTATCCAGCAATATTTCTCGAGGTTTCGGTGGCGAAAAAGCTGGCGGAGTTGAATGCGACGGGACCGTGGTTCGATCAAATTCAGAATTACTAGATTTATTATCCGTAATTGGTTTTACAGTTAAGCCAACAAAATTGTCATTTAGCAGTTGTGCTGCTTTGGCAACATCCTGTGCTGATACTCTTTTATATCTTTCAACATCACTTTCTATAAGACTTGGATCCTTCCCCATCACATTAAAATGATTTAATTGGTCCGCTTTTCCTCCGAACCCACCTATTTTTTCCAATTGTTTTACGTGGTATGAGAGTATTCTGTTATGGGCCCTTTGGATTTCTTCATCCGAAGGAGGAACAGCTGATATTTCCCTTAACGATTCTTGTATATCAAAGTAAATCTCTTCTGTTGATATTCCTGGGTTCGCTGTCGCAATTATATGAAATTCTCCTGAAATTTCTTGGCCATGGTGATAGGCCTGTATGTCCTTAGTAGTTTGTTTTTCATAGACAAGTTTCCGTTCCAATGTGGAACTTCTACCGTCCGCAATAATCACCGAAAGTACATCTAGTGCTGCCTGATCTTTTGTAAATTCCGGCGTAGTGGGCCATGCCAGATACAATCTAGGTAGATGTACCGAGTCTTCTAGGGTAACCCATGTTTGTCCCTTTAAAGATGAATCCATTTGGTGGAATCGACTAATCGTCGGACCAGGTGGTAAATTACCGAAATACTGGTCGACCAAGTCGAGCGTATAGTCAGGGTTTATATCTCCAGCTATGGCAATACTTGCATTGGATGGATGATAAAACTTCCTAAAAAAGTCCTTCACATCTTCAATATCTGCCCGGTCAAGGTCTTCTTGAGAACCTATGGTAGGCCAGTTGTATGGATGAGGGGGAGGAAAAAGAAGTTCTTGTAGTTTTAGGTAAGCCATCCCATAGGGCCTATTCTCATAGCTCTGCCTTCTTTCGTTTTTCACTACTTCTCTCTGTAAATCGAATCTGTCTTGATCTAAAGCTTCGAGTAGGAATCCCATTCGATCTGATTCAAGCCAAAGAGCCAACTCAAGATAATTGGATGGCAAATTTTCCCAGTAATTTGTCCTGTCGTTTGTTGTGGACCCGTTTACGGAAGCACCTATTTCTTGAAGAGGACCAAAATAGTCACTATTGTGATTTTTGGAACCTTCGAACATCACATGTTCAAACAGGTGCGCGAATCCTGTTTTACCTGGAACCTCATTTTTTGATCCTACGTGATACCAGATATTAACAGCCACAGTTGGTACTGTTTTGTCGACGTGTGTAATGACCTCTAGGCCGTTTTGCAGAGTGTGTTTTTCAAATGGAATGGAGATCATATTTTACGGTTTGTTTGGAAGGGCTATTATCCCCGTTCCAATGACAAGTTTTACCCCGTCAGAATTTTCCATCACAATATCACATTCTAATTTAGTGCTTTCCCCTGTTTCATCTTTATCCGTGATTATCCCACTGAAAACAAGATCTTTGTTGTGAGGAACGGTTCCTCTGAATACAACGTCTATTTTTAAAAGACAAACAGTTTCTGACCAATTAGTAAGGACCTGGGACATCAGGGCTATATTCATTGCTCCCGGTACTATTGCTTCGTCCAAGCCTTCACTATTTGCGAACTCTTTTGAGGTAAATCTTGAAGGGGTAACTTTTTCGTCTCTAATCGAGACAAATTGAATGACCTCCTCGTCCGAAACAGTTCTAGTTACAGGTCCGATCTCATCTCCAATATCAACATCTTCGAAATACAGTTTTTCATTCATCGACTTTTATTCCTTCTAACAAAAGATTCCGTTACTAAAGCAACCGTCGTATCGTTTTGATTTTTGAAGTGTGTTTCCCAGACAGCAAATACCATCTTTCCGGATCTTCCCGTCTTTGCATACACATTATCGAGTTTTGTACTTGCGGAAAGGACGTCATCTGGTCGTATTTCAGCTTTGCATTCAATTGCCTGCCCAGCAAAAAAACTTATTTCACCGAATTCAAGTTTTATGTCCGGTCTTGAGACGCCGGAAACAAATATATTGCAAATTGTGGCAGGAGCTACAATCTCTCCTTCGCCATTTTCATCTCCTATATATCTGGGATCGGTCTCTCCAGTTGATTTGGCGAAATTAAGAATTGTCTCGCGTGTCAACTTGAAGGTTCCTATGTGGTTCTCTACCCCAAGTAGACTTCTGTCATATATGATGCCTTCGTCTGTGGTCATAGTTTGCTCCAAAATTATATTAGCTATCAAGTTTTACGGCTTCGAAAGAGCCATTTCGCAGTTGCTCAACTAGATCATATTCATCCGCAATGTTTTTTTCAAAGCTTGTCATACAGGTGCCAATTGCACTCACTATATGGGCATCGCTTCCACCCGTCCCATGGTATCCTCTGGCGTTGATTAGTGCTTCTGCTTTTTCACCTTCGCCAGGTCTATTCGAGCCATTGAGTTTCTCAACTGTTCGAACGGTTTCAAAACCTGTCATTCCCTTGTCCAGATATTCGGCGAAACCGATTCCAGCTCGTCCCGGATGGGCAGGAATTGCAATCGCTCCATATGTGTCACAGACATCTACGAGATTTTGTGCGCTCATATTAACATCTGAAAAATCCACTTTGTTAGTGATTTCATCCGAAATTCCATAAACAAGAAAATGTCCGGTGTCTGTGTCTAATTCTGCCCCTTTTAAAATTATCAAACCACTGTCAGAGGCCAGATTGCTGTAGTCTATATGGTGATCGAATTGCCTGTGTTCAGTTAGAACAAATCCATCGATGGATTTACCCTTCTTTCTTAGCACATTGGCCCATTTAATATATTGTTCTACAGTTGCCCTGGAATCGTCGGATGCAACTGAGTGTGTGTGTAAATCAAGGAGCATAACAGGATTGAATGTTAGGTCAGTCCCCCCCGCTAGTCAAGAAATTAATGTATTAAACTAAAGGGGCTCCATTTTTCGGATACTAAAAATAAGTAAGGTGCTATAAGAATATGGATTTAGGACTAACTGGAAAAATCGCTTTAGTGACAGGTGGGAGTAGAGGCCTGGGGAGAGAAAGTGCGTTGTCCTTGGCTAGGGAAGGGGCTAAGGTTGCTATCTGTGGTCGGACACAAGATACCTTGGATGAAACTGTGAACGAAATTAATGGAATGGGCGGGGTTTGTTTTGGGATTCTAGCAGATGTGTCAGATGGGTCTTCAGTCAGCAATTTGCACGCCTCCGTTGAAGAGACCTTAGGTCCCATAGATATTCTAGTAAATAATGCCGGTGGTACGAAGTCTCGAGAGGATATAACTCGCACGGCTATAGAAGATTTCAAAGGGACATTTGATTTAAATGTTTTCGGAGCATTCCAACTAATGCAACACGTCATCCCATCCATGAGAAGTAATGGGTGGGGTAGGGTGATCAATATTGCCTCAATATGGGGCAGGGAGTATGGTGGGAATATATCCTATATGTCGGCGAAAGCAGCTTTGATCGCTGCTTCCAAACATGCAGCTATTTCTTTGGCCAAGGATGGGATCTTAGTAAACTCTATTGCTCCAGGGTCCATTGAACATCCGGGAGGGTCTTGGGAAAGGTTTCAGAGTGAAAACACTCCAGAGGTTGTAGACAATTTTATACAAAATAATCTTCCTCTCGGAAAGTTTGGATGGCCGGAACCGCTAGGAGACCTGGTAGCGTATCTAGCTTCCGATAGATCTGGATTGATTACAGGTTCATGTATTGTCATTGATGGAGGCCAGAGCGTATCAATGATATAGAACTTAATCTTGTAAGGATCTTTTGGGATTTGGATGATCAAGGACTTCTTTGTTAACCAAATTTTCCGGCATAGTATTTCTGTAAACTCTGACTATCTCACTAGCAGCTCGTTCCTCTAGTTCTAAGGTGGATTCTTGTGAGAAGAAGGCAGTGTGAGGGGTTATTAGGATGTTTTCTAGCTGCATTAGGGGATGATCTTTCGGAGGTTCATTCTCGACCATCACATCCAAACCTGCCCCGCCAATTTTACCATTTGACAAGGCATCATAAAGAGCAGATTCGTCAATCAATGGACCGCGTGCGGCATTAATTAGAAAAGAATCATCCTTCATCAAATCCAATTCTTTAGGGCCAATTATTTTTTCAGTTGCGGGAGTTAGTGGAGCATGAAGAGACACAAAGTCTGATTTTTCTAACAATTCTGCTAGACTGACTAATTTTCCGCCATAGGACTCCACAATTTCTTTAGGGGTTATTGGATCAGAGGCGAGTATTTCTAATCCAAATGCTGAAGCTTTTTCAGCCACTGCTTGCCCTATCCGGCCAAAGCCAACTATTCCAATAGTCTTACCTCGGAGCCTCTTTATCCGCATCGTCAAACCCAAATGCCCCCAGCCGTCAGTTTTGACTGACTGGTTAAATAAAGCTATTTTCCTGTTCCAAGTGTGCAACATTGCTAGTACATGGTCAGACACTTCATCTACACAATAGTCTGGTACATAGGTCACAGGTATACCTAATTCAGTAGCTGTAGCTACGTCTATATTGTCGACTCCTACCCCAAATCTACCTATGGCAATACAGTTTTTGGCGGATCTGATTACCTTATCTGTAACCTTTGCAAAGCAGGTCATTATTGCATCCACATCTTTTGCCAAATCGATTAGGGTATCTTCGTCTCCGTCGGGGGCAACAATTACCTCAGCTCCTGCAGCTTCTAGAACAGCCCTTTCTGGGTCTGTGGTTGGCCATACGTGGTCTGTAATGAGGACTTTCCAACCCATTTTCATCTCCCTCTTTTTATGAATTTATTGATGTTAAATCTACTGGCATTGGGTTAAACATACACCCTTCGACAAAAACTTCGAAGAAATCTGGGACCGTTTCCAATTCCAAATGTTCTATTTCCAAAACTAGCTTTTCTATTTCTGTTCTCATTTTGGTTGATTTGAGCATAAGAATGGCCCCTTCGAGTGAAGCATTTCCTACTTTTTCAATTTTTTCTAATGGGAAATTGGCTATAAACCCTATATCACGTGCATTTGAGGAATTTATGTAATTTGCAAAACCTCCAGCTAGATACAGTTTGGTTATTTTATCGATGGGAGTTCCGAAATGCCTCAATGCTAGATATTGCCCACAGTAATTCGCGGATTTTGCTTGCGCCAAGGCACTAATATCAGATCTGTAAAGGCTCATATCTTCTTTTTCGGAAAACGAGTATTCGTTTGAACCATCTAAGTAAACTCCAAGTTCAGACATCAAATTAGATTTTCTAAGTTCTGCCAATAAATCAATTAATCCCGAGCCACATATACCCTGAACATTAGTATTTCCAATGGTTTCAATTTCCAAAATTCCATCTCTAATCTTGACTGATTCAACAGCTCCCTCATATCCAGGCATACCATAGGTTATTTCTCCGCCTTCAAAGGCTGGTCCAGCGGGGCAAGAAGCAGCAATCATTTTATCTTTTGTCCCTATAATCACCTCAGTGTTCGTGCCTATGTCTACAAGCATAATGGCATCTTCAGTTTGATCTGCTTTGATAGCAAGTAGATCGGCTGCTACATCTGCCCCTACGTGAGAACCGATGAGAGGTCCACTGTAGATGCGTGCTTCTGGAAATATTCGCAAACCAAATTCTTTAGCTTTAGCAATAATGGAAGTCGATTTTCTAGATCCGACCTCGAATTGGTTTTGAATCATAGATTTGTAAGGTTTTTCGCCGACAGATTGGACATCAATCCCGAATAGTATGTCTCGCATAGTAGTATTCCCAACAAATACCGCATCATAAATTCTTCTTCTGTGAATTTTATGATCATTTAGCATTTCGCCTATTTCATAATTTATCGATGCTAACAGTACCTTCTTTAATTCACCGTTATTTGGACCACCATCATAAGAAATTCGGTTCATTACATCAGAACCACCAAACCTCTGAGGATTTTCGAAAGACGAAGTTGCTATAACTTGACCATCTTCCAAATTTATTATGCTTAGAACTACGGTGGTAGTTCCGATATCTCCGGCAAGCCCTAGAATATGCCCCTGGTATTTATCAACGTCCCTTCCTTCAATGAGTACCCGTCCGTTGCTTATTGTGACAAGGCTATCCATCTCTATGTCACGTACGATCCCAGAGGTTAGGATTTTGGGTTGCCTTCGGAGAGTACTGAATTCAACATTGGCTGATAAATCTTCGACTATTGCTTGGCATGCTAACCTGTAACTTCCTCTTAGGAAATTTTCTTCTCCGCTCAACTTGTTCAAGGATTCAATACCTTTTTTGATTTCCACCACACACTCGTGACATTCCCCGTTTCTACCACAGGCAGTTGGTACTCTTATCTGCAAGTCGTCGGCATAATCAAATATAGTTTTGTTAGGGGATGTGGGATGTTCTTTGCCGTCGGCAAAAACTGGGGACATAATTTATACCTTCAAACTTGAATTGGTTGCAGGCATTTTACAAGGTCTAGATAAAAGTGCAGATATTTTCAGATTAATTGCCTGTTTCCCAAGCTGATCGGTAATCTAAATCGTCACTGCCCAGGCAAAGAAATAGTTCTGTTACTTTACCTCGTCTATTCTGATTTCTGCAGCCAAATTTTGCAGTGCACCTGTCTTCAACGTTCTTGTAAGGGCACCTCCAGGATGATACTTCGGAGGCTGTGTCTGATATTGATCTAAAAATCGTCTCGAGTTTTCCTAGACTTTTCTTATATTTTTCTGGATCGACTGGTTCCATAGTATTGTCTCAATGGTCACCGGATTTAGTAGGTTTTATGCAATGGAACTTACTGAATGTTCTGCTTCAGGGTTCATAAAAGCTTTGGCTAGATCTACACAGGATATTGCATCTTTTCCGTATCCGTCAGCACCCATGTCATCAGCAAATTCTTGAGAAAGTGGCGCTCCCCCAACCATGATTTTTACAAAATCTCTCATCTCTACTTCCTCAAATGCATCGATAGTTCTACCCATGTTGGGCATAGTGGTGGTTAGGAGTGCAGACATTCCTAAAACGCCCGCTTCGTTATCCTCAACCGCCTCTATGAATTCCTCAGGTGAAGTGTCCACCCCTAAATCGATGACTGTGAATCCGGCGCCTCTCAGCATCATGATGCAGAGATTTTTGCCAATGTCGTGTAAGTCACCTTTTACTGTACCCATTATTACGGTTCCAATGGGTTCTATTCCAGAAGCAGATAGAATCGGTTCTATATGGGTCATTCCAGCTTTCATGGCGCGTGCGGCTACGAGAACTTCTGGTACAAATATTAGATTGTCTCGAAATTTAACTCCGACAATTGCCATACCCGCGATAAGCCCTTCATCAAGAATAGTATTGGCTGTAAATCCAGACTCTAAGGCTTCTTTAGTCAGTTGGTCCACTCTGTTGTTGTCTCCTTTGATTAGGGAGACAGATATGTCTTGCATTAAAGGGTCCGCTTCGTCCCACAAAGAACGAATATGTTGTTGTTCCGACGGGTTAGTTACATGTCCTAATTCCGACTCCAAAACTTCATTAGTAACTGGCATATGGTCTAGGAACCTCTAGTATTTATTGGTCTATGTTCAATTAATTATAAATTGAACTCATATTTCGATTTAAAGGTAACAATTATACGTCTATATTGTAAGCATTTACAGGCTAACCATGCCTTTCTGCCGTCCAATCTTTAATCGCTAATGGAATTTCCATTAGGTTTTCTATTTTAGTTGCCAAGGGAATTGCACATTCCGGCCCAATCATCTGAACTCCAGCTTCCAAGCATTTGTATACTTCCTGCCGGACCTCTTCAGGACCTCTTGCGTATAATGTTTCTGGGTTATTTATATTGCCCACGAGAGTGATACCTCCATCGACTGCGTCCATGGCCTCCTGAGGGTCATTTTTCGAGTCAAAATGAAAAGAAGCCATTCCTGTCTTGGCGATATATGGCATTCTGTCGACGGTTTTACCACAGATATGCAAAATAAGAGGAACATCCAAAATATCCACCATTTCGGTATGAATATCTTGTAAGAATTCTTTATAGTAGGCTCCACTAACAAGGTCCCCTGTGGCGTGATCAGGAAATGTTAGAGCGTCTGCTCCTGCGTCTATTTGGGCCTGTCCAAATAGTACTGAAATTTCCTTTAATTTTTCCAAAGCTCTTTTTGTTTCTTTAGGATTATCAACTGTACCCAAAAGAAAACTCTCGACGCCAAATACATGATAAGCAAGTGTCCATGGCCCCATCGTTTTTCCTACAATTGCTACTTCGTCACCAAACTCATCTTTTAGCATTCTTATTGAGTCTGTTATAGCTTTCATATCTCGATGTTCAAGAATGTCTGAAGGTATTTTTACATCGTCAGCAGATTTCCATATCGGGTTATACATCCGGACGGTGGGCCAGTTGTCTTTTTCTTCCCATTGCATTTCACAGCCAAGTGCAGATGATTCTTGAATTATGCTGAAATAGGGGGAAACTGAATCGAAACCTAGTTCGGTGTATCCAGTGGCAGCTAATCTGGCTGCCATTTCTCCGTCCTGACAGGCGTAAGGGAAGGGGGCGTCAACCAAATCCATCAACTCAACTGTTGCTACATTAGTAGGATTAACTGCGGGGGTTCTATCGACAGGTTTTCCTGCCAACGCATTCATTACTCGTTCTCTTGGTGACATAGTCTCTTGATAAGGCATCTTCTAAAACGCTCCTTCCATTATGTTTGACTAAAACCTAGGGTGCTAGTGGTCATTTGACCTCTCATAGATTCCGCCTGCATCATCGTTTCAACACTACTAACATTTCTAGAGTACGGCAACAAAATTCTCAATAATCCATCATGGTTACGACGGCATTCAAAAGCTACTTCCTGATCTCCTATTTTGTCCATTTCGCCGTATTTAGAAAATCCTGCCACTATCATTCTAAGCCGCATAGCAGGATTTCTAGCCTCACCGGTGGCAGATATCTGATAGCAACGAATGTTGTCTTTATCGATTCCTTCCGCCCTAATAAGTAGATCGGATTTACTATCTTTTATCTCCATGGATGCGGCGCTGGTAGTATATTCAGGGTCTTTACCAACTGCTTGAGAGAGTAGGAATCGCACTGGTCTGTTATGGATTAGCCCACAGTCGAATTTAGCTTGATTATGAGTGCCGGATATGGGAGACATCCCCCCTAGAGATACTAATAGATCTCGAATTTCTTCAATTCGCTTTTCGATACCTGGTTTTGTACTGAAAGACCATATGGTAAAAACAGCATTTTTAACATATAAGCCAACTGATATTTCATTGAATCTTTTGTCTGTGGGTATTAGTTCTAGGCATCGTCCATATTTTGCTATCACATCTTTTGGCCTCGGGCCGTTGTAGGAGATGAGGGTCATAGCTATACTCCTTTGTTTTCTTTCATTAATTTTGAGAAAGCAGAAATATGTTCTGGTCCAGTTCCACAGCATCCACCGATTATGTTTACTCCAATTTCTTTCAATCTCATAAATCTTTCTGCCATAAAGTCTGGAGGTTCTGGATAAAGTATTTCTCCGTCTTTTAGAGAGGGTATTCCTGCGTTTGAATGAACTAATAATGGAGAGGTAGTAGCATCTCTCATCATAGATGCTATCTCGATCATGTTATCTATTCCATTTCCACAGTTAGTCCCCACGATATCTGCCCCTGCTTTTACCAACTCCACTGCTGCTTGTTCAGGTGTTACTCCCATCATCGTAAAGTATCCCCTTGGTCCTTTATCAAAAGTCATAGTAGATATTACAGTGAGATTAGTTTTTTCCTTAGCAGCTCTGATTGCGATCGATGCCTCGTCAAGGGCAGTCATTGTTTCAATCACAGCTACATCAGCACCGCCTTTTTCAAGAGATGTTACTTGGTTACAAAAGGCTTTGTACATTTCTTCTTTAGATACGGATCCAAGCGGTTCCAAGAACTCACCACTCGGACCTACAGATCCGCATACAAACGTGCCGGGAGGGGACTGGCTCTTCGCATGTTCTGCAGCCAGTCTATTGAATTCATCTACTTTGTCTGCAAATCCGTAATGACTTTGCCGAAACCTTGTACCACCAAAGGAATTGGTGAGCACCATGTCTGAACCAGCGTTGAAGTAGGATCGAGCCATTTTTTGAACGATTTCAGGGTGACTGACATTAAATTCTTCTGGGCATCCTCCTGGTTCAAGTCCATTTTGCTGTAAAAAAGTTCCAGTCGCCCCGTCTGAAATGAGCACCTCTCCATTTGAGATGCGCTCGAGTATGCCTTGAGATTTCGAATTCATTTTGCTATTGACCTTTTAATCTGATTTTATCCATCCATCTATGGATCCAGGGCGAGTCTTTCGGCTACCATCTCTATGTAAATCCCTTAATTTGGATACAAAATCTCGTGGCATACCTTTGTTATATCGGTTTGCGACCAATTTGAGAACCTCACTTAATTCTCCTTGTATTTCAGTGTATTCACCCCACTCCCAGGCATCCAAATATTCATCGGAACCATAACTGCCTTCCATCATGGAAACAGCATCTACCGCTTCTTGGAATCTTGGTTCTAGCTGCAGTGACTGCGTTTCAGAGTCGTCAGTTGCTTGAACTTGTACAGGTATTTCTTTCCAATACATTATTCTTACTTTCAAATTTAAAATCCTGAGGAACATAATTACAGCTATTATAATTCCATAGGCAAACTTACTGTAGTGATCATTTTGAAATGCCTATTACCGATTCATGTGTTATAACTCAGGGGTTCCTAAAGAAATCTGCAAAGGAGAGGTTTATGCCATATGCACCTTCTAACGGTATAGATATTTATTACGAGGTTCATGGGAAAGGAGAACCATTGATATTTTGCCATGAATTTGCAGGTGATATTAGGTCATGGGACCTACAGGTAAATTACTTTTCCAGGAATTTCAAGGTAATAACTTATTGTTCCAGAGGATACCCTCCGACATCAGTTCCTGCAGATCCTGAGTTTTATAGCCAGGACATGGCAGTCGATGATTTGAAAGGACTGATGGATTTTTTGAAAATTGAAAAGGCACATATGGTGGGTCTTTCTATGGGTGGTAATGTGGCGCTGAATTTTGGTATCAAATATCCGGAACAAACGATGACTTTGACCATTGCAGGGACGGGGACGGGTTCGGACGATCCCGTTTCCTTTCGGGAACGGATTTTGAAATTCTCAGAAGCCATGAGGTCAGAAGGTATGTCGGCCATGTCAGGCTATCTTAAGGGCCCTCATAGAATTCAATTACAGTTTAAAGACCCCAAAGGTTATGAGCTTTTGTGTAATCAATTTATGGAGCATTCCAATATCGGTTCAGCGAACACTTTCTACGGCATTATGGCCAAAAGACCTCCGGTTTTTGATTTAGAAACTCAACTAGCGAACATAAAAATTCCGGTCCTCGTAATGACAGGAGATGAGGACGATCCCTGTATTAAGCCGTCCATATTTATAAAGGAATCCATACCAAGGGCTGGTCTAATAGTGTTTCCTAGATCAGGTCACGCAATAAATCTTGAAGAACCTCAAATGTTTAATGATTCGGTCTCTGAATTCATTAATAATTCATCAGCAGATTATTGGGGGCCACGGCAACAAGGAGAGTCCGAGGGCTCTTTAACTTAGCAGCACTTGTACTCTCCAGTCGTGAGTACAAGTGGTATCAGGCAACAGTCAGCCTCTTCCTCTTCAATTTTCTCTGATGCCGTTATCGTTCAAAACAGACTGTTGTCTGCATTACACTGATTTCAGGAGAATATTCTGCTACTGGTGCCACATTAGGATAGGAACTTTTTGGATTTGTTGGGTACACAGCGGAATAATCTTCGGTGCTTTCCACTACCTGCCCTATGACATAGGTAGTTGAATATCATTTCCTAAATGGTCGGTCGTCATTTCTAGATACCCTTTGGCTCTGTACATTCCAAATGGTTTTGTAGACAATTCCAGTCCGATGGACGAGTTGCGATCAAAAATTTGGTCAAGCCCGTTGTCATATTACGATAATATTCCTAGGGAATTTAAGCATTGTTCGCATCGATAAAAAGACGGCCTATATTTTACGGTTGGTGGTTGGCCATCACGGCTTTGTTTGTTAACGCTCTTTTATCGACACCATTATATGGAGCCGCCGGACTGTGGGTGAATGCCCTTGAAGAAGAATTTGGTTGGACACGGACTCAGCTGACAATAGCTTTCTCTCTTGGGCAGTTAGAAGGGAGCATAATGTCTCCTTTAGTGGGTTATATCATCGATAAAATCGGTGGGAAAAAATTGGTTGCCATGGGTTTTATAATAACTGCTATTGGCTTTTTATGTCTCACCCAGGTAACGCCAATAACTGATTCCCGTTCAGAGTGGTCAGACCCACTTCTTTTTTATGCTGCTTACATGATTATCACGCTGGGGGTATCGATGGGTGGCTGGATACCGATGACCGTTATAGTAAACAGTTGGTTTGAAAAGAGAAGAAGTTTAGCTCTTTCATTGGGATCCGTCGGGTTTTCGATAGGGACCTTCTTGCTTGTTCCCTTCATGGCAATAATTATAAAACCTGAAAATTTGGGTTGGAGAGCGACGGCCGTAGTATGTGCAATTATTTTTCTGTTGATAGTTCCGGCAATTTGGAAACTCATCGTAAATTACCCAGAGGAGATTGGAGAAATGCCAGATGGTAAGGCATCTTCTAAAAGTATTTCAAAAACCCAATTGGAAAATGATCTAGTTGTTACACATGATTCTTCATTTACTTTAAGTGAAGCCTTGATGAGCAAGGCATTTTGGATACTAGCGCTGGGCCATGGCTCATCTGTTTTGTTAACGTCAACTATGATGATTCATCTGATCTTAGCCTTGAAGGCACAGGGACTTACCTTGGAGCAAGCAGCTACAGTATGGGGAGTAACAATGGGGATCGGAGGTCTAGCTAAGCTAGTCGGTGGATTTGTTGGTGATCATGTTTCAAAAAGAGTCGCCGCTTGTGCTTTCGGCGCTTTGCAAGCTGTTGGGGTGGCTTTTGCAGGATTTGCAGACACATTCTTTTTAGCTTTAACGTTCGCGTTTGTATATGGTCTTGGATATGGGGGCCGGGCCCCCATTACTATGGCCATGAGAGGTGAATATTTTGCTGGCAAATCTTTCGGTAAGATTATGGGCATTTCTGCTGTACCAATGACCTTTTTTTCTATGATAGCGCCAATAGTAGCCGGTATCTTTTATGATCGGTCAGGAAGTTATATGACTGCATTTATTCTAATTGCGGTCACTGGGTTTGCTGGAAGCCTGATATTTCTGCTAGCAAAAAAACCTGTGCCTCCATCATCGGTGCAACCTAGGATGGCAGATTAAATAAATATCATGTTTTCTTGTTTGTATGCACGATAATCTATCAATGGGTGAACTTAGCACCAGTATTTTTAGAAAAAATACTAATGAAGCATTTACGCTGAGGCAGCAGAGAGGGACATCGAAATTAGATTCGGTATTTAACCACCGAATAATGATCCAATTCCAATCCTAGGCCTGGCTTATCGGGGTAAGGAGACCAGTATCCATCCTTTTGCTTTGGGAAGTCTATATACCAGAGTTCGTCGCCATCCAGTGATACATTCATGTATTCAACGACCTTCAAATTAGGTGTCGCACAAGCTACGTGCAGATGGGCTAATTGGAGTGCATGTGGTGCTACAGGGAGGTTAAAAGAATGGGCCAAGTGCGCCACTTTCATCCACTCTGTTACTCCTCCAACCCTACCTATATCTGGTTGGACAATGTCAGCTCCCCCCCGTCCTATAAGGTCCCTGAATCCGTATTTTGTGTATTCGTGTTCACCTGTAGCTATGGGAATACTAGTTGCCTTGGATATATCTGCCATTCCGTCGATATCGTCAGGTATTAGCGGCTCTTCAAGCCAGCCTATCTGGAACTGTTCAAATTCCTTTGCCATGTATATAGCCTGTTTTCGATAATATCCGTTGTTTGCATCGATGTAGATACTGACATCATCTCCCACAGCTTTTCTAACGGCAGCTACTCTTTCAATATCTTCTCTTTCTGATAATCCGAAATCCTTACCTACTTTCATTTTGATTCTAGGTATGCCGTCTGACACATATCCAGTCATTTCTTCGATAAGCTCCTTTTCAGAGAAATTAGTCCAACCACCACTCCCATATACAGGTACAGAATCTGTGTATGCTCCAAGTAGTTTGTAAAGGGGTAGATTTACATATTTCCCCTTGAGGTCCCAGAGTCCTATATCAATGGCAGAAATGGCACAGAATGCTATGCCTTTCCGGCCATATCCTCTCACTTTCCAATACATATCGGTCCATAGTTGTTCAATGTCCAGTGGATCTTTTCCTATTAGTTCCTCTTTGAGGGAACTTTCGATAACATCGATGACTCCTGGGGAGGCGTAAGTCATTCCAAGGCCCTCAATATCTTCATCAGTTTTAATATGGACGAAAATTTGGCCTCTTCCTCCAGACTCATTCTTTGGGGTTGGTATGGTTGCGTCCTGTATGGGTTTTCCTTCAGGGCTATGAAGGTGAGTTGTAGTTATGTCAGTTATTTTCATTTGGGCCTCTCAATTGAATTAGAGAATTTACATTTTTTCAGGCTTGTTCATCCCCATTAGGTCTAGGCAGTATGCAAGTGTTAGTTTGGCGGCTTCGCATAGTTTTAACCTCGCCTTGCTTAATTCTAGGTCGGCTTTATTTTCTGAAACCACTCTACAGTTCTGATAAAAATTATGAAAAGATGTTGCCAATTCTAGTGAGTAATGAGGTAGATGGTGCACTTCATAAGTGTCCGCAATTGTATTTATTACGGACGGCAACTCTAATATTTTATTAATAAGTTGTCTCTCTGATTCGTGACCCAACATGGTAACTGAACCGTTTGAATAATCTATCTTATTTTCGGCAGCTAAGCCTAGTATGCTGCATATTCTGGCGTGACCATATTGAATGTAATAAACAGGATTTTCGGAAGATTGTTGCTTAGCTAAGTCTAGGTCGAAATCCAATTGGCTTTCATGGGACCTCGATAAGAACATGAACCTACATGCATCTGAGCCGATTTCGTTGACTAGTTCAATTAAAGGCACGACGTTACCTTCCCGCTTTGAAAGTTTTTCTGTGGTCTCGCCTTTTTTGAATCTGACCATCTGGACTAGAATCATTTCTAGATTGTCAGGATCGCTGCCAAGCATTTTCATCGCAGATTTTAGTCTCGGTACCTGGCCTTGATGGTCAGCACCCCAGACATCAATCACTTTATCAAATTTTCTCTGCACAAATTTATTGTAATGGTAGGCAATGTCCGTAGAAAAATAAGTTGGGGTTCCGTTACTTCTTATAAGAACATTGTCTTTTTCTTCGCCTAATTTGGTGTTTAAAAGCCATGTAGCTCCATCTTTTTCAGATACATACCCCATTTCTTTTAATACGGTCATACATTTTTCGAATTGCCCATTTTCAAAAAGACTTTGTTCACTGAACCAGTTATCAAAGTGGATTTTTAGAGATTCGATATCTTCCTTAATTCCCTCTATCATCAAATCTATTCCAACTCTGCCTAGATCTAATATTTCTTCTGGATTGGAGGTGTCATAGGTCCTATTATTCGAATCTCTTATTTTTTCAGCGATAGCTATCACATCTTCCCCAGGGTAGGAATCTTCGGGCATATCAACATCGTCCCCAAGTGACTGCATATATCTTGCAATCAAAGATTTGTGGAATTTACCTATCTGGGCTCCTGCATCGTTTAGGTAGTATTCTTGTTGGACATCAAATCCGGCAGCTTTTAAAACGCTTGCGAGCGTACTCCCTATAACCGCACCTCTTGCGTGGGCTACATGGAGTCTTCCGGTTGGGTTTGCGCTTATGTATTCGATTTGAATGCTTTTGTCCTTTCCTGCACTTGTGACCCCATAACTTTCTGGCTTTGAGAGAATTTGATCCACTTGGTTTTGCAGCCATCTACCGCTTAATTTAAAATTAATAAATCCAGGGCTGGCCACTACGACATCGTCTAATAATTCATCTTTTTTCAGATATTCAGCCAGTACATTTGCTATTTCCATCGGATTCTTTTTCAATGGCTTAGCGAGTTTCAAAGGAAGGCTTGAAGCATAATCTCCGTGTTCTGGATTTTGTGGTCTTTCAACAGCTGAATCGCCGATTTCGACGTTAGCGATAAGATTATCCTTTTGAGCTAACTCAAAGGCTTTTTTTATTGAAACACTGAGCATCTCAGGAACAGTCGTCAATTTTACAACTCCGGTAAACTTTTATATTAGTTACCCAGTGACATGTATCGTTGGGTCGTTTTCTGAAGGACTATAAACTTCCCCTATAATTTGATTACTCAACGTTCCTGTCTCCGATAGTAGTTTTTGTAATATATCTGCCTTATTTGGATTGATTGAAATCAGTAGTCCACCTGAGGTTTGGGCGTCACACAAGAGGATTTTGTCGTTTTCTGTGATTTCTTCTCCCCAAAGTACTGTGGAATTCAGAGATTCCAAATTTCGCATCGTCCCTCCCGGGGCAATTCCTTGGTTCAAAAGGTACTCAGTACCTTCGATTACAGGAACTTTGGATTTGTATATATGTGCACCTGTTCGGCTACCATCCATCATTTCTCTTAGATGTCCTAATAGACCAAATCCAGTAACATCAGAGCAAGCATTTACTCCGACTGAAATCATAGCCTCAGAGGCAGACTTGTTTAATGTTGCCATAATTTCGACGGCGTTATCCAGCACTTCGGCATCTACTTTTTCCTGCTTGCCGGCAGTAGTTATCACTCCAGTGCCTATCGGTTTTGTTAATAGCAACAAGTCACCAGGTTTGGAATTACTGTTGGCTGTTTGGTTTCCTGGATTAACTATTCCTGTCACCGAGAGACCGTATTTAGGTTCGGCATCCACGACACTGTGGCCGCCAGCTATAACGATTCCAGCTTCTAAGGCTTTCGAGGCGCCACCTTTCAAGATTTCTCCCAAGATGGACATGTTTAAATCTGAAGGAAACCCTACTATGTTCAGAGCCGCTATCGGTTTAGCTCCCATTGCATAGACGTCACTTAATGAGTTAGCTGCTGCTATTTGACCGAAGATAAATGGGTCATCCACAATAGGTGGAAAAAAATCAACAGTTAAAACTATAGCTAAATCATCACTTAATTTATAAACGGCCGCGTCGTCACTGGTTTTCGTTCCCACCAGCAGGTTTGGATGGGTCATTTCTGGCAGCTGCTGCAGAACCTGCATCAGGTCATCTGGACTAAGCTTAGAGGCTCAGCCAGCACATGAGGCTAGTTCTGTGAGCCTTACTTTTTCATGATGGTGCTGCATTCTTGGTATCCTGAGTGATGCAAATTACTGGATATTATATCTGTATATTGATGTGTTTAAAGTATAAATCCGATATTCATTATCAGATATCATTAACCAAGAACATTCATACTTCAATTTGATGAGGGGTTTATTTTACGGATGAGATACTCCGATTTTTCAGTTAATAACATTGACCTTTCTGTAATTGGCTTTCCTTTGTGGACTCTAGCTACCAGTGGCTGGGGTGCACAAGATACTGATGTTTCCATATATTTACTCCAGCAAGCTTTTGAACAGGGTATAAATTTTTTTGATACAGCTGATTCCTATGGAAAAGGTTACGGTGAAGAGCTATTGAGGGAAGCTCTTTCACCTGCGAGGCATGAAATCGTTATAGCTACTAAATTTGGATACGATTTCTATTCTCCACAGTTAGATGTAGATTGGGATGGTAAGAATTTTGGTCCCGCATATGTTGTATATGCCTGTGAACAATCTTTGCGTCGTATTGGTACCGACTATCTTGACATGTATTTTGTTCATTATCCCTCATATGCTGAGGTGGAGAATGATGATTTATATGAAGCCCTTGAAAAACTGGTAGACGCCGGTAAGATTCTGAACTTTGGTATCGCGACAGATGATCGACCAGAAGCATCAGAAATAGCTACCTTGTTAGCCTTTGAAAGAGATTTGAATTTATTTCATACTCCTTTTAGTTTGTTGGAACAAGATTTAGTTGATAGTTTTTCTCAAATGGACAGAAACATTTCGGTGATAGCTAGAAGAGTCCATTCCTTTGGACTTTTGGAAGAATCCTACGATCCTTTAATGTTCGAGCAATCAAAATTTAGTGATCAAAAAAATCATCCTACATTCGGAAATATTATAGAAATGCGCCCTAACTATGATTTTTTGTTTGAGGACTTGGAAGAGAGTATATCCGACGTAGCATTGAGGTTTGCAATAACTAACAGAAATGTGGTCTCAACACTGCCCAATATCACTGATATCGATAATTTAAGTCAATATTGTTTATCTGCAGATAAGCCAGATTTAGATAATGATCTTATAAATTTGATAATTGAGGTTTACCGTGAGCAAAAAGAACATGGAAACAAAAATGAAACTGAATAGAGTCTCACAAAGTTTGTCAGGGTCAGTTCTTTTTCTTTTTTATTCTTTTCATCTCATCTTCGATTAGTTTGAAATCTCTGCTAGGAATGAGGTGTATGCGGTCCCAGAATGCAAGTGGCCAATCTTCTGGAGCCCATCTTTTCACGTACTCAAGGCTTGGACCTAACTGAAGTCCATCAATATATTGTTCTTCCTCAAGTACGTAATCAGGCTTTAACTTTATTCTAAATTTAAATTCCTTAGGTTGATCGGAAGGTATCCATATGGAGGATTCATCTTCAAAGTAGTCAGAAGTTATTGTTGCCGATGCAGTCCAACATTTTCTGTTTCTGTCAAAAAATATGACCCGGTCTTTAGGATGCATCCTCTGAGCACGTCTTTTATATTTGGAACTCATTCCAAATAATTTGTACCCTTTTTTACGCGTAATAACAGAATTTTCGCTATTGTCTACAAACATCCAATAATTGGATCCCATTTCATTTCCCCGCGGCCTGTATAGTTAATTTATCGAGGCGGTTCCGGTGTCATACATTGTACATCTGTTTGAGATGTGCCGGTTATGGCTGTGAGAGTATAAAATGATTGCTGAATTACAGGGTATTTGAATTAGTGAAATGCAAATAAATTAGGATTCTATGAATCGATTTTCAGCAATAATACTGGGTGCAGGGTCCGGAGATCGGATGGGCGGTATCGATAAAATACTAACCGAAATCGCCGGGTTACCCTCAATATTGCACTCTGTGAATGCTTTTCTTGAGGTAGGTAGATTCGAAACTACGATAGTGCTAGCAAATACTGAGAATGTTGGACAATTAAAATATCTTACCTCCGGTCCTGAATATCAGTCAGTTGAAGTGGTTTTGGGCGGTATCAGAAGACAAGATTCCGTAAAAATCGGCTTGGGGCAAATCAAATCCTCTGATTTTGTGATGATTCATGATGGAGCAAGACCTTGCGTTTCATCTGCTTTAATTAGGCGCGCAATCACCGAATGTGAAAATACAGATGCCGCCATACCCGTGGTTCCGATTAATGATACTGTGAAGATGGTGGAGGCCTCCGTCGTTACGTCCACAGTAGATAGATCTAGTCTTTATGCTTCTCAGACACCTCAAGTTTTTAGGTATAAAACTATCTCTGAATTGCATCGTAAACTCACCTTCGAAGTGACAGATGATGCTTCGGTGGCGGAGATTTATGGCGTTGAGGTATCTACATTTGAAGGCGATCCCGAAAATATTAAAATGACTACTCCTTTGGATATCGAGATTGCAGAAATTATTCTGAAGAGACGAAACACTTAATGACCTCATATAGAACTGGTATTGGAATAGACGTACACCGACTTAAAAAAGGTGCTCCGATGACATTGGGAGGAGTTCAGATTCCATATGAGTATGGTTTGTCGGGACATAGTGACGGAGACGTTTTATTACATGCAGTAATTGATGGATTTCTAGGAGCTGCGAATATAGGAGATATAGGGGTTCATTTTCCTTCTGATGATCTTGCTTATCAGGGAATAAGCAGTGAAATATTACTTAAAACGGCTTTTGATCTCATAGTTGCAAAAGGATGGAAGCCGGTGTTTGTGGATGCTACAATTGTCGCCGAAAAACCGCGCCTAGCAGAATTTGTACCACGAATGAAATTAAAAATAGCGCGCGCTGTAAATTTAACTCGAGAAGACGTCAGCATTAAAGCTACCACTACCGATGGGCTTGGTTATATAGGGAGAGGAGAGGGTATTGCTTGTCATGCTGTGATAACGATTCAGAGATTAGGATGAGACTATATAACACGCTGAGTAGGTCAGTAGAAGAATTAGTGGTTGAAGATAATACCGTAAACATGTACGTATGCGGTATAACGCCGTATGCTCCTTCTCATTTGGGTCACGCGATGTGTGCCGTAGTTTTCGATGTAATCCGTAGATATCTTGAATACAAGGGATACAAAGTTACTTTCATTCAAAACTTTACCGATATAGATGACAAGATGATCATAGCGGCGCATGATGAAGGTATTAAGGTTTCAGAATTAGCTGAAAGGAATATTCAAGCCTATCTTTCCGAGCTGGATCGCCTAAATGTATTGGAGGCTTCTGAATATCCAAGGGCCACAGAAGAAATTGACTCAATAATCCAGGTAATAACGGATCTAATAGGAAAAGGATATGCCTATGAGATATCTGGAGACGTCTATTTTAGGGTTAAACAGGATGAAGATTACGGGAAATTAAGTAGAAGAAATATTGACGATTTATTGGCAGGGGCCAGATTGGAAATAGAGGAAACAAAGGAAAACCCCGCCGATTTTGCTCTTTGGAAAAGTCAAAAACCGAGAGAACCAGCTTGGGATAGTCCTTGGGGTCCAGGGCGGCCGGGTTGGCATATAGAATGTACAGCAATGTCCTTGACTTACCTCAATAACAAGATCGATATTCATGGTGGCGGACAGGATTTGGTATTTCCTCATCATGAAAATGAAATTGCACAATCAGAGTCTTACACAGGGATAGAACCTTTTGCTAGATATTGGATGCATAACGGTACCCTCGGATATGGGGAAGAAAAAATGAGTAAATCGTTGGGGAATGTTTTTTCGATAGGTGAGGCCTTGAAGGTGTTTTCTCCTGATGCTATTCGAATGTTTTTTCTTAGTTCTCATTATAGAACCCCACTGGTTTTCAGTAGTGAATCTGTAAAAGGTCAACAAAGGGCGATAGAAAGGCTTAAATCTGCTGTAACCTCTAATTCAGGTGAAGGAGAGGTTCTCAAAACGAGTTCGTATCGTGAAAAATTTGAAGCTGCGATGGATGAGGATTTTAATACGCCTATAGCGTTTTCAGTTATTTTCGATTTGGCTAGGGATATTAATAGAGAATCCTCAAATGGTCTCAATGTAGCTTCTGCGCAGGATCTCCTTTTAGAATTGGTAAAAGTGTTGGGCATAACTCTGGAAACTGATAATTCGAAGTCAGATGGGGATATCGCACCATATCTGGATTTGTTATTGGAAGTTCGTGAAGGACTTAGAAACAAAAAACAATTTGAGTTGTCTGATCAAATAAGAGATAGGCTTGTTGAGTTGGGAGTTTCAATAGAAGATACGTCTGCAGGGGCACGTTGGAAGCTGGAATAGAATGTCGGATTGTGTTACTAATCGAACCAGCTACTAGCACTTATGATCGATACGACTATAAATATCGCAACCAAGGCTATAGTGAATCTGAACAAAGCCAATTCAATCCCTCTTCTTGTTCTAAAAGAAGACTCAGCTGCTCCAAACAAAGCCGTACCCTGACCTTTTACTTGCATCAGTATAACGGCGATCAAGAGCAACGATATGAATATCATTACTATATTTATTGTGGTATCCATCTGATAATTATACCTCTAACTAGATCCTTAGGGTATCAACTTTGGTAATTTTTTATTATGAAATCGGCCAATTTATAGGAGTCGTGTCTGACTTTATGTGATTGGTCTAGTAAATCTGTAGTTGCTAACACGTGTTTGATAGGGCTGATATCCAGTTTCACTGACTCTCCCAGGTATTGGTCTCCGATATCACCTATGTTGTCGTTTGCTATTATCACATCGAGAACTCCTGAGCCTAGGTAGTTTTCGAGAACTTCGATATGTTTGCCAACCGTAAAATTTTGAGTCTCACCAATTTCAGTGGCAACATTACAGATGTAATACTTTATGGCCTTTGATTGAGTAATAGCATCAACGATACTTGGAACCATTAGGTTTGGGAGTATGCTTGTATACAGACTTCCAGGTCCAATTACTATTAAATCTGCATCATTTATTGCATGGATGGCAGCTGGGGAAGCTTCGGCATTAGGAGGATTTATCATTAGTTCCTCTATTTCCGATAGGCTCTCTTTGACTTTGGATTCTCCGGTTATCAATTTGCCATCTTTCAAAAGCACAGATAGGCTTATGTTTTCATTAGTTGCAGGAAGCACCTTTCCCTTGACAGACAAAATCTTACTTGACTCCGCCAATGCATCTTCGAAACTATCGGTTACATCCGTCATTGCTGCTATAAAAAGATTACCAAAACTGTGCCCCTGTAACTCCGATCCTTCAGGAAACCTGTATTGAAATAATTCTTTAAGTATGGAGTTTTCGTCAGATAACGCTACTATGCAGTTTCTAAAATCACCTGGCGGAATAATTCCCATTTCTCTACGCAGACGTCCAGAGCTACCCCCGTCATCCGCAACTCCAATTATTGCTGTTATCCGTTTGGTATGCTCTTTAAGACCTCTTAGCAGGACTGATAGCCCTGTTCCGCCGCCTATGGCGACAATATTTGGGCTATTTGGCTGTTTATTTTCGTTTGTTGTCATTGGAGAATTTTGGTTAATCTCTTTAGTTACTATTCTCTTCTCTTGTTAAGCTCAGCAGCTACCATATTCGAGGCCACTTGAGGGTTAGCTTGACCTTTAGTTTTTTTCATAACCTGTCCGACGAGAAATCTTACGGCGGAATCCTTGCCATTCAAATAATCATCTACGGCGGATGGGTTTTCCTGGAGAATTTCCGAGACTAGATTTTGAATGGATGCGGTATCGTTTATTTGGGACAATCCTTTGTCTTCAGATATTTTGGTTGGGTCTCCTCCGTTAACAAACATTTCGTCAAAAACTGTTTTAGCCATTGAGTTACTTATCTTTCTATCGTCTACCAGTAGGACTAACTTGGCTAGGTTTGCTGGTTCAATTTTTATGTCGTCCCAGGTGGATTTATGCTCGTTTTTCATTCGGTTCAAATCGACATTTATCCAGTTTGCCACTGTTTTAGCAGCATTTTTGGGTTTCATGGATTTGGAGAGAAAAGGTAAACAGCTTTCAAATAGTACTGTTGCCTCTTTGTCGCTAATCATAACCGACGCGTCATACTCCGATAGTCCCAGAACTTCAATATAGCGCTGTTTTTTAACTGAAGGTAGCTCGGGAATTTGGGATTGGATTTTTTTTACCCAATCACGGGAAATTAGAATTGGTGGTATGTCAGGTTCAGGAAAATACCTATAGTCGGCAGCGTATTCTTTAGTACGCTGGCTTAGGGTCGTTCCTCGTTCGTCTGACCATCCGCGAGTTTCTTGCTCAATATTTTGACCTGATTCTAACAATTGTCGTTGTCGGGTCTCTTCATGTTTTAGTGCTCGGAATACAGATCTAAAGCTGTTAACGTTTTTTATTTCCACCTTGGCTCCAAGTTCCTTTGAGCCAACAGGCCGTATGCTGATGTTAGCGTCACACCTAAAACTTCCCTCTTCCATATTTGCAGTGCTAGTCTCAACAAATCTAATTATCGAATGAAGATTAGTCAGATACTCGTTTGCTTCTTCAGGGCTGCTCATGTCAGGTTCGCTTACAATTTCCATTAGCGGTACCCCTGCCCTATTCATATCAAGCAGGCTGTATGAATCTCCATATGGTTCTTTACGATGGATTAATTTGGCTACATCTTCTTCCAAATGAACTCTAGTTATGCCAACCTGTTTTTCATTGGCATCTTCCACTTTTATAGCGAGATTTCCATTCAAAGCTATAGGGATATCGAACTGTGATATTTGATAACCTTTCATTAGATCTGGATAGGGGTAATTTTTTCGGTCGAATTTAGTTTCCGGCGATATGTAACAATTTAAGGCCAAACCGGTTTTTATGACTAAATCAACTGCTTTTTTGTTTACAACCGGCAAGACTCCTGGCATACCCATGCAGACAGGGCAGACCTGAGTGTTCGGTTCTGAGTCCTGATAGTCTGAACCACATGGACAGAACATTTTACTTGTTGTTAGCAATTGAGAATGGACTTCTAACCCAATAACGGTTTCATATTTGTCTGTCATGGTTTTCTGTGGATCCACCTCTAGTCGAATTTAAGGTCATTTTATACCGGAAAGAATATCCATATAAGAGACAATAAGGATACTTAGTATCAGAAAATCTAGCCAATTCCTATTGTAACTGCATATCCCCTCATAGCTTTTAAAGACTTTTGTTTGAACAGGATATGCTATTTGTCCTCCACAGAAAACACATTGAATTTTGTGTACTGAACCGGTGATAGGTTTACCTTTAAACCAGGGAACAAGGTCGTGTGGATTTTATGTTTGCACTGTATCAACTCTTTCTCAGCAGTTTCCACCCAGAATATCGTTTCGTCTCCTCTAAAATCCTTCTTGATGACAGTGTTTTCACCTGATGGTGTTGGTTCCATGGAAAGATCAGTGTGCCTAATTGCTACTTGTACTTTTTCATTGTCTGAATATTCTTTAGTTATTCGTAAAGGTAGTATCCCTATGCTGGTTTTAACGTGGTCACCTGAAATTATTCCGTCAACAAAGTTACAACTTCCACTCATCAATGCAGTTTCTTTGCTGTTAGGCCAAAAGTAAATTTGGTCTGGGCGGCCTATTTGCTTTATCGAACCACTCGTCATTACGGCAACTCTGTCTGCTATGGAAAAGGCTTCTTCTCTGTCATGGGTGACAAATATGGTTGCAGTGTTACTTTCTCTTAGGATCCCTTCTATTTCCATTCTGACGGCGAGTCTTAAAGAGGCGTCCAAATTGGAAAACGGTTCATCCATCAGAAGTATGTTCGGGCTTGTTGCTAAAGTTCTTGCGATTGCGACCCGTTGCTGCTGCCCCCCAGATAGTTCATGGGGATATCTTTTTAATAATCCTCCCAAGCGGGTGAGTTTTTGAACTCTCTCTAAATTTTCAACTTGGATTTTATGATTAAGATGGGATATACCGAACAGGATGTTTTTTTCAACAGAAAGATGGGGGAACAATGCATAATCTTGAAAGATCATTCCTATATTTCGTTTAGAGGCTTCTAGATTGGTAGATCGTCCGAAAATTTTTTGATTTTTAAGGTAAATTGTGCCACGAGATGGGGTTTCCAGTCCCGCAATTATACGTAGCAAGGTGGTTTTGCCGCAGCCGCTCGGACCTAGGATTGAAAGAATTTCCCCTGGATATAAATCCATTTGCAAGTTGTTAAGGACCTGATGATTTCCAAAACTTATATCCAGATCGGCACATTGTAAAATCGAATTTAGCAAGAGTTCATTCACTCCCGAAACTATTAAAAATATTGTTTTTCAGAACTATCATTGTAAGTGGTATGGATGAAAGGAAAATTAACAAAATGGACGGGATAGCCGCTCTGGCAAAAAAGGCTTCCGAGGTGAATGACCAAATCGCAGTTGTCAGAGTGTGGAAGTCTAGTGGAGCTAATAAAAGCACGGCTGGTAATTCTTTCATGGTTATTAAGAAAACAGTTGCAGCCGCCATAATCATTCCAGATTTCATAAGTGGTAAGTTAGTCAATATTGCAGACTTGATTTTGCTTTTTCCTAAAGTCATAGATGATTCTTCATATCGTGGACTTATTTGAGTTATTGAGGACCTGATTGCTCCCAGTCCAGTAGGCATGTATAGAACGGCGCAAGCAATTACTAAAAGCAATAATGATTGGTATAGCGGGGGTCCAATTTTTGCTCCAAAGAATACTAGTGATAGTGAAACGGCAATACTTGGCAATGCGTATCCTGTGAAGCACATTTTTTCTATGATATTTGTTAGAGCGCCGGGACGCCTGACGGATAGATACGCCACAGGCAAAGCTAAAACTACAACAAGTACTGCTGTCAGTGTAGAAAGAGTGATTGAATTAAACGCTAATATGTGATTGGATTCAGCGGTTAATGTTGTCGCGTCTTCCCCAAAATATAGGCCCCTTACTAACCAATAAAGGAGCACCAATAATGGTATCACCACGGATATGAGAGATACTAAGGCACAGAAACCTGCAGCTGGCCATTTCCAGACACCGATATCTATTATGGGTAGTCTTCTGGAGGCAGCACTAGAATTTTTGTAATATTTTTTGTTTCCCCTAAGGAATGTCTCAAAAGCCATGAACAGTGTTGCTAGTACAAATAATGCGAGTGAAAGTAGAGCAGCCGTGTTCCTATCAAATCCCGCTTCGTATTGATTGAATATTGACCATGTGAAGGTTTTATAGCGAAGTAAAGATACAGCGCCAAAATCACTTAAAGTGTAAAGAGCGACAAGAAGTGATCCTGAATATATAGCTGATTTTATGGATGGTATCGTTACTTTTATGAAAGTCTGAAATTTATTCAGCCCCATTAACATGGCCGTTTCTTCACCTGAAACGTCCACGCTTGAGATATTAGATCTAATTGTGAGAATAATGTATGGATAACTAAGGAAAGACAGAGTCAGGAGACTTCCATAAAATCCATACATGGTTGGGATTCCATCTACTCCTAGTAGTGGGTTCAGAATGTCATATAGCAGCCCCCCTTTTCCGACAAATGAAAGTACTATGTAAGCTCCTACGTAGCTCGGTATGACCAAAGGTAAAAAAGTTAGCACTGACCATAGTTTTCGGTACGGCATATTTGTACGGGTGGTAAACCATGTAATTGGTACTGCGATTATGAGTGATAATAAAGTGACGCTTATCGCCAACAGAATTGATCTTGCAAAAACCATCAAAGTTCTTGTTCTGATTAGCCATTCCCATATGTCGGAATCCGCACCTGACACACGGATGATTAAGTAGACCAATGGGGTAATACATAAGGCGGCAGCCAGCAGGGATGGGATCAATATCCACAATGAGGTCTTGCTAGGCAATGCCTTTGTTAAAGTCAAAACTCTGAAAGTTTCCTATGATAGCTATGTTTTGAGATTAAATTAGAGATTAATTAGGCTATTTCACGCAGTGGGTAAGTATAGCCTAATTTCATAAGAAAGTATTGGCTAACTTTTATGTTATTACAAAACATATTGATGAGACCGAGTTAATACATTGCTGTTTTTACCTGCAAAACGTAGAATTCTCTACCAAAACAGAAAGCCGAGAAGGGGGATCAAGTTGTTAGAGCAGTTCAAGGTACAGCCAGAAGATCAAGTAAGAGTGAGCGAGGAAAATCTCAGAAATACAGTGGAATCAGTATTCTCGAAAATGGGACTTAGTGATTCTGATGCGAGACTCGGCGCTGATGTTTTGGTAAAAGCTGATATGAGAGGAGTCGATACACACGGTGTATCTAATATGCTGCGATCTTATGTGACTGGGTATGCAAGCGGAGAACTTAACCCTCATCCCAACTGGAATATAACTAGAGAGACCCCTTCAACGGCAAACATTGATGGCGACGGTGGTTTAGGAATAATAGTCACCCCAAAGGCAATGGATATCGCTATAGAAAAGGCTAAGGATGTGGGGATGGGTGTTGTTACGATACATAATTCAAGACACCTTGGAATGGCCTCATATCATGCCTTGAAAGCGGTTGAGAACGATATGATAGGAATGTGTATGACATCATGCCCGCCTAGTGTTTTGCCAACTTTCGGAGCTGAACCTGTTTTAGGTACAAACCCGATAGCAATTGCGGCTCCGGCTGAAAAAGAGGCTCCATTTGTATTTGACGCAGCTATGAGTGCTGTGGCGGCCAACAAACTAGGGTTGGCAAGGAGGAACGGAACACAATTATTAGGGGGATGGGTTGCAGATCATGAAGGTAGACCGATTATGGAGGAGGTAGAGCCTCCTGTCCCTGGATATGAAGGTTCTGCTTCGTCTTATTTGCTGCCTCTAGGGGGCACACGAGAAGTAGGGTCTCATAAAGGATATGGCATGATGTGTCTCGTAGATATATTGGGAGGTATTTTGACAGGAGGGGGTTATGGGATGAACCCTGGGAGACCAAATTTCGGTCATTACGTGGCAGCATACAACATTGAAGCTTTTATGGATACAAAAGAGTTTAAGACAACCATGGATGAATGGATCAATATGCTAAATTCTTCCCGGCCTGCCCCTGGACATGATCGAGTCATGTATCCAGGTCAGCCAGAACATGAAGCAAATATTGAAAGATCTGAGAATGGGATACCTCTACATCATGAGGTAATAGATTGGTTCAAGGACATATGTGGCGAGCTGTCTATACCTTTTTCTTTGGTTTGAATGTTGCTAAAAGTCGGGGCTCAAGCCTATGAGACCCGACTGATGTTTCATTCTTAGTAATCCCTAAAAGGATTTGGCATTGGACCGACGGGTACTTCAATTAGTGTTGGAGCTGCTATGTTGAGAGATTCTTTCACGGCCTTTGCTAATTCAGAGGCTCCACCTTCTACTCTGACGCCTCTCACTCCAAAAGCTTCGGCAAGTTTCATAAAGTCAGGATTGTGAACCTCTGCTCCATATTCTCTACCTTCAAACATGTTAACTTGGTCTCTCATTACATTGCCGTAAGCATTGTCGTTGAAGACCACTGCCACTACGTTAATGTTATGTTTCGCCGCTGTGGCTAATTCTTGTACATTAAACATGAATCCGCCATCACCGCAAACGGCCACAACAGCCTTTTCCGGCTGGGCTACTTTTGCTCCTAGGGCGGTCGGATAGGCATAACCTAGATTTCCGTAGTAGGATGAGGTGATGTAGGTTCTAGGTTCATAGACTTCGTATTTGTTTCTACTGTAGTACCCTATTTGGGTCATGCCGGATATAAATATTCCGTCGTCAGGGATCGCCCCTCTAATGGCCTTGGTATAAGATTCTTGTGGCTCTATCACAGTATCCGGGTTGAACCTTTCGGCCTTTAGTGCGGTCAATTCCTCCTCACGATTTTCTCTTGGAGACATTACGCTCTTCAAGCCATTCAATATTTCTGTGATACTTTTTTTGGCGTCGCCATTTATGCCTTCAGTGTTCTCATAATTTCGGCCAATTTCTTCGTCGTCTATGTCAATTTGTAGGACTTTTTGGCCCGTTAATTGTTGATTGTTCAATAACCTTGTCCCCACAGCTACCACTAGATCATAATTCTGGATTTTGTTTTCAAAAAATGTGTCATTTTTGAATCGGAAGCTGCCGATAGACAAATGACTTCTATCAGAGATGGCACCTCTGCCTTCTGCTGTGGTTATAACTGGAGCCTGTAGAAACTCTGCCAACGAGGTTAATTCTGCAGACGCCTCGCCTGAAATAACTCCCCCGCCTGCCCATATTAGTGGATTTTTTGCATTTGCAATCAAATCTACCCCACGAGCTATGCTTTCTTTGTTAGCTGCTGGCCTCTCATATTTTCCCGCTTCCAAAAGTTCAATATCAGCCGTATCTGAGAGTGTTTCAGGCGGAATTTCTATTTCGACTGGCCTTGGCCTTCCCGTTTTAAGTTGTTCAAAAGCGTGGTGCACCGCTTCTGGGATTTCCGTTGGGTCTAATATGAGCTTTTGATGTTTCGTGATGGGTTTTATGGTGTCGATCTGTCCTTTAATTTCATGGAGCATTCCTCTTTCCAGATCAATGTGATCTCTCTCAATTTGACCTGAGACCACTAAAATAGGGGAAGATGCTGAGTATGCCGTACCAATACCAGCACTGGCATTTTGAAGTCCAGGACCAGGAACTACTAGTGCAGTCCCAATTCCGCCCCCAGCTCTCGAGTAACCGTCCGCCATATAAGTGGTTGCTTGCTCATGTCTGGTGTTAATAAAGCGTATTCCAGGTTCTTTCGCCAACCCATCTAGTAGATGGTAAAGCTGCACACCGGGTAAGCCAAAAATTACTCGTACTCCTTCTCTGTATAGAGATTTTGCGAGGGCTTCGCCTCCGGTCATTTTTGTCATGATGGTTCTCCTAGGTTTAAATTTTATTTTTATAACTTTCAGTTGCCTTGCTTAAGGAAACTGTTTTGAGTGCTTGTAAGTTATCTCTATTGTCTTCTGACCATTTTTGGGAGGTTACAAGGTTATCAAGTGATCCTTGGAAGTGAGGCATCACATATCTTGCTATCAATTCGTAGCTATGCATTACTTGTTCCCGGGTTCCCCATTCGGTGGCCTGGATCATGAAACCGCCAAATCCACCACTTTGTTCTCCCAGTTCCTTGATTTTAGCTATGAGGTCGTCTGGTGTCCCAACACACCAGGCACCGTTATCAACCATGTAATCAATTATTTTTTCTTTGGGGCCTTGATAATCAAATGGCGTACCCATCGTTTGGTGAAAATAATCGTATTGGTAGGCCGCTGATTTTTCTCTTGCTTGTTCTATGGCTTCTTTTTTAGTGTCTGCCAAATGAACGTGCAGAACTATTCGCCATTCGTTTCTGTTTACAGTTTGCCTGTGCTCTTCTGCCGTATCTTCAGCAATTTTCCAAAAGTCTCCCAAATTGGAGGCGATACTTCCACCTCTAACTACGCTGACTGAGAGCACTCCCAAGCCATGTTTTCCGGCAGCCACCATTCCCGAAGGGGATTGGGCTGCAGCCACTGCAATAGGAAAATGTGGTTGTGTGTAAGGTCTCAGGTGGATTAAGGCTTCCCTTAATGTAAACCAGTCCGATTCATAGGTTATAGGGGTTGTTTCTGTAAGAAGTCTTTTTATTATGCCAATAGCCTCATCCATGCGGGGTCGCTGCAAGGACGGTTCTATGCCCAATGAATACGCATCTGATACAAGAGCACCTGGTCCTACCCCCAACATTACTCTACCTCTTGTGAGGTGGTCTAGGAGAACCATCCTGTTTGTGAGCATCAAAGGATGATGGTACGGCAAACTAGCAACTCCTGTTCCTAATTTGATGTGTTTGGTCCTTTCCGCAGCAATCCCTATAAAAACTTCAGGAGAGGATATCGTTTCCCAACCAGCGCTGTGATGTTCACCGACCCAAGCTTCATCGTATCCCAAGTAGTCTAGCCATTGTATTAATTCCAAATCCCTCTCTAATGCAAGCGTTGGATTATCTCCTAGCCAATGGAATGGGGCTAGAAAAATCCCGAACTTCATTCGATTTGGTAGTGTCATGACGTTTCGATTCCTCCTAGTCAGAATGGCGAAATGTATTTATGGCAATTTACTGACGGATTTAAACCTGCGAATGTTATCATCAGGGATATCTAATCTTCAAACTTGCCTACATATACTCATGTTCTTTTATAAGAGCCAATTCTTTGCAAGTCATAAAAGAAGTTCCCTGATAGCTTTTCATTAGTGTAATCAGTTTGTCTAGCATGTTTAGTCTTCCTGGGCGTCCGATGATCCATGGATGCATGGTTAAAACAAAGGTTCTTTTGTATTTATATAAACCTTCAAAGGATGATGCCCAGACAGAATACACATGTTCTGGACTCGCCATTACATTTGTTTGGCCGAGAAAAGGAATGTAGTTGAAAAAGGGGTGGTCGTCCAATTCCCAGTGTATCGGGATTTCAATTATAGGGTCATGGCTAGTATGTATCCTGTAAGGAATATCGTTGCCCATCATGCTTGAGTCATACAAAAACCCGTTTCTTTTGAGTATGTTCAATGAATCCGAGCTTAATTCCCAACTAGGAGATCGATAGCCAACAGGATTTTCCCCCGTTATGTCTTTAATAATCTTTGACCCTTGCAAAAGTACATCTTCTTCTTCTGAAGCGGTTAGAGTTGCGGGAGGTTCATGCATATATCCATGATTGCCTATTTCATGACCCCTTTTATGTATATCCGATATCAAGTCAGGGTGGGTCTCAGCTATGAACCCGGGTATATAAAAAGAAGATTTTATATTGTGCAAATCCAATAGATCTAAAATTCTTGGAGTAGCGACGGAAGGGCCATATTCTCTCATAGACATAAGGGTCGGTAAATTTTTAGAGGCTGGATTTCTGTTGATCGTACCGGTAACACCGTCGAGGTCAAAGCTGATTACGATTGGGCAGGATATGTTGTTTGGCCAATGCATTTTTCTACCTCTGTTACTTTTCTAGGAGTCTGCTCACTTGCTCAATACATTCTCCTATGGGAATTGTGTATCCCTCCTTCTCATCCCTTATTTTTATTTCGACTACGCCGTTTTCGATGTTCCTTTTGCTCATTACTATTCTCAATGGCATTCCGAGGAGGTCGGCATCATTAAACTTGATCCCTGCAGATTCTGACCGGTCATCCCACAGTACATCAATTCCTTCTTTAAGCATTGATAGATACATTTCTTCGGAGGAGTTCATTACCTGTGAATTGTCTGTGTTGAGGGAGACTAATATCACTTCGTAGGGTGCAATTGTTTTTGGGAATATGATTCCGTTATCATCAGAATGTTGTTCAATAGCTCCAGCAAGGATTCTACCGACCCCTATCCCATAACATCCCATTACAATAGGTTGCATATTGCCGTCTGGATCCGGGTAATTCGCTTCCATAGACTCTGAATACCGTGTACCTAATTTAAAAACGTGTCCAATTTCAATTCCACGAGTGGTTTGCAGTATTCCTGTACATTGAGGGCATTGAAAACCATCTTCAGCCAATGCGATATCCGCTTGTATTTGTGCTTTGAAATCTCTCGGGTGATTAACCCCGGTTAAATGAAATCCTTCCTTGTTCGCCCCAGCCACAAAATTATTTCCCAAATTAACTGAATCGTCCATCACTATTTTCATTTCAGTTAATCCCACGGGAGATGCAGAACCTGATATTAAACCTTGTCGGGTAACTTCTTCTCCAGTAGCTAATCTTATGTCGCTACCACCTAATATATTTCTTAGTTTTACTTCATTAATCTCCAAATCACCTCGGATTACAGCTATAACAAATTCGTCATCTGTTTTGTAAAAGACAGATTTGAGAGTTTTTGTTGAAGCGATAGATAAAAAGTCACACAATTCCTCTATAGTTTTCACATTTGGGGTATGAATTTCATTTTGATTGTCTAGTTTTTCAATTGGTAGCGACGGTTTCGTAAATTCTGATTTTTCTCCATTCGCTGCGTAATCACATTTCCCACATAGTACGACGGTGTCCTCACCTGACTCTGAAAGTAGGATGAATTCTTTGGAATCTTTTCCACCAATCGCACCACTATCTGCTTCCACTATTACGGTTTCAATACCGCATCTCTGGAAAATTTTGATGTATGCATTGATCATTAATTCATAGCTGGTATCTAGGCCTGCATCATCTTGGTCAAAACTGTATGCATCCATCATGTCAAATTCTCGAACTCGTATAAGGCCGCCTCTCGGTCTTGGTTCATCTCTAAATTTGGTTTGAATATGATATAAGTTAAAAGGAAGGTCTCTATAGCTTTGTACGAAACTTTTCACTGTTTCAGTCATTAGCTCTTCATTGGTAGGTGGTAGAGCTAATTGCCTCTCCCGACGGTCTTGCAGCCGGAACATATCCGGCCCATAGATTTCATCTCTTCCTGACCTTTGCCAAATTTCTCTGGGTTGCAAAAGCCCTAATTTCACTTCTTGTGCTCCGGCCGAATCCATTTCCTCTCTGATTATCTGTTCTATTTTTCGTAAAGATCGCCAGGCCAATGGCAGATAGCTATAAACTCCAGAAGACACTTGGTGGACCATTCCAGCTTGTATGAGTAGCTTGTGGCTGATTAATTCAGAATCGCTTGGTCCGTCCCGGAGTGTTCGAACAAATAATTTAGATAACTTCATTACATGAATGCCTTTGAGAGTTTAGGTGACAGGGTCTTTTTCTAAGTTAGACATCTCTTTTTCCACCTGTCTAATTTCTAACATTAATTCCTCGAGCATTTTTGCTTCCTCTACAACCTTAGATTTTTTTCCACGTCGGAAAATTATAGCTTTGCCAACCCCAGCAGCAATACCAATGTCAGCATCTTTTGCTTCCCCAGGACCGTTCACTTCACACCCCATTACTGCTACTTTGAGATGGGTTTTAGTATCTTTCAATAGGAGATCGACCTTATTTGCCAAATCCCTTACATCTACATCTGCTCTTCCGCAACTTGGACAAGCTACAAGGACCGCCCCTTCTTTACGCAACTCCAGAGATTTTAAAATTTCTAAACCAGAAATGACTTCTTCTGTTGAATCATCACTCAGGCTGACGCGTATTGTGTCTCCTATTCCTTCATATAGCAAAATACCTAGACCGATTGCGCTGCGAATGCTTCCAGATTTTGAAGTGCCAGCTTCCGTTATCCCCAAGTGGAAAGGATAAGGGATAAGCTTGGACATTCTTCTGTAGGATTCTACAGTTGTGTCAATATCGAAAGCCTTTAATGATATTTTGATAAGGTCAAAATCCAAATTTTCAAGCAGGTCAATTTCCCAGAGACCAGTGGCAACCATATGGTCCACTACTGTGTAGTCGGACGTCGAAGGATTGCCTTTTGTGAGTAAATTAACACCGTCATCATGTCTGTTCAGCCCTCGAGTTTTACCGATAGCTCCTACCGGAGGTAGGCTTCCAAAATTAACCCCTATTCTGATTGGAACACTCATTTCTTTGGCCAACTTTACGACGTCTTTTACTTTTTCTTCGTCTCTTATGTTTCCAGGGTTAAGCCTTAGGCAATCGATTCCACTTTTTAGTGACTGTATGGCTAATTCGTGATGAAAATGAATGTCAGCGACTAAGGGTATTTTTATACTTGATCTGATGTTTTTTAAGGCGATGGCAGCTTCCATGTCAGGTACGGCACACCGAACTATTTCACATCCGACCTCTTCTAAGGCTTTAATTTCATTTATGGTGGCCTTTATATCTCTGGTATCAGTTTTGGTCATTGATTGAACTGATATCTGTGCGTCTCCGCCGACTTTAACGGGTCCTACAAATACAGGTTTTGTTATTCTTCGCATTTGAAATACCTAGCTTTTGTCACGTATTACAATTATCTAAAAAAACTATCACCATTTAATATTCTCATAATGTCGAAATAGCTCATCAAAACAACCAGACCAATTAATAACATAAATCCGGCTAGGTGAATAAAGCCTTCTTTTTGTGGCGAAATTCTCCTGCCACCTCGAATTCCTTCAAGTAATACAAACATTAATCTGCCCCCGTCCAAAGCTGGAATTGGTAATAAATTGACAACTCCTAAGCTAATACTAATCAATGCAGTTAATTCAAAAATTGGTGCAATTCCAACTTTCGCTACTTCTCCAGTCACTTGAGCGATTCCGATCGGTCCGGTCAGTCCCGGATTTTCACCTTTACTAAATAAACTCCCAATACCTTGTGCTGAAAAGGAAATTACTTCTCCCATTTTACTAAATGATGTTGGAATGGACTGGTGCAAGGGAAGTCGGTCTTTAATAATTTTCCCGTTTGATGTCCCTATTAAGACCCCAAGTGACCCTTGCTGTAGGGTGTCACCGATTTTCAATGAGGGATTATATCTTTGAGCCTGTCGTAGTTCAATTTCTTGATCCGGTATAGAAACTTCATTGACTACTTTTAATGATGGGGGATTTTTTCTAGGAGTGATGTAAACATACTCTGAACTAGTGAATTCCGGTGAGCCTAGGATTCCTAAATTTGACCCCCCTTTGCGCACAAGGAACTCTACTTCGGTGCCTTTAAGAGTGCTGATTTCCTTTACTAGGTCCATGTGGTTGGAAATTTTCAAAGAGTTTACTTCTAATATCGCGTCTCCCTGGCGTAGGCCAGATTTTTCAGCAGGTGAATTAGGGGCAACTCCACCTATGGTTACAGTACCAACCAAAGTGTCATGAGGAAGAGCTAGGATAATTGTAAAAATAAATATGGGCAGTATTAAGTTCATTAAAGAACCTGCCACCAAAACGATTGATCGTTTTAGTATTGATTGTCTGGCGAAACTTCTGGGTTCGGTCGGATCTTCTTCGCCGACCATTTTCACGAATCCCCCAAGAGGAATTAGGTTTATGGAGTACCTAGTTTCGCCAATTGTTATACTCCATATCCTAGGTGGAAACCCAAAGCCGAATTCTGTAACCTTTATCCCAAATTTTTTTGCGGTTAAAAAATGACCTAGTTCATGTATGAATACCAGTAGAGATAAAACAGGAATGACTAACAACCAACTGGGCATATGGGTTAGTTTCCTGAGGCGAGATCAGACACTTGTTTATGTCCCCAGTCTGAGGCTTTCAGCATATCGGAGGTATTTGGTGACACCACTGAATTATGGTCCTTGATAGCTTCTTGGATAATTGTTTGAATCTCTGTGAATTTAATTTTATGGTTTAGAAAAGCTGAGACAGCTGCCTCATCAGCTCCGGTTAGAGCAGAAGGCCAAGTTCCTCCCTTCTTTGCGAAATTCACCGCCATATCGAAACATGGATATCTCTCTTTATCTAGGGATTCAAAATTAAGAGATTTGGTTTTTTGCGGGTTAAAGGATTCAACGGGAGAGATTTGACCTCGTTGCGGGAAAAATAAAGCATGCTGTATAGGTATCCTCATGTCTGGATAACTTAATTGCGCCTTGGTTGAACCGTCAGAAAATTCCACCATAGAGTGAATGATGCTTTCAGGATGAACTATGACCTCGATATTATCCCAAGGAACATTGAACAACCATCTTGCTTCGATCACTTCAAAAGCTTTATTCATCATAGTTGCTGAATCCACACTAATTTTCGTACCCATTTCCCAAGTAGGATGTTTTAAAGCGTCAGTTGGGGTGACATTTTGTAGAGAGCGAAGAGGAATATTTTTAAATGGTCCTCCTGAAGCGGTAATGATCAATTTAGCTATGTCTTCCTTTTCACCTCTTAAACATTGCCATATTGCACTCGGCTCACTGTCTACTGGCATTAAATTAACTGAGTTTGATTTGGCAAGAGAGGTTAGTTGTTCTCCTGCCATGATTATTGTCTCTTTGTTTGCTATAGCGATGTCTTTACCATTTTTTATGGCTTCAAAGGTGGGAAGTAGCGCTACGTTTCCAGAGGTTGCCACAACAACGGTATCAATTTCTTCATGAACGGCTATTTGTCCCAATGACATCATGGTTTGCGGAAAATTGATGTCATGATTTATATCTTCTAAGTGTTCACAAGAAACTGCTTTAGGTGAAAATTCGAGGATTTGTTTTTTGAGAGCAGCGGTATTCCTATTGGCTCCAAGGCAAACCACTTTGAAATGCTTTGGATAGCTGCGGACGACTTCCAGTGTTTGAGTGCCCACTGAACCTGTTGAGCCTAAGATAGATAGCCGTTTTTGATCACCGTTCATTGAGTAAAATAGTACAGGACAGGAAAAGCTAATACAATTGAGTCTAGCCTGTCTAATGCACCTCCGTGTCCTGGCATTATTGAGCCAGAATCTTTTATGTCTGCCCTCCTTTTCAGTGCTGACTCAAACAAGTCCCCTATTTGGGCCAATGACACAAATATAATAGCCATTAATACTAATTTAAATAAATCCAATTCTGTGAGTTCACCATCAGAAAGATATATGCCTACGACTATCGCGAAAATCATTCCTAGCAGACAACCCCCAATGGCTCCTTCCCTGGTTTTATTGGGACTAATAGAAGGGAAAAAGGGAGTCTTACCTATGCTCTTTCCAGTTAAATAAGAACCAGTATCATTAGCCCAGACAATCAACGACAGGAGCACAATCCACCCCAACCCATTGTCTCCATTTCGCACAAGAATGGAAAAGGAAAGTAAACCTCCGGTATATCCGACCGCTGACAATACACAAAAGAAGCTGTTGAGTTTTCTAGCTTTGTCAAGTATTAAGAGTGTAAGTATGGACACTAGAACTAACGTTAATAGAAAGTAAGATAAAATGGATAGTTGTAGTTCCCAGCTACCCGGGTTGTTTTGAAGCAAATGACTGCTGTATATATATACAGAACCTACTAGTACTCCTGAAATCATGGCAGATAACAATGCGGTTTTACCGTTATTGTTATTGCCGGTCATTTTGGCTAATTCATGTGCCGAGACTACAGCCCCAAAAATTATTATGAAGGAAAACCATATGCCCCCTAAATATATTCCTGAAAGTACTAGCGGTAATGCTATGCTGGCACTTATTAATCTGCGTTTCACGTTAAATTTTCCAGAAACTTGGCTTCGACATAATTTCCACCGAGATTTATAGCTCTCCAAATTTACGGGTTCTTTTTGAATACTCCTCCAAGGCCTCTACAACATCAGATTCGCCAAAGTCAGGCCACAATGTCTTTGTAGAATAGTATTCAGAGTAAGCAGATTGCCATATCAGGAAATTACTTAATCTCATTTCTCCAGCCGTTCTTATTATCATATCTGGATCAGGGATTTCCTTTGTGTACAGTCTTGATGATATATCCTCTTCTGTGAGATCTTCTGGACATATATGTTCTCTAATCAACTGCTTTACCGCGGTTACAATTTCTTTTCTGCCGCCATAGTTGAAGGCAATATTTAGGACTAACTTTTTGTTAGAAGAAGTCAAGGTTTCACATTCTTCTATAGCCACCCTTACCTCCTCTGGCAAGGAGGATTTTTCGCCAAGGTGAGTTATTTTTATTCCTTCCGAATGAAGTTCTTCCAATTGTTCTGATATTGAAGATACTGTGAGACTCATTAGATTGTCCACTTCATTCCGGGGCCTATTCCAGTTTTCAGTGGAGAATGCGTACAAAGTGACAAATAATACTCCACGATCCGAAAACGCCCGAAGTACATTTTGAATGTTTAAAGTGCCTTTTTCGTGGCCAGTACTTCTGGTCAAACCCTTGGAAGTAGCCCATCTGCCGTTTCCGTCCATTATGATAGCTACATGGCGTAGACCTTTATTTTTACCCATAGCACAATGGGTCAGACCTCCATCACCTCTTTTTCTTTTTGAGATTTGATGGAATCCATTTCAGTAATGAAGGAGTCAGTAACATTTTGAAGCTCTTGTTGGGCTCTCCTGCCATCGTCTTGTGATATTTCTTTTTCCTTATCGAGTGTCCTTATTCTTTCTAGGCTGTCTCTCCGGATGTTTCTTATAGCTACGTGTCCTTCTTCTACCATGTTGCTGACTATTTTTACCATCTCTCTTCTTCTTTCTTCGGTTAATTCGGGAACGTTAATTCTTATTATGCTTCCGTCTGAATTTGGGGTTATGCCAAGGTCTGATTTTAGTATTCCTTTCTCTATTTCCTCTAGTGCTTCCTTGTCCCAAGGTTGAATAACAATTGTTCTGGCTTCGGGCACAGATATAGACGACAATTGACTAAGGGGAGTTTGGGTACCGTAGTATTCCACATTAATGTTTTCTACCAAACTTGTTGAAGCCCGTCCCGTCCTGATCCCTCCTAGGTCTCTTTGTAGAGAATCCACGCTTTTGCCCATCCTTTCCTTTGTGTTTTCTAGGATTTCTTCTATACTTGCCATGTTTTTACCTATTCACCTGTGACTAATGTGCCTACTTTTTCGCCCGTAACTATTCTGTTTAGATTGCCCTTTTCGAAAAGGTCAAAGACGACTATGGGGATGCTATATTCCATGCACAACGATAGGGCTGTGCTGTCCATTACTTTCAGGCGTTTATCAATCGCATCTATATATGAAATGCTTTCATATTTAACAGCCGATTTGTCTAATTTTGGATCTTTGTTGTATACCCCATCCACATCGTTTTTAGCCATTAATAAGACATCTGCTTCTATCTCTAATGCCCTCAAAGCAGATCCTGTGTCTGTAGTTACAAAGGGATTACCAGTTCCTGCGGCAAATAAGACTATTCGTCCTTTTTCAAGATGCCGTATCGCTCTTCTCCTAATGTAAGGTTCCGCGACTTGTTGGATATTAATAGCACTGAGGGTTCTAGTGTCTAATTTGTGTTTTCTTTCCAAGGAATCCTGAAGTGCTAGAGCGCTTATGACAGTTGCAAGCATTCCTGCGTAATCGGCGGAAGCCCTTTCCATTCCTTCAATTTCAGCTTCAGATCCTCTCCAGATATTTCCACCACCAACAACGATGCCCAATTCAATACCTTTGGAGGTTACAGCTTTTATCTCTTCAGCCATGTAATCTAGGGAGGCTGGGTCAATTCCATGACCTCTGTTTCCCTTCAGGGATTCTCCACTCAGTTTCAGGAGGATACGTTTGAATGGTTTGTCCGGCATAATCGCCTCACTCACCCAAGGAAAATCTTTGGAATCTCCGTACCCTTATATTTTCCCCAAGCTTTCCGACAGTTTCATTAATAAGGTCCTGGATTGTTTTTGAGGGGTCTTTTATGAATGGTTGAGATAACAGGCATTCGTCCTCAGTGACTTGACCCGGTTCAGGTGCTTCTTCTGCGCTGAGGAGTGATGGTGACATAGCTGCAACTTGCATTGCTATGTCATGGGCCAAGGATGCAAAGTCATCGGTCCTGGCCACAAAATCAGTCTCGCAGTTGATTTCAATCATAGCTCCTATTCTACCTCCGCTATGGATGTAGGTATCTATTAAACCTTGATCTGTTTCTCTGTCAGCTTTCTTTGCAGCTGAGGCAATACCTTTCTTTTTGAGGAGCGATTCAGCCTTATCTACGTCACCGCCACTCTCTTCCAAAGCCTTTTTGCAGTCCATTACCCCGGCACTTGTTCGGGCACGCAAATCCTTAATTAATTCAGTAGTACTATCAGGCACGGTCTCTCCCTTGGAATTTGGATAGATGGAGTTTTTAGTTGTTATTTTCCTCAGAGTTAGAGTCTTCTATCGTAGGGGTTATGTCTTCAGTACTAGCTACGGTCGGTTCTTCGACTGAACCTTTATTCAGGTCCTCTGCTTGCTCTTCTACAGTTCCTTCCGCGGTATCGTTATTTGTAACCTCTTCCTCAGTCTCCTCTTCAATTTCTTCCGTAACTGATTCCTCTATGGTAACCGTAGAATATGTAACCATTCTCGGACTTGATTCGAGAGGGAGTTCGGCGGACTCATCTGATTGCTCTGCATTTCTCTGATGGTAACCTTCTATTATTGCGTCAGACATCCTACCAGTTATCAGTCTAACAGACCTTATTGCATCATCATTACCTGGAATGGGGTGGTCTATTAGGTCGGGGTTACAGTCTGAGTCGACTAAAGCTACTATTGGTATCCCAACCCGATTTGCTTCTGCTACTGCTATTTCTTCCCGCCCGACGTCAATTATGAACAAGGCGCCTGGCATATCGGTCATTTCCTTTATCCCAGATAGGTTTTTGTTCAACTTCTCAATTTTCGCATCTATTTTTAAGGCCTCTTTCTTGGTAAAATTTTCAAATTCTCCTTGGTCTCTTCTGTTTTCGAGGTCTACTAGATAATCAATCCTTGTCTGGATAGTTTTGAAATTCGTTAAAGTTCCCCCTAGCCACCGGTTCGAAATATGCAGTGAATTACTTCTTTCAGCTTCTAGAACGATGGTGTCTTGTGCCTGTTTTTTTGTTCCCACCATTAATATTTTTTGTCCGCTAGCTGCTATGTCAGTAAGAAAAGCGGCCGCTTCTTCTACCAGATTCAATGTTTTTTGCAGGTCGATGATGTGTATACCGTTTCGGTGGGTAAAAATGTATCTATCCATTTTTGGATTCCACCGTCGCTTTTGGTGGCCAAAATGAACACCGGCCTCCAGTAATGCTTTCATGGTGATCGCTTCATTACTTTGATCTGGACTTTGATCTGGATTTATATCTACCGCAGTAGCCTCTTCGACCATAAATTTTCCTTTCCATTAGGCAATTTGTTTGACAATTTAGTTGCTACTAAATTTTTACTTTCAATTGGTGCAGAGCAACAAAAAAACGCCGCAAAAGTATATCACGCAACTGCTGGTCCAGCAAAAACAAATTGCTACTCAGGTTTTAAGGCGATGTTGCAAGATTACCCATTTCTCATTCAATAACGCCTTATACTCACTTGATTGAATACCAATAACGGTCATTATGTCAGCGTCTTCATGGTTGTCGCTATAGTATGCCTTTCGAGAACCTTGTCTGGTTAACCCATATTTCCTGTACAACGAGATGGCAGGTTTATTTGAAACGCGGACTTCCAAGGTAATTGAATCAATTCCATTGTTGATGCATCTGGTTATAGCAGAATGTAAAAGTAATTCTCCGATTCCTTTCTCACGATGAGACCTTCTAGTCCCGATAGAAATTACATGGCTTTCTTCGGCCGACATGTTCCATAGAAGGACGAATCCTGTTAAGAATTCCATACCAGGTTTCCATCCAGTGTTTCCAGATCGATACAATTTATCTGATGGGGACAGCAATGCAGATTTTTGAGGTGATAGGTTAGAGTGTTCATGGCTATTGAAACTCGATACCGTTGATATAGCCACGATAACTGTAGAAATTTGCCTTTGCAGTTCCTTTCTAAAAGATGTAGGTGGAAATAATTGAGGAAATGCATCTGCTTCAATGAGGGAAACTTGAGACAGGTCATCTTCTTTCATCAATCTCGTAAAGTGAGTAGCTTCTATTCCATCGCCCATTTTTATAGCAACAATGTCACCTTGAGTTCAGACTGTATCATTAAAAAAACCTGTAATAAGAACCATGAAAAAGTTATTTGTAAATTGGCTTCAAAATGCTTGATTTGGATGCCATGCTTGAATGTAAAATGGGTTGTTGCACGTAATTACGGATGATATCTTTATCGAGCAACAAAAAATTGGTTTAATTTCTGTGATTTTATGCATCATATCCTTAGAATAATCAAAATTGCTCTGAGGTACAAATACAGACTAGCTTTCGCCTACTTGTCTACTGTAGGAGCGATAGTCGCCTACATTTTTCTTCCTAAGTTATTTGGGGACGCCATTGATTCTGTCGCAGAGCCCATTTTGACTGGTGGTGAAATAGAAACAGAGACTCTGTACACATGCATAATAATCATTTTGGCCTTAAGCGTAATTCGTGGAGGGATGTCCTATTTCCAAACTTATCTAGCTGAAACGTTGTCTCAATATGTTTCATACGATATGAGGAATTCTTTTTATGATCACGTTCAGCACCAGGGTTTTGCTTTTCACGATAGGCATCACACTGGTAATCTGATGTCGCGAGCTATTACGGACGTTGAAAATATTCGTATGTTCATAAATATGGGACTCGTAAGAGCGCCATATTTTGTAGCACTTTTTATCATCGTGGCGGCAATACTTATCTCTATGAATTGGAAATTAGGACTTTTGAGTGCTAGTTTCATGCCAATAGTCGCTGTGTACACAAGCTCGGTCCGTCTTAAGATGAGAGCATTGTGGCTGTTAGTACAAGAGAAAATGGCGGAGCTCAGCATCATTCTTCAGGAAAATTTCTCTGGGCAGAGAGTAGTAAAAGCATTTGCCTCTGAAGATCATGAGGAAGATAGGTTTGAGATAAAGAATTCAGAGGTTTCTGATATCTACGTGGAGGCTGAGAAACTACGCGCTTCGAGTATGTCTTTTATGCTGTTTACCTTTATGGTGGCGATGGCTTTGATCATGTGGTACGGAGGGCGCCAAGTGATGAATGGAGTTATGACTCCTGGTGAGTTGGCGGCCTTTGTGTTTTACCTCCAGATACTAGCCCTCCCGGTCAGAATGGCGGGATGGGTTGTAAACGCCTATGCAAGAGCTGCGTCGGCTGGCGAAAGAATGTTCGAGATCCTTGATGCTCCCTCTCCTGTGAGAGAAGCCTCGGATGCTAGTACTTTGGAAAATTCACAAGGTCATGTGAAATTTGAAAATGTATCTTTTGCCTACGATGGTGGGAAACCAGTACTCAGGAACATAAACTTAGAGGCCAAACCTGGAGAAATAGTTGCATTAGTTGGCCCACCAGGTAGTGGTAAGTCTACGATAGCCAACCTTCTTCCCCGATTTTATGAAGTTTCTGCTGGAGCAATAACCGTGGATGGGGTCAATGTAAAAGAGTTTACTCTCCATTCTTTAAGAAACAGTATAGGAATGGTTCAACAAGATGTGTTTTTGTTTACTACATCATTGAAAGAAAATATCAAATATGGTCGAGAGAGTGCCAGTGACGATCAAATGAAAAAGGCATCGACTATTGCTCAATTATCAGAATTTATTGAAGGCCTCGAAGACGGCTACGACACTTATGTTGGTGAAAGAGGTTCTACATTGTCCGGAGGACAAAGGCAAAGAATGTCAATTGCCCGAGCAATTCTGCTCGATCCCCCAATATTAATATTAGATGATTCCACTTCCAGTGTGGATGCAAATACGGAGGATCAGATAAAGGCTGCAATGGACAATTCGATGAAGGGAAGAACTACTTTCATCATTGCCAATAGACTCAGCACAGTTCATAGCGCCGACAAGATAGTGGTTTTGAAGGAAGGAAGAATTATAGAAGAAGGTAACCACGAAGAACTACTGGAAAAAGGTGGCCTTTACAACGAAATATATGAGTTGCAATTACGGCCTCAAGACGAATTAACATCTGAGGTGTCTGAATGAATCTTGGATTAGGCGGTATGTCCGCGGCCAGAGGCCAAGCAGATGAGGAATTTTTTGGGTCTGCATATGATCAAAGGGTAATACTTAGGTTAGTTCCGTATATAAAACCCTATATGCCGCTGGTAATCGTGTCACTGGTTTCAATGTTAGTTTACACATTTACGTTGGTTGCGGTTCCTTGGTTGATACAGTGGGGTATAGATAATCCAATCAAAAATGGTATGGAAGCTTTTGGAAGGGGTGAATCTCTTGATGAGCACATACGCCTTCTAAATATTCTTTTTGCTGTTTTTGTAATTAATGCCCTTACTAACTGGGGTACAAATTACCTTCAACAATATGCAATGCAGAGAGTTGGACAAGGTGTGCTTTTTAGGTTGAGGAGGGCTTTGTTTGGACATGTGCAAAAACAATCCTTGTCATATTTTGATAACACGGAGGTTGGCAGGTTAATGTCCCGGGTTCAGGGGGATGTTGGACAATTGCAGGAGTTTGCAGCCCTGGTAGTCATGAGTCTTGGTGAGTTGTTGAGTTTGGTAGGGATAGTGATAGCCCTTCTTTTGATGGATTTAGAATTAGGACTCATTACTCTGACTGTATTGCCAGTATTAATAACCATTATGGTTGCGTGGCAAAATTTTGCGAAAAGATCTTTTACTGAAATAAGAAGAAGGATCGCCATTGTAAACGCTGCTTTCAACGAAAATATTTCTGGCGTAAGAGTAGTGCAAAGCTTGAACAGACAGGAAAGAAACCTTGAAATTTTTGATGAGAAAAACACCGCCCATAGATGGTCAAATGTGATTGCTGGAAGGTATGCAGCAGGCCTTTTACCTGCTGTGGATATTCTCACAGCTGTAGCTATCGCTCTTGCATTGTTTTTTGGTGCAAGATGGGTGGGATTGGATGAAGGTGAATTACTGCCGGGAGTACTGGTGGCCTTTGTTATGTATGTGCAGAGATTTTTTAACCCCATTCGTAACTTGACCCAGCAATATACTCAGTTACAGAGATCAATGGCCTCTGGTGCTAGGATTTTTGACTTAATGGATCGAGAACCAGAACTTATTGATATTGAAGATGCAATTGAAATGCCTGAGATAAAGGGTGATGTAGAGTTCAAAAATGTTCGATTTAGGTATGTAGAAGGTGAGGATGTACTCAAAGGCATTGATCTCAAAGTTAATGCAGGTGAGACCGTAGCTGTGGTTGGACCTACTGGCGCAGGTAAGACTAGCATTGTGTCGATATTGTCCAGATTCTATCCAGTAAGGCGTGATGAAGGGGAAATATTAATTGATGGTATTGATATTAGGGATGTGAAAAGAACCTCTGTTGTTGGTCAAATGAGTATGGTCTTGCAAGAGCCATACTTATTCTCGGGCACTGTTATGGAAAACATTAAATATAACCATGTTAATGCTAGCAATGAAAAAGCTATTTCTTCGGCTAAGGTGGTAGGGGCCCATGAATTTATCATGCAACTCGAAGATGGATATGATACCTATCTGGCTGAAAGAGGAGCTAATATCAGCTTGGGTCAGCGGCAGCTGTTAAGTTTTGCTAGAGCTATCGTGGATGATCCAAAGATACTTATTCTAGATGAAGCCACTGCCAGTATTGATAGCCATACAGAATTAGTTATACAGACTGCATTGAGAAAGTTACTTCAAGGACGGACCGCGATTGTCATAGCCCATAGATTATCCACTATCAGAGGAGCAGATAAAATCGTTGTCCTTGAAGAAGGAGAAGTAGTGGAAGTTGGTAGGCACCAGGAGTTAATGGACAAAGATGGGTTGTATGCACACCTATATAATATGAACTTCCAATCCATTGAGGATCTGTAGAGATTATCAAGTAACGATTGAATCCGATTGGGTTGGTGTTGAATGCTAAAGAAAGTAGAAGAATTTATTTTGTCATGTGATGTGGCAAGACTCTCTACTGTGACTCCCGCAGGTTTGCCTCACTCAATTCCAATTTGTTTTGCACTTTCTGGGCTCGATATTATTTACACGCCGATTGATTCAAAACCCAAGTCAAGTTCAAAAAAAACTCTTATCAGAATAAACAATATTATCAATAACGATGAGGTTGTGGTTTTATTTGACAGGTATTCTGAAGATTGGAACGAATTAGGGTATGTGATGGTTAAAGGTAAGGCGAGTATTGTCCAAAATCATTATGAAAACTTGGACGCTGTCACATTACTGGAAGGAAAGTACCGACAGTATAGGGAGGAAAACTATCTTCCTCCGGATCCTACAGTTATCAAGGTAAAGATATATGATTACACCTCCTGGGGAAACTTTTGAAGTGAACAATATCTGTTTTATTTAGGTAGTGTTATTTCGCTGTATCTATTTTTCTTACTGTAGTCATATAATCATTAGAAGTTAGATGATCTGACTGCCAATATTGAACTTGTAACAAAAACATATTAAGAAAAGAATGGAAAATGAGAATTTATTTTTGCCCTGATTGTGGTGGATACTCCCTAGGACCTGCTACCTCATGTGATGAATGTCAGGCGGAGTTACCAGAGGATTCTTGGGCGGATATTACGGAGGAAGAGCTCCAGCAGTTGGAATATGTTGCAGATTTTGATCTACCACATGGGATATCAACATGGGAGTATGATGTGGTGAGACTGAAAACTGACACAGAAGAAGGTGGACTGCGCTATACGACGGGACTTCTTAAACGGATGGGCGATAAGGGATGGGAATTGGTAAATATAACGCCCCTAGGAGACAAAGATGGGCCCAGGTACGGAGTGTTTAAGAGGATGTGGGATGAAGGCCATACGGATGATGATGATGATTCAGATAGTACTTAGATAATTTTTGAACTCTGAAATTATTTCGCAATCATAAGGGAATGGCAGTTTTGGTATTTCATCGAATTCACACCATTTTACTTCACTGACTTCATCTCCTGGTTTGGCTGTTCCTGATGTACAGGTGACCACATATACATGAACTACTACAGGGCCTTTTCCGGAAAAAACGCCTAGGTAATGAGATGGAATTGAACATATTGTTGTCTCTTCAAATACTTCTCTAATCAGAGCGTTTTCAAGTGACTCTCCACGGTCCACATATCCAGATGGGAGACTCCATTTCCCTAAGTGAGGCTCTATGTCCCGCTTTATCAGTAAGATAGATGTTTGGCAGATAACAAGTGCAACTACTGCTACTTTCGGATCAACGTAAGTGAAGGTCCTACAAATTTCGCAGTAAGGTCTTTTTTTATCTCCTTCATTCTTTCTCACCAAACTGGAGCCGCATCTCTGACAGTAATTAATGTGACTAAGTTCAACCATATAAAATGTTCCTGCAAAGGATTTAAGTTTTAAAAAAGCCAGCGAATGTGATACTTGGCATCTCTGTATAATTCCAAAGTATACGACCTCTAAATATGCTGTAAAGAAGTAAAATGGCGCTCAATGATCCATGAATATTGAAAATCTTCTAAAGACGACGATCAGTTCTTCACAATATAGAGCTATAAATATATTAAGGGAGCAATTCGACCGATTAGGGATACGTGCTTTTTTAGTGGGCGGTACCGTGAGAGATATACTCCTTGGTCAACCTATCACTGACATTGATATCGTTTTGGAATCTAACCCCCGAGATATCGCATCAAAATTTGATGATAAATATCAAGTAAAAGTGAATTCAATTTCGCAGTTTGGTACATGCAAAATAATTTTGTCAGGACAAATAATAGATCTTGCCATGGCAAGGAAGGAGAAATATCCATCTTCAGGAGATTTACCGGTTGTGGAAGAGGCTTCTTTTGAAGATGACTTGGCGAGAAGGGATTTCTCAATAAATGCTTTGGCTGCCGGGATTAATTCTCCAGATTGGTGTGAACTAATCGATTTTCATAACGGATTGTGCGATCTGACCGCAAAGGAAATCAGAGTACTTCATTCTAAATCTTTCGAGGACGACCCAACTCGTATATTTAGAGGATTACGTTACTCTGGAAGACTAGGGTTTGGTTTAGAAAAGGGAACCAAAGAAATCTTGTTGGAAGGGTTGAAGTTTTTACCCCTATTGAGTGGAGTTCGAATAACTAATGAAATACAAAAAATTTTTTCTGAAGAAAATTCAGACGTTATTTTAAGGTTATTAGACGTCTATGAAGTAATGAAATATGTTCACCAATCATTTCCTAATGGGTTGGATTTATCTAAGAGAAGAGACCTGTTACAGCCTTTGGGAATAGATCCCCATAACAAGGATTTATATGCTTTTATTTCCTTAATTAACTCAACGGATAGACAAAATGCAATTGAGAGACTGAATTTAGGTAATGAATTCATGAAGTTTGGGTCTGATATAGGGAAGATAGAATTGCTTGAGGAAAAGATTTCTCGCAGCGAGCTCCATAGCCAGCTAAAACAAATCTCTGAAACAGCCATTATGGTAGCCGGCACATATGTTTCAAGAAAAACTAAAAGTAATCTGGATTTATTTCTCCAAGAGTTAAACAAGATTAACTTACTCATTGATGGCCAAGACTTGATAGAAATGGGAGTTCCTCAAGGTCCAAGGATTGGAGATGTGCTATCAAAAACTCTCGCTTATATGGCAGAGTCTGGCCCTCTATCTAAATCTGAACAACTTATTATTGCCAAAAGATTTATATAAAATCACCCTAAAGAGACTCCAGAAACCCCTGGTTCAGTCATGGATTCGGGATCGAGTATTTTTGTCAATTCCTGTTTAGATAAATCGGTTTCTTCTAGGGCTACTTCCATAATTGTTTGACCAGTTTCTTGAGCCTTATGCGCTAAGGCTGCTGATTTGTCGTAACCTATGTGGGGAACCAAAGTTGTTACTATTGCCAATCCTTTTTCTACCATCTCGGGACCTTTTGATGTCGATTTAAGTCCGTCGATACATTGATCGGCTAGATTTGATGAGGCTGCAGCCAATAGATCGATAGATTGGAGAAGATTATAGGCAGCTACTGGCATCATGACGTTAATTTCGAAATTTCCGGATTGTCCAGCAACAGCGATAGTGGCGTCGTTTCCTATTACTTGTGCGGCTACTTGGCATACTGATTCTGGTATGACAGGATTCACTTTGCCTGGCATTATGGAACTACCGGGCTGGACTTCCGGCAACTCAATTTCTCCAAACCCGCCCCTAGGACCAGATCCCATCCATCTCACATCGTTGGCTATTTTCATTAGGCTGACAGCAATGGTTTTTAAGGCGCCACTGGCCTCAACCATATTGTCTAGGGTACTTTGTGCTTGAAAGTGATTTGAAGTTTCTTTAATTGTTACCCCTACAGACTCGGATAATTTTTCACAGACTCTCTTAGCAAATTCTGGATGAGTGTTTACTCCCGTTCCTACTGCTGTTCCACCCAAGGCGACTTCTGTAAGTTCTTGGACGGCATGTTCTGCACGAGTAATACCTCTATCTATCTGACCAGCGTGACCCGAAAATTCTTGGCCGAGCCTAACCGGAGTAGCATCTTGAAGATGAGTTCTTCCAGTTTTTATAACAGGCATGAATTCTTTGGATTTAGCGTTTAGGGAGGAGGATAATTTTTTCAATGACGGAATTAATTCATCTGTTATGGCTTTTGCAGCTGCTACGTGTATTGAGGTTGGTATTACATCATTGGAAGATTGCCCCGTATTCACATGGTCATTGGGATGGACGGGTACTCGTGAACCTAATTCTCCTCCTAATATTTCAATAGCCCTATTGGAAATTACTTCGTTGGCATTCATATTTGTGGAGGTGCCAGACCCTGTTTGAAATATGTCCACCACGAATTGGTCGTCAAATTTACCTGCAGACACCTCTGTTGCTGATTGGATGACTGCTTTTCCTAAATCTGGGTCCAATAGTCCTAACTCAATATTTGTTTCGGCTGCGGCTAGCTTTACCAGTGAAATTGCTTCAATAAAAGATCGAGAGAAGCGAAGGTCACTTATGGGGAAATTTAATACTGCTCTCATAGTATTAGCACCATAGTAGGCATGAGATGGTACTTCGAATTCTCCCATAGAGTCTCGTTCTCGTCTGAATGTCTGATTTTCTGCCAAAGTACTTCTCCAATTTAATTATTTGAAATATTTAGTCTTTTATGGAAAGAAACCTGTTATTAAAATTGTTGGAAACCTTATATTAGCCTATAAAGTTTCCTTAAGAAATTCACAGGCTAACTTTGCTACTAATTCAGTATGATTTCTAAAAAAGTGATCTGCTCCAGTTATAATTTCTGTTTTTTTGGGTTCTGACATTCTATTGGACAAGAATCTAAATTGGCCAATAGTAAAGTCGTGGTCTCGATCCCCTAATATCAAGAGCTTGGGTTGAGTTATTTGAACAGTTCCGTATTGAGCAAATTTATTTTGTGGACATGCGATAGATACAAGGGATTTAATTGAATTGGATCTCAGAGACGATTCCAATGCCATCCAGGCTCCAAATGAGTATCCAAGTATACCCAATCGGCTCCCGTCTATTTTAGGGTTGACAGCGGTTAGATTTACAATGGCTTGTGTGTCTGCCAATTCTTTTGGACCGTCTCCTGGTTCCCCAGTACTCATCCCAACTCCTCTTTGATTAAATCGCAATGTTGCGATGCCACTGTTCAGGAGGTGAGTTGAAATGTCATTAATCAAAGTGTCAAACATGTTTCCACCATATCGAGGATGCGGGTGGCAAAGGATTACACATGGAGGTTTGGTTTGGGTGTCTGGAATTTCAAGTAAGGATTCCAATTCTGAATTTTCCGTTGATAATGTTGTCAGTTTTTTAATTGTTTCACTCATCAATTCACCTTGCTACATCAATTGGAGATTTGTATCGGTGGCCTAAATTAAATTTAAGTATAGTAATTGATAGAGGCCGTTGCTAGAATCAATACGCAAAACTATAAAGACAAATTCTATAAATTGGGTGGAAAATATGACTGAAGTCGATCTTAGAAGCGATACCGTTACTCACCCATCGCCAGAAATGAGAGAAGCAATAGCAAAAGCAAAGGTTGGTGACGACGTATTTAATGACGATCCGTCAGTGAATAAACTTGAAGAAATTGCGGCGGCGAAGGTAGGTAAAGAAGCTGCTGTGTTTGTGGCTAGTGGAACGATGGGTAACCTCATCTCAGTCTTATCACATTGTAGAAGAGGCGACGAAATTATTCTTGGTGACAAAGCCCATATTTTTCGTTCAGAGGCAGGGGGTGCAGCGGCCCTAGGAGGAGTTTCCTATCATACAGTGAAGAATGACAGTCGAGGTATGCTTGATCCTTTGGAAGTTGAAGAAGCAATACGGGATTCAACGAACAATCACAATCCCCATACTGCTGTGGTGGCTATTGAAAACACTCAAAATAATTGCGGAGGAAGAGTGCTTACCCCTCAAGACACCAAATCAATCGCAGACGTGGCGCATGCAAACGAATTGCCGCTTCATGTCGATGGAGCAAGAATATTCAATGCATCTGTTAAATTAGAAACCCCAGTTGATGAGATGTTGAAAGAGGCGGATACGGTGAGTTTTTGCCTGTCAAAGGGGCTTAGCTGTCCAGTTGGTTCTATTGTGGCTGGGACAAATGAATTCATCGATGAAGCTAGGAGATGGAGGAAAATGGTGGGTGGGGGAATGCGGCAAGCTGGATTTCTAGCAGCGGCGGGTATTGTGGCTCTCGATCAAATGGTTGATAGGCTGGCAGAGGATCATGCGAACGCAAAGAAATTGGCAGAAGGGCTGTCTAAAATAGACGGGATCTCCATTGATCCCGCTACGGTAGATACCAATTTGGTTTTCTTTGAAGTGGATCATCCTAATAAAAATGAGTTGATCAAAAAATTGGAGGCGGAAGGAATAAAAGGGGCCTCCCCTTATGCTAGATGGAGATTTGTAACCCATTATGGAGTAGATTCGAAAGATATAGACTACGTTCTAGAAGTTATGGCGAATGCTGTTGCATCATAATTCTATAGATTTTATACAGACTAACTTCATGTTTATATTTTTAAGTTCTTAGGGTTATTGAGCAGGTTTAAATATGCTGTCCCTGTTCAAAAAGTGTATCG